>NZ_OY760905.1:2513646-2827852 GCF_963664135.1 uncultured Acetobacterium sp. | reverse complement strand
AAACATCTCCTGATCATAATGATTTTCTCGGGCGGTGATCAGCAGGTTGTCGGCTTTGATTCCCTTACTGAGAGTAATCCGCAGCCCGCCCCGATCGATCCTGTTTTTTTCAATGATTTTTTCGCAATCAGTCCGGATCTGATCCAGATCATTTTGTAAATGCAGCCCCATCACCAGAGCGCTCTTTTTAAACCGCTCCATATGTTCATCAAAGAATACCGGCTTGCTATTTGCAACATTGATGGTTTCAAATACCCCATAACCGTAGAGAAACCCCTGATCCAGCGGCATCTGGCATTCGTTTGACAGGTTTCCGTTATAACTGACGTAATCCATTGGGCTCCCCCTTGAATTTTTTATTTAGAAACTACGAAATTTTAAATTTTGAACAATGATTGCTTTGATGTCGGTTTCCGCAAACTATTTCGTGACGTACAGTGAAGAAATTCGCGAAGGTAACGAGCCTAATCACAAGCTTGCTTGTAGTTGGCGACTGCCCGCGACAAAGAAGAAATTCGCATCGCGATTTCTTCTGGTGTTTGGCGCAAACCGTCAGCGAAGCTCACGGTTGTCTATTAATAGCGCTTTAATGCGTCCATCAGGGCTCGACCCTTATCGAAGGTTTCTTGATATTCAGACTCATTGTCGGAGTCCCAGACAATTCCGCCGCCGACCTGAAAATAGCCTTTGCCATCCTTACAGACGATCGTCCGGATAACGATGTTGAGATCCAGATCGCCATTGAAACCAATATAACCGATCGAACCGGTATAAATGTTTCGCTGGGTCGGCTCCAATTCGTCAATAATTTCCATCGCCCGGATTTTCGGTGCGCCGGTAATCGAGCCGCCTGGGAAGGTCGCTTTGACACAATCGATGGCATCTAGATCGTCCTTTAATTCAGCGGTAACGGTTGAGACCAGGTGAAACACCGTCTGGTATGTTTCCAGTTTAAACAATTCCGGCACCTTAACCGTGCCGGTTTTAGCGATTTTTCCCAGATCATTTCGTTCCAGATCGACAATCATCAACAGTTCGGCTTTGTCCTTTTCGCTGTTGACCAGAGTATCACGATTGGCCGCATCTTCTTCTGGCGTTTTGCCCCGGGGCATGGTTCCTTTAATTGGTCGGGTTTCAATGTTTCGGCCCTGAACCAGAATAAAACGCTCCGGTGAACTGGAGACAATCTGGCCTTCCCCAAAATCGATATAACTGGCAAAGGGAGCTGGGTTGATTTTTCTCAGTTCGCTGTATAATTCCAGTGGGCTGATCTGTAAATCAGCGTTAAACCGCTGAGTCAAGTTGGTCTGGTAAATATCCCCAGCCAGAATGTATTCGTGAACTGCATCCAGCGCTTTCATGTATTCCGGTTTGGTGAAATTGCCCCGGAATTCAACATTCTCTTTGATTTTAAAGTCTGAACGGATTTCCACCTTGGGATCGCCGACAAATTTTTCGGTTAAGCGGCTGACAATATCGGCTTCATTTTCCTTAATCCCCAGAGCCGCCACATAGGTTTTATTCTCTTTATGATCAACGATCACAATCCCGTCATAAAAACCCATAAAGCAATCGGGAATATTGACATCATCCACGGCGCTGCGGGGAAACTCTTCCAGATGATGACAGAGGTCATAGGAAAAATAACCCACCGCCCCGCCTAAAAAGGGAAACCGGGATTCATAATCCATCTGGTACTGTTTCAAGAGTTTTTGCAGTTCATCAAAAGGATCTCCCGTAACCGTTTTCGTTTCGGCTGCTGTTTTCACGGTTATGGCGTCAGCTTTGCTGGTAAAGACCAGAAAAGGGCTCCCGCCAATAAATGAATAGCGTCCCAGGCTGTCCGGGTCTCTTCCGCTGTCCAGAAAGAAACTGTAAGGCTCATCTTTAAATAAAAGATAGCTTTCAAAACTTGTTAAGTCGGTTTTTATTTCTTGTATTAGCATCTTGCACCATTCGCTTTTGTAGATTGAAAAAAGTTGTCCAATAATTCCATGCCCATTTCGGTAAGAATCGCTTCCGGATGAAACTGAACCCCTTCAATGTGATAGTCTTTATGTCGCATGCCCATAATCTCATTGTCGTCGGTTGTGGCTGTGATCTCAAAAAAATCAGGGATCTCTTTGTTTTCCACCACCAGAGAATGATACCGGGTCACCTTCAGCGGATTATTTAGCCCTCCAAACACGCCGGCATTATCATGGGAAATGGCATGAACCTTGCCGTGGACTGGTTCCAGTGCTTTGGTAATCTTGCATCCAAAGGCCTGGCCAATGATTTGATGGCCTAGGCAAATGCCCAAAATGGGAATTTCGCCTTTAAAACGATCCACGACATCCAGACAAATGCCTGATTCGTTGGGGGTGCATGGCCCCGGTGATAAAACAATCATGGACGGTGCCATCGCAGCAATCTCATCCAGCGTGATTTTATCATTTCTTTTTACAATCACCGTTTCATTTAGTCCTTCCAAATACTGGACTAAATTGTAGGTAAAAGAATCATAGTTGTCGATCATTAGAATCAATTTTTATACCTCTTAGTATTAATCATTTTGTGCAGTATTGTATCATACTCCGAGGTGTCAGCACAATGAATTATAGCTGGAATATTTGGTGTGAATTTTTATCATTCCCCTAGGTTTTGATCGCTACCTTCGCTAGAATTTACTCCCTCTCACTTCCAATAGTTTTGGTGATGCTTAAATTTCTATTATAATGATTATCGGTCAAATTGAATCTCAATTTGACAAGCGCATCTTTTATATGCTATCATTTTCCCAAGTGAATAAAGCTTTTTTGGTGCCTTGTAAAAGGAGAATAGGGAAACAGGTTAAAATCCTGTAGGGACCCACCACTGTATTGTTGGAGCACTTGTCATCACCACCTCACGGGAAGGGACAAACTGCGATGAAGCTAACTCAGGAGACCTACCAGAAATGATTCCATTTGAACGACGGTAAAGTTTGCATCTGTATTGGGTGTGAACTTTTTTTGTTTGAAGGTGACAATTTGTCTTCAGCGTCTTTTTATCCCACTTAAAATGCTTTATAATAAAAATCAAGGAGTTCTAAATGAAAATCAACACCCGACAATTAGTCTTTATGGCGCTTTTAATTGCCCTCTCTTTTGTGGGCGCTCAATTAAAAGTTTTTGGCACCATCGCCTTCGATTCTCTACCAGCCTTTTTAGGCACTCTATTGATGGGTCCTGTGGCGGGCGCAATTATTGCTATTATTGGTCATCTTTTGACCGCACTCACCTCCGGGTTCCCGATGACCTTACCCGTTCACCTTGCTATTGGGCTGGGCATGGGACTAATCATGGTTGCTACCTGGTATACCTATGTTTTCGTTAAAAAAATCGCCAATGATATCGTTGGCCTGATTGTCAGTGTCATTGTTGCCGCCATCTGTAACGGACCGATTCTGCTGTTACTCTGTTCACCACTGCTGGTACCGATGTTAACCTGGCCTGGTCTGATTGCGATGATGTTTCCGCTGGCACTGGTTGGCGGAATCAACGCCCTGATTGCTGCCACTGTATTTAAAGCCCTGCCAGAATCGGTTAAAAATCAGGTATCTTCTGCAACCACTACCAAAGCATAGTCAGGAACCAAATTAAAAGCCAATCAACTAAACACAAAAACTACAACCGAGCAATTATTACTTTGTGAATTATTTAAAAACGAATCCCCGAAAGGAGGATCATATGAAAACTTATCAATATCGTGATCTGTCAGTCATTGAATTTCCCGATTCCCTTCTGGTCACCGCCTGCGACAGCAGCGGTGGTGTCGGGGAAAAGCCCGGGGATGAATTGTGTGTGCCCACCAAGTACATCGCTATTTTTGCCGCCCGGGTTTGTCTTTTTGAACTGCTAGCCTGTGGCGCCCAGATTATTGGCCTCTCCAACACCATCGTCGGAGAAATGTTTCCTACCGGGGAAGCTCTAATTCAGGGTATTCGTGAAGAACTGGAACGGGCTGGCATTGAGGATCTACCCATTAACGGTTCCACCGAAGAAAATTTCAAAACCTGTATGACTGGCTTTGGCATCTTTGTCATGGGAAGGACAGATGCCCTGCGCATTACGCCCTCTGTTACCGGTGATATGGTGATCTGCATCGGTCAACCAAAATACGGCGCTGCCCTCATTGTTGATGGTGATTCAGAAATTGCCGACTATCAGGATCTAAGAACCTTAGTTAAAAATGCTGGTGTTAATGAGATCATTCCCTGTGGTTCCAAAGGGATCTTATACGAAGCC
The DNA here is from genome assembly GCF_963664135.1 of uncultured Acetobacterium sp. Lineage (NCBI taxonomy): Bacteria > Bacillati > Bacillota > Clostridia > Eubacteriales > Eubacteriaceae > Acetobacterium > uncultured Acetobacterium sp. Next base: position 2,823,584 of record NZ_OY760905.1, on the reverse strand, counting down.
GCGAATCTTGCCACCATTCATCATCGCCAATTTGAAGCAGTACCTAATGATCTGAATATGGTGGATTCTGCCGGTCCAGCCACCACGGTGATTGCCAGTATCAAGCCTTCAGCCTTACCAGAACTCACTGCTATCTTTAAGGAAAAACTAACCCTCATTGGCTATCTTAACTAACCAATTTTCAAATAATAAACGCCCCAAACAAAAATACTTAACTAAAAAAAGACCACCTGGTATCAGGGTGGTCTCTTTTTTAAGGGGAGGGGTAACTATATATTTTAGTCTCTCCAGACGTCACAAAAATCCAGAAAAAACATAAAACCTAGGGTTTGAATATCATATATAGGATACTCACTATTTTGAATTTCTTATGTTCACCACCTGAATTTTCATTCAAGGTGATTAAGTTTGCATCCGCGTTTGTCTCTGATTGCTCTTCGGCCGTTTTCTCATCGCACTCCGGCACTTTGATAAAGCGATTAATCAGAAAAGCGACAATAATACCAAAAGCAGTTTCTAAAAGCCTGAGTGTTGCCAGCATATAACTCCCCATATCCTGAGGATAGGTGGTCATTACGCTGAGAAACATCACGCAGGCAATGACAATGGCATCAGCCTTATTGAAATTATTACACAAATAGATCAGCGACAAGATTCCTAACGGAATAACCGCCACGTACGCAAAGTGAAAAGGGATTAAATTAGCAACAAAAATGCCCAAGATCCCTGCTGCTCCACCAATAATGGTACCTAATATCCGATTCCAGCCTGTTTCAATGGAATTTTCAATACTTGGACCCATGGTAAGCACGGCTGCAATTGCAGCAAACAATGGGTTAAACTCCGGTCCCATCATTGCGAATACTACCACACAGATAAATACCGCCAGCACCGTTTTTATGTTTCTCATACCAAGAGATGGCAGATTACATAATTTCATGATATTTTTGCTCCAATTTTTTATTTAACTTTTGCCCTCATCATTTTGTTCCCACCAAAAATTGTGGTTTAAAATGTTTCTTTAACTAGAGTATACTCCCCTAAGAAATTAAGTCAAGCGCGTAATCATTTTCAGACTGATGTAACTGTTTTCACGGATAATCTCTTAAGCAAACTCACAGATTTTTTAAGTTCTTCGCCTCCCGGATCTCCCCCATGGCAACTCTTTTTTCCCGGACCGATTTAAGTCGGTCGATTAATTCTTCCTTTTCATCTAACCGGATCATTTCTTTCATAGCTTCCAAACTGGACTCAAATTTATCAATCTGATCCAAGAGATTTTTACGGTTGCACATAAACAGCTCAGTCCACATCGGTGCATTGATCATGGCAATGCGGGTCAGATCACCAAAACTTCCGCCCTCAAAATCGGTGATGGCGAGATCATCTTCACAATCCACCAGGGCAGCGGCGATCACATGGCAAAGCTGGGAGGTGAAAGCGATTTTTTCGTCGTGAATTTCGGTGGTCGTCTCAACAATGTGATTAAATCCCAAATCGGTAATGATATCCCGGATTAATTGAATATTATCTGGCTGATTGCTGGGCAAGGGTGTCAGGATATAGTTCCGGTTTTTAAAAATCGAATCATCGGCGCCCCCAAAACCTTCCTTCTCGCTTCCGGCCATGGGATGACCCGGAACATAGTCAATATCTTTTCTTAGCAGATTTCCCAAGCTTTTAAAAACAATTTCCTTCACGCCGATAATATCAGTGACCAAAGCCCCCGGTTTGAAGTCTTCCATGTACAGAGCCAAAAATGCCAACGTATCCATCGGTGTGAGGCAGATAAAAACCAGATCACATTGGGGCAACATTTCCTGAAGCCCCGCTGAATCGCTGACGCCGGCATCGATCACACCCTGTGACAGTGCTTTTTCAATAACGGCCGGGTTTAAATCATAACCCCAAATTTGTTTTGGCCCCTGCTTCCTGAGTCCCATGGCCAGCGCACCGCCCATCAGGCCCAGGCCGATAAAGCCTACAATGGAATCTTCTCTTTTTTTCATTACATCACCTTGTTTTCAAATTCCGCATATTTTTTCACCGTGATCATGATTTTATGGAATTGTTCTGGAGTAATCGATTGTTCACCATCACAAAGGGCTTCTTCCGGATTATTATGGACCTCTATCATTACACCATCTGCACCAGCCGCAATGGCCGCTTTGGTTAATGCTTCCACGGTCCAGGCCAGACCGGTGGCATGGCTGGGATCAATAATAATGGGTAAATGACTTTTCTGTTTTAACACTGGGATACAGCTGATATCCAGGGTGTTTCGGGTCGCTGTTTCAAAGGTTCGAATCCCCCGTTCACACAAGATGACCTTATTATTCCCTTCCTTCATGATGTATTCAGCCGACATCAGAAATTCCTGCATGGTGGATGACATTCCTCGTTTTAGCAGAATCGGCTTGTCGATTTTTCCTAATTCCCGAAGCAAATCAAAATTCTGCATGTTTCTGGCGCCAACCTGAATGATATCCACATCTTCAAAAGCATCCAGATGTTCCAGTGACATCAGTTCACTGACAATTGGCAGTCCAGTTTCTTTTCTGGCGATTTTTAAAAGTTCCAATCCTTCGTAACCTAAGCCCTGGAAAGCATATGGCGAGGTTCGTGGTTTGAAGGCGCCCCCACGAAGAAAGGTAGCTCCCGATTCTTTGACACTTTTGGCAATCGAAACAATCTGTTCTTCGCTTTCCACTGAACATGGGCCAGCCATGACGCTAATGGTTCCCTCGCCCACTTTTCTGCCCTTGACATTAATGATCGTATCGTCGGGATGAAAAAGCCGGTTAGCTTTTTTATAGGGTTCCTGAACCCGAAGCACATTTTCTACAATACGATTTGAACGGATTTTTTCCACATCTGCCAAAGTTGTGTCCCCTACTATTCCCAGAATGGTGTGATCCACACCTTTTGAATAATGAATATTTAGTCCTTGTGTTTCAATCATCTTGATCAACCTCTGAACATCTTCTTCTTTTGTGTTAGGTTTAACTACTATTATCATATCTTCCTCCATTATCTTTCTCACTAACTACTTCACGCCATTTTTTATCTTCTGTGCACGGAAGACCACCGGAATTTGCATTTGCCGTTCCGGTGATTCGCAGATAGTATACAACCGCTTGCCAGCAACTTATTTGGTTGTTTATATTTGCGAAAAAAAAAGGAGACTTCCTAAGAAGCCTCCTAAAAATCAACTTTTATTCAATACACATGTATCGCTAAAAATTTCTCATGGGTTTGGATTCTCAAAGGAACTTAATTTATTACACGCAAAGTAACCAAAGCTAAAAAACCAATAGCTTTGGGTGTTAACGTAATAATATTCATTTAAGTTTCTTCTTAACTCTTCCATGATATTCCTCTCAGGACACACTACAGATGAGAAAATAAACTTCTCTACAACCCTGTTGAACTGCAACGTGTATTTTGGTTTATTATAGACCTAATTTTTACTAATGTCAAACGATTAGTTATTAATATCATGTTAATTTTTCATTCTTTATTTTACATATTGACAACAACCAGTCATTCGTGTTATATTGCTTATAATTCCTACTGGAATGATATGTAATGTTGGATTCATGAAATCGAAATAAATTAAAGATCCAAAGGAGATACGATTATGAAAGATACTCGAAAATTTGAAACCCTTCAACTTCATGGCGGTCAAAGCCCTGATCCCACTACCCATTCGGTGGCTGTACCGATTTACCAAACCACCTCTTATGTTTTTGACAATAGCGAACACGCCGAACGGCTTTTCGGCTTACAGGAACCCGGAAATATCTATACCCGAATCATGAACCCCACCACCAGTGTTCTGGAAGAACGGATGGCTCTATTAGAAGGCGGCGTTGGCGCTCTGGCCTTTGCTTCTGGCTCAGCAGCTATTACCGCAACAATTTTAAACATCGCCGGCACCGGAGATGAGCTGGTTGCTGCCTCGACGCTCTATGGCGGCACCTACAATTTATTAAGCACTACCCTACCCCGTCTGGGCATTAAAACAACTTTTGTCAACCCAGATAATCCTGAAAATTTCAGAGCCGCCATTAACGAAAACACCAAAGCAGTTTATATTGAATCGTTAGGAAATCCTGCTATTAATATTGTGGACGTTAAGGTGGTTGCCAAAATCGCTCATGAGAACGGTCTCCCGCTAATCGTTGATAATACCTTTGCGACCCCCTATTTGTTCAGACCGTTGGATTTTGGTGCGGATATCGTCGTCTATTCGGCGACTAAATTTATCGGCGGACATGGCACCACCATCGGCGGTATTATCGTTGATGGCGGAACCTTTGACTGGGCGGCCAGTGGCCGTTTCCCGGTATTCACTACCCCAGATGCCAGTTACCACGGGATTACCTATGCTACCGACATTGGGGCTGCGGCCTTTATTTTGAAGGCACGCGTTCAACTGCTTCGGGATACCGGTGCCTGCATCAGTCCTTTTAATGCCTTCCTGCTTTTACAGGGATTGGAAACCTTATCCCTGCGTTTAGACCGTCATCTGGAGAACACCCAAAAAGTGGTTGCTTTTTTAAGTGCTCATCCTCAGGTTACCTGGGTAAATTATCCATCGCTGCCAGACAACCCCTACAAGGCACTATCGGATGAATACTTTAAAAAAGGTCCCGGCTCAATCTTTACCTTTGGCATTAAAGGCGGTATCGCCGCGGCCCGGAAATTCATTGACAGTCTGACCTTGTTTACCCATTTAGCCAATGTGGCCGATGCCAAATCGCTGGTTATCCATCCTGCCACCACCACCCATCAGCAACTTTCCGGTGATGACCTGATTGCCGCCGGGATTACCGAAGACATGATTCGTTTATCGATTGGTCTGGAGCACATTGATGATATCCTGGCTGATTTGGATCAGGCGCTAACCAAAGCCCTTTAGTTTTCTTAAAACAAATCACCCGGAGGTGAAAACATGCCCATTAAAATACCCAACAACCTGCCAGCCAGCCAAATTTTAAGCAATGAAAATATCTTTGTGATGGATGCCAACCGGGCCAGTCACCAGGACATTCGTCCGTTAAAAATTGCCATCCTCAACCTGATGCCCACGAAAATTTCGACCGAAACCCAGCTTCTGCGGTTGTTGGGAAATACCCCACTACAAATCGAAGTAACCCTACTACAAACTAAAACCTATGAAAGCAAGAATACCTCATCCGAACATTTGGGTTCTTTCTATTGTTACTTCGAAGATATCAAAGACCAACGTTTTGATGGGCTGATTATCACCGGAGCCCCGATAGAAACCCTGGAGTTTGAAGATGTGGACTACTGGGATGAGCTCACCCAAATTATGGATTGGAGCAAAACCAATGTTTTTTCCACCTTGCATATCTGCTGGGGGGCCCAGGCCGGACTTTACTATCATTATGGTATTCAAAAGTATTTATTGCCCGAAAAAGCCTTTGGTGTTTTTGAACATCATCTGGAACAAAGTTATGTGAAGCTGTTTAGGGGCTTTGATGATACCTTTTACGCTCCCCATTCCCGGCACACCAGTATTCATCGGGAACTCATTGATGCCCACCCGGATCTGGAGGTGATGGCGGCATCAAACGAAGCTGGGGTTTATATCGCAATAGCTCAAAACGGCCGCCAGATTTTTGTCACCGGCCACAGTGAATATGATCCTGAAACATTAAAAGGCGAATACGACCGTGATGTTTCCCAGGGTAAACCGATTAATGTCCCCATGAACTATTACCCTAATGATGATCCCACCCAGCCCCCAGTGGTGCGGTGGCGAGGCCATGCTAACCTGTTATTCAGTAACTGGTTAAATTACTACGTTTATCAGGAAACACCTTATGAATTATCTGACGCAGCCTTTTAAAGGCAATTTAAAAGCGCAGGCATCTGCCTGCGCTTTTGTTCGTTTTATTTAACGACGAATTCTGTTACCGTATCGGGATCGGTCCGATCATCAATGTAAATCTCTACAGCATATTTTCCCGCTTTATTGACCAGGTCGGCGGGAAGAATTCCCCAAAGTGGTGCATCGCTGACGTCGCCATTATTAATCGTAACTGAATCCACTTCCTGGCCTTCAAAATACCAGATAAAGGTAATATTCGTATCGTCTGGCGCATTATGCAATTCAGCGGCTACATATACATCGGTATTGACCGGGAATTCTGTCACATTGTCAATTGGCATGGAACTGTCATCTACTCCAGTTGTCATCACCGCATTGCTGACATTGGCTGTGGTTGAACTGCAGCTTGCCCCCATAAAAAGTACCGAAACCATCATGATGGTTATGGCTAAAAGATAAAGCGTTAATTTATTTTTTTTCATGATTCTTCCCTCCTGAATAATTATTTTTACAAGAATAGCTGGAATCCCATTTCTGCACGTTATCCTAATTACTTAACCACAGTTTGACCGGCTGATTTATATAGCAACCGATTTCAGTCAAACTTTCACTTGCTTGTCCGGTCTTTTAATTAACCCCTGTATTTCGCTTAACCCTCCCTTTTTTATAAAAAAGATTTCGATGTTCGTTCCAACCTATTTTCGTATTATTATTTTACCACAATTCTGTAAGAATAAACATTCCCCACCGACATTTCAGCAAACAAAAAACTCAAGCAAGAAAATCACTTGAGTTTTTAATAGTCATCTTAATTTGTCTCTCTGACTTTACATCAGTTTTTTAACGCCTTCATCACATCAAAATAGCGATAGGTAATGGTTTCGATCAAAGCGATGATGTCGACCGCCGATTCCATTTCTTCCCGCTTCATAATCAGCGCATCGGCAATCAGCAACGACAGTCGTCTGGCGCAGTTCCGGCTAACCGGGTTCTTGATTACATCAAAATCCGGCAGGGGCACAATGCCACCGACCCGACTGACAATCTGGCAGCCGGTGAAGCCGCAGACCTCTTTAATATAGGTTCTCAGCAAATCATCCCGATACTCGGTATACTCCCGGTACATCGGCTTGGCATCCTGATCCCAGCAGGCCGTATAAACCCGCTGATATTCGGTAATTAAATCTCTGATATAACCCAGCATTTCCTGGCGATAGGCTTTCCGGGACGCTTTACTTCCTTCTTCATGGTGGAACCAGGCAATATATTCATAAACCAGGTTTCCCACCAGATAACCGGTATCGGATGAGGATGGACCCATAAACGGGTATTCCATATCGATGATTTTCATTTCGTTTTCGTCAATCATAATGTTGGACGTATGCAAATCGCCATGAACCAGACATTCGCTTTTCTTCATAAAAATGCCCCGCAGCTTCAGCAGTTCAACCCGCAATTCCCGTTTTTCCCAGAGCAGATCGCTCATGGCCAGATGATTGGGATCGCCGGCCGGCAAATCGACGTCACCCTCAATAAAGGATTCCCGCAGAAACAGGATGGTTTCCATAATGACCCGCATCTCGGGATTCATAAATTTGCATTCCAGCCCCTTATGGGCAATCTGATCCAAATAAATCTCGGATGTATAGAAATTCGATTTGGCCAGAAATTCACCAATCTGTTTGGGGAATTCGGGGAACCGCTTGCCCTTGATCAATTCAAAACGCATAATCTTCAGGCGTCCGCAATCCTCGTAAACGAAGAGATTATTGTCGGGATCGAGATGATACATTTCCGGCAAATACTCTGGGGTGATGGCGGATCTCAGTTTAATGATTTCGGATTCTAACTGGTTGCGCTTGGCGGTCAGGGGTACCCCTTCACCAAATAGCTTCAGGTAGGGTTTAGCCTGTTTGAGAATAACCGACTTTCCGGTTTCATCCCAAACCCGATAAATATGGTTGACAAAGCCATCCCCGTCGTCTTCACCGCCGCCAACCTCATAAACTTCAAGCCTGGCATCGGTCGGAAAAATATCCGTATATGCTTTAATATATTCAATGACAGTATCTGGTGTTAAATCTTTATAGGACATTTTCTACCTCGCGATTTTTAAACAGATTCAATTTTTTATATTTTATCACGAAGAACGATGGAAATAAATGAACTAATTATTTGACTAACGGGAATTTTTTGCGCCAATCTAAAGAATCAAGCGATCATAAGGGTCAAAGGCCTTCTTCCGAGTTAACAGAATCGAACAGTGGATCCCAAAATAGCGGGAGATCAGAATCGCTCCCATGATGACAATCTGATAAACAATGGCGGTCATCGGCATCGAGCCCCCGAGAATCTGACCGGTCATCATCCCCGGCAGGGACACCAGACCAACGGTTTCAGTAGAGGCAATGATTGGGTTCATGCAGGCGATAATGGCCTCTTTGTACCAGGGCAGGGTGGATTCCCACTGGTTGGCTGACAGCGCCAGGCGATACTGATACTGTCGTTCATTTTGTCTTAAACCGGTGTAAAAGGTATTGATCCCAATGATGTTGCCACTGAGACTGTTGCCCAACAGCATTCCCACCAAGGGGATATAATATTGAGCGTCAAAAATATTGTCAAGTCCGATCACAAATTGATTAATAAAAAGAATCATAATCAGATTGGGAACACCAAATCCGATTACAATCGGCAAAAACTGATTCTTCATGGTCAATCCGCAGGTTTTAACGGTGGATAACCCGGCCGCTCCGATCATAAATAAAACATAGGCCGAATTAACCCAGAGGTTGTTGAATAAGAAGATGTACTGCAGAAAAAAGCCCACCAGCACCAGCTGGATGGTCATGCGGAACAAAGAATAGATGATCCGCTTATTGAGTCCGACTCCCAGTTTATAATTGATGATGGCCATCGGCACAACAAAGATCAGTAGATAAAAAGGGGTATAAAAAGGTATTTCTTGAACGCCCATTACCAGCTCACTTCTCTTAGTCCCTGATTTTTATAAATGTCGTCGTGGGAGACCACTAAAATGGTTTTGTCGTAGCTCAAAAGCAACTCCACCATTTTTTTCTTCAGCTCATGATCCAGCCCGGTGGTTATTTCGTCCAGGATCCAGATGTCCCGATCCAGAAGAATCCCCATAATCAGAGCCAGCCGCTGCCGTTCGCCTCCAGAAAGGGCGTCGACGTTTTTTTCCAGGGTATCTTCTGACAGGGACATGGTTTTAAGCCAGTCACTCAAAACTGCTTCCTGATAATTTAAATGGCGGTTCACCTGAAATTTAAAAACATCCGCGAAAACATCACTGACAATCCCTTTGGGAATATCAGCATCCTGGCTCACATAAGAAATTTTACTGCGAATACTATTCCCCGTTTCGCCAGACAGTTTAATCCCATCGACAAAGATTTCACCTGCTTCCGGTACCACAAATCCCAGCAGCATTTTAACCAGGCTGGTCTTTCCCCGACCCGAGGGCGCACAAAAAAGAACTTTTTCCTGGCGCTCGATTTCCAGATTTAAGCCTGAAAAAATCGTCCGCTGTTCATATTTCAACTGAATATTTCGGAATTCCAGATAAGCCATCATTCACCTCACCTTTAAACGCTGTTACTCCCAGGATGATGGTCTTATCGCCAGGATACTTCTGCTTTTTTTCGGGGCACGGTTCGTTGATAAGACACTTTGGGGTATCCCATCACCTGACAGGCAATCACCTGTTTGTTACTATCTGCAATTCCCAGAAAGCGTCTTAGTTTTTCACTGTTGGCCGCTGCCCGGACAAAAAAGCCGCTGTAATACATGCCCAGTCCCTGAGCGTGAGTCATCAGTTCCATGGAGGTGGCAGCCAGGCCGCCATCGATGGGTGATTCTGAGACAACAATCATCACTGCTTTGGCATTAAAAAATAAATCAGTCGGTTTTTCCGGATTGGCCAGATAGCCTTCATACATCTGCAGCCAACGCTTAGCATAATACGCAATTAAGGGTGGGGTATTTTCTTTATCCGCCAGTAACTGTTTGCCCAATTCGTTAAGGCTTTCCAGCGCCAGTCCGGTCAATTCTGAAAGTTCTTCCTGAACCACCACAAAAGACACCGGCTGACGATTACCGCCAGTTGGCGTAAAACGTCCGGCTTCAATAATTGCTTCCAGCTTTTCTTTTTCGATGGGTTTGTCTTTGAACTGACGAACTGAACGTCTGAATTGAATAAAATTCAGTAGCTTTTCCGGTTCAATATCAAAGCTGGCTGGTTCGTACTCCTTTACGTCACCCATGTCGTAGTCACTGATGCTAACCGCATTTACCGGACAAATAGCAATACAATGGCCGCATTTAATGCAGGTTTGATCAAGGGCTTGTGCCTTATCATCTTCAATCACAAGATCCCGGGTAAAACAATCATCAACACATGTGCCACAACCAACACATTTTTCCTGATCGATCTTAATCATTTCTCTTTGTTCCTTTCAACATTCGTGGTATTTTAAATCGTCCTAATTACCGGTGATAAAGAAATACAGCAATACGATCACACCCAAAACAATGCGGTACCAACCGAATATTTTGAAGTCATGCTTTTTGATATAGGTCATTAAAAATTTAATCGCCAATACGGAGGTGATAAAAGCTGAAATCATCCCGACCAATAGAATAACGACTTCCCAACCGGTAAAAGCAAAGCCGAATTTAATCAGTTTTAAAAGGCTGATCCCAAACATCACCGGAATGGCCATAAAGAAGGTAAATTCGGCAGCCACCGTTCGGGATGTTCCCAGAATCATCCCGCCCAGGATTGTAACCCCGGATCGGGATGTTCCCGGTACAATCGACAAAGCCTGAAATGCGCCAATCTGCAAAGCTTTTTTATAGGTCATCTGTGATAATTTGACGACTTCCGGTTGGTGCTTTTTATTGTAATTCTCAATGACAATAAAAAGAATCCCATACAGAATCAGCATGGCGGCAACGGTAATTGAATTCATAAAGTAGGTATCGAAAAGGCTATCCAGCAACAAATAGGCTAAAATACCTGGGATACAGGCCACCGCTATTTTTGACCAGAGAACGACGGTGTTTTTTCTGATCATTATTTTTTTATCTTTAATGGAAAACGGCACCAGTTTATGCCAATAGATATAAACAACGGCTAAAATTGCCCCCAATTGAATCACATACAAAAACATTTCGATAAACGGATCTGACATATTCAATTTAATAACGTCATCTACCAATATCATGTGTCCGGTGCTGCTGATGGGCAGCCACTCGGTTAAACCTTCCACAATCCCCAGAAAGATTGCCTTTAAAATTTCTAAAAAACCCATTTTTTCCTCTCTTGCCTAAAGTATAAAAGTCTATTAAAGCTCGGGTTGACTCTCCCGGTATGATGATTTCTTTAAGAAACTTCTTAAAGAAACAATGAATAAAACTTCCATCACTAAGTTTACTTTTTAATATCACAAATTACAACTTTTTTTAAGATAATTAAGTTGAATTCTTCGCTTAAATGTAAACCACCGTCGATTAAGATACACCCAGCACCTTAAACGACGGTCTCATTCTTTAAAATTGAACGCTATTTAATTTTTTAATCCACCCTGTATTTAATCCGATTAGAAACTAAGTTTATTCGATCCGGTTCAATGCTTTTAAGATCCCATACAGGATGGCTTGGGGTCTCGGGGGACAGCCGGGAATATAAACATCGACCGGAGCAATGCGATCAATGCCGTTGCAGGTTGCATAGGTATCCTTGAAGATACCACCGCTGCAGGCACAGGCTCCCACCGCCACCACTAGCTTGGGATCCGGGGTAGCATTATAGGTTTTAGCCAGGGCCAGCTGCATGTTTCGAGTGGCCGTTCCGGTCACCAGGAGCATATCCGCGTGCCGGGGGGACGCGACAAAATGAATTCCCAAGCGTTCCACATCGTTAAAAGGGTTGTTCAAGGCGTTAATTTCAGAGTCACAGCCATTGCATGACCCGGCATCCACTTCTCTGATCTGCAGACTGCGGCCAAATGTTTTGTTGATATTAGCCTTCAGTTCGCTGCAAATGATTTCGTATGATTTGTCCAGATACGTCCGTTCACCAATAATGATCGGATTCTTTCTAAGCTTGTCGCGGTCTTTCTCCGCCAGCTCAAACTGACTGGTCATCGCCACCGCTTCCGCCGGGCAAATTTCTGCGCAGAGACCGCAAAATATGCATTCGTCATAATTGATGCCAATGTCATTTTTGTCACGATTTAGGACAATCGCACCGGATGGGCAGCGATTCACACAGGTCCCGCAGCGGGTGCATTTTTTTTGATCAATTTCCGGTTTGCCAATAAAAGGAACTGCAATAGAGGAATGTTTGGGATAGTCCTGAGTCAATCTTGGGTACTTTATAATTTTTCTGATTTTTTTAAACATTTTCGTCCTCCTTACAAATCATTTCCGGCATAGGATAAATTGAAACTCTTGTTAATCAGCGGAAAATCCGGGACAATATTGCCCTTAACCGCATGGCACAAAGCCGGCCAGTTGCAAAACGAAGGCGTTCTGATTTTATACCGGAAGATGGTATTATTTTCTCCGGTCATGATCCAGTGGATATTTTCCCCTCGTGGTGCTTCAGTGATGCCAAAAGCAAATTGATACGGTTCCACTGATTCAAGCGTCACGCTGATCTTACCCGTCGGCATTTTTGCGATTGCTGCTATGATTAAATCCATGGCTTGAAAACACTCTTCTATTTTTACATTCATCCGGCAATTGACATCGCCGTTATGATGCGCTGGGATCGTAAATGTGAGTTGTTGATAGGCTTCTGTTGGAAAGGCTTTTCGGACATCATAATGGATTCCCGAGGCCCGTCCCGGCGGTCCCACCGCATTTAAATCAATGGCAATCTTTTCACTGAGAATCCCGGTGTTTTCAACCCGATCAATGAACAGTCCGTTTGATTTCATCATTTCCACCGTATCCTCAAGCTCTGTTTTTATTTTTTTCAATTGTTCAATGACCGTTTTTTCTTTACCGGCAACAAATTCTTTTCTGACCCCGCCGGGTTTATTGACCCCTCTTAAAAACCGCATCCCGCAGAGCTCATCAGCAATGTTGTAGGCCCAGCCTTTCATCATCGTAAATTGGTAGGCGGCAAAGCCATAGGCCACGTCGGTACATATTCCACCAAGATCGCCAAGATGACTGGTCAGCCTTTCCAGTTCCGCAAAAATAACCCGGGTAAATTCAGCTCTTAGGGGAATTTTTACGCCAGCAATCTTTTCAAGCGCCTGACAATAAGCCATTGAGTTGGTAAAGCTCTCATCCCCGGAGATTCGTTCGGACACGTACAGACACTTTTCAATACTTTCCCCTTCGCACATTTTTTCAATCCCTTTATGGACAAAATATAATTGGGCTTCAAGGTTAATGATCGGTTCACCGGCCACACTGAATCTGAAATGGCCGGGTTCGATGATCCCGGCATGAACCGGTCCCACCGGAATCTCGTAAACGCCCTCGCTAATCACCTTGGTGAAGGTGATTTTTTCATTGGCGAAACTCGGTTTTTCTTTCACATCAAAGCTTTTACGCAGAGGATATGTTTTTGTTGGCCAGTTGCTGTGAAAGACCAGTCGTTTCGGATTGGGGTGACCCACCGGAGTAAGCCCAAATAAATCCTTGATTTCCCGTTCATACCGTGCGGCCGCATGGATCTGGCCGGCGATGGATTTAAAAAAGGGTTCAGCCGGATCAATCAGGGTGATCAGTGTTACAAACAATCCCTTTTCGCGATCGGCAAAACCATAATAAAGGGCATAATGGTCGCACAAACCAGTTTCATCATTAGCAAACATGGAAACCAGCGGAAAACCCATTTCCTGATTGAAATAGCTGGCAATCTCCAATATTTTTGCGGGATTAACCGTTAGATAAAGTTCATTTGATTTCCCGTTCAACATTGCCATGATATCATCAGCAAAAATTTCAGTTAGTTTTTTAATTATTTCTAGCTTTATTTCGTTATCGATCAAATGTCTATCCTCCAATTATTATTTTTACCGCGTGGTCAATCAGCTCTTTTAACCCATTGGGAATATAAAAACCGGTAATTGTGATAATCCCCAATAGCACCACAATAACGGCTACGCCGGAAATATTTATTTCACCTGGGCTTGTTTCTTCCGGTTGTATATTGCCGTAAAACAGTTTAAACATGGTCAGGACAATCCCGGTGAAAATCAATGCCAACAGCAGGATTAAGGCTCCCCCGACCAGGAAATTATGGTCCTGAAAAATTGCTGAAATGACGACAAATTCACTGGCGAAAACACTAAAGGGCGGCGCTCCCCCGATGGCAAACAAACCCAACAGAAAAACAGTTCCGGTAACCGGCAGACATTTAAGTACACCCTTAATTTTCGAAATCTCTTTGGTATTATATTTCAGCAAAATATTACCGGAAGACAAAAACAGCGTCGACTTGGTAAATGAGTGATTGATCATATGCAGTAATCCGCCAAAAATTGACAACGGGGTAAAAAAACCAATCGCAATCGCAATGATGCCCATATGCTCAATACTTGAATAAGCCAGCAGCCGTTTGTAATCCTTTTGGGTGAAAATAAATATCGCCGCGGTAAGCACTGACAAAACGCCCAGAGTGATCATGATTCTGCCCACAAAAACACTGCTACCAAAGCTATGGTTAATGATCGCCACCACCCGGATGATGCCGTACATGGCGCCATTTAACAACACCCCCGACATCAAGGTACTGATTGGTGAAGGTGCCTGGCTGTGAGCATCCGGCAGCCAGGTGTGCATCGGGGCAAGGCCGGCTTTGGTTCCAAATCCTATCACAATAAAGATAAAGGCCAATCTTAATGTTGAGCCATTTAATTCAGTGGCCTTATTCATCATGGCGGTCCAATCCAAAAATTGACTGCTGTCTAAAACACCGATGGATGAAAACTGTAAAAAGATGATCCCCAGCAGGGCAATGGCAATTCCTACGGAGCAGATAATAATATACTTCCAGGCCGCTTCAATAGAATCCTTGCCATTGTAAAAACCGACCAGAAAGGCTGACGCCAAGGTGGTGGCTTCAATGGCGACCCACATGATGCCAATATTTTTAACCGTTAACGCCAGCAGCATGATGAAAATAAAGGTGTACATCAAAATATAATAAACCCGTAATTTATTGGTATCAATCTTGCCATGTTTTAATTCTTCGTCCAGATAACCAACGGAATAAACACTGGTCATAAAAGCAATGATGACGACGATGTCTAGTACAATAATGCTCAACGCATCAAGATAAAAAATCCCGCCCAGGGCAGCATATTCAACTATCCCCAAGGTCATAACATCACGGGTTAAAACCGCCCCGACCAGTATTAAGGCAATGGTGGCGACGATGCTGATTCCGTGTTGAATTGGTGTGCTCTTCAGAAGAAAAAATAGTATCACGGCAACGACTGGTATCCCCAGTAAAACAAATCCCATTATTTTATCCTCTCAAATCTTTAATCTTATTGATATCGGTGGACCCGAATTTTTCATCGATTCTGAAGACCATAATCCCCATGATGATCACTGCCACCAAGACGTCCATTAATATCCCCATGTCGACGATAAACGGCATCCCCTGGGTGGCAAACAGCGCAGTCACAAAAATGCCGTTTTCAATCACCAGAAATCCGATAATTTGACCAATTGCTTTTTTTCGGCTGATCATAAAAAATAAGCCGATTAAAACAAGTGAGACCGAATTGACCACCTGGGCATTCACCACTCCGGAATTGATTCCGGTCGTGGTGGTAAATGAAAAATGGGTGAAGACGACAATGAAACAACACCCAATAATCAGAATCGGAATATTAAAGAAAAAGTCTTTTTCAACCTTGTACGCGACTTTTTCATAAGTTTTATTCAGCAGATAGGGAATCAGGACGACTTTAATTCCGATAATCACGCCGCAAACGATCAGGACATCAACGTGTCCTCCTTCGTTTAAACTCGTGATGCCCATGATTCCGGTCAGAATGGCAATCAAAACGGATTGGAGCCGAAAGGTTTTAATGTAAGATTTTATTTTTTTATTACCCATCAGAACGAACGCCGAGACAAGTATTAAAACTGATAATGCATCAAGATAATTTGTCATTTTCAACCTCCAAAAACGAAAACCTGTAAAAATCCGATAAAAGCAAAGATAAACGATAACGCGGCCAGATTGGGAATACTGAATAACCTGAGTTTGACGGTACTGATCTCGGCAATCGCGAACAGGATTGCCGCCAAAACGACCTTGATCAGATAAATTAACAGCGATACCCCGATGGCAACCACGCCGGATGATCCGATCAGCTGATCATGAGGAAAGAAAATATTAACCAGCAGGGTAATAAAGACCAATTGCTTAATCGCAGCGCCAAGCTCCATCAAGGCCAGATTTCGTCCGGAATACTCCAGTACCATGGCCTCGTGAACCATTGTCAGTTCAAGATGCGTCGATGGATCATCCACCGGTGTTCGTGACGTCTCGGCAATAATGATAATAAACAGGGCACAAAATGCCATGATGTAAACCGGGTGAATCAAAGGATTATTAACGCCCTGCATGAAGGCCATGATCTGGAAGACTGCGGTTGATTTGGCAAGTAGCCCCACCGTCAGCAGTGTCACGAGGATCGACGGTTCAATCAGTGAAGAGATCATTGCTTCCCGGCTGGCACCCATTCCCCCAAAGGTACTCCCGGTATCTAAGGCTCCCAGCATCATAAAAAATCGGCCCAGCGCCAAAATATAAACTAATAAAATGATGTCGCCGGCAAACCAAAGCGGTTCGATTAATGTCGTCACCGGGACAATCATGGCTGCTGCGATGGCGGTGGAAAAGACAATATAAGGGGTCACCCGGGATATCCATGAGGACACATCCGACACCACTGCTGTTTTTCTTAACAGCTTGAACAAATCAAAATACATTTGCAAAAGCGGAGCACCCTTTCTTTTCTGGGACAAGGCCTTAACTTTTTTGATAATTCCATTGATTAATGGCGCCACTAAAATAATGACGATTAGCTGAATGATAAAATAGGTTGCTGCTGTCATGTCTGATTCTCCTCCTATGCCAATCTGTTATAGAGCATTAATGCGATCACCGATACGAAAATGTAGATCAGGTAAGCATGAACACTGCCAGTCTGGACCATACGGATGACTT
Source organism: uncultured Acetobacterium sp. (assembly GCF_963664135.1). NCBI lineage: Bacteria > Bacillati > Bacillota > Clostridia > Eubacteriales > Eubacteriaceae > Acetobacterium > uncultured Acetobacterium sp. The sequence continues at coordinate 2,806,488 of NZ_OY760905.1, read as the reverse complement.
TAAGTGAAAAATTGGTGGCCAGCCGCAGGGCCGGATCGTAAAGATATTTTTCAAAAATTGGCTCCGTCCAGACCTTATATTTTATCGAGTTGGGGAAATAATCGGAGGCCCCCTCCTCCACTACCACTTTTCGGCCGGGTCGATATAAAATACTTAACACAATTCGAATCGGTTTGGAAAATCCGGTGGCACTGTACTGCATTCTTGAATTAAGGGCTTCAAAACCACAATCCCAGGTGCCATATTTTCTTTCCACATATTTCCCGGCGATGAGTCTGATGATAATCAGCGCCGCGATAATGGCAACTACCAGAACAATTAATATTTCAACCGGGGCAATACTGTTGCTGGATACAATCAGTGGTGAAAACATCTCAAAGAATCCGCCCTGCAGGTTGTCGTGGATCGATGACCCGACCAGACTGAAAACAACTTGATCGACGATGTTGATGAAAAACACCGGAAACAGACCGATCAGAAGGCAGAAGACCGCCAGTATTCCCATTCCGATATTCATCGTCACGGGAACCTCTTTGGCCTTTTGGGCCTGTTCACTCCGGGGCAGCCCGAGAAAAGAAATCCCGAACAGCTTGACGAAACACGCCGCCGCCAAAGCGCCGGACAATGCCAGGGCCGCGATCGATAAAATCGATAAAATATTCATGGCCGGCATTCCCAAACCAATATTTAAGAACAGTGATTGGTAAATCATCCACTCACTGATAAATCCATTAAACGGAACAATGGCCGAGATTGCCAGCGAAAAGCACAGCACCAGCAGCGCTGTGATAGGCATTTTTTTAATCAGTCCGCCCAATTTTTCAATATCTTTCGTGTGGGTAGCATATTGTATCGATCCCGCCCCCAGAAATAAGCCACCTTTGAAGAGGGTATGGTTAAAGGTATGCAGAAGCGCCGCGATCAGAGCCAACCCGCCTAAAAATTCGTTGTTTTGGGCAAAGGCAATAAAAGACACCCCTATACCAATCAGAATAATGCCAATATTCTCGACACTGTGAAAGGCCAGGAGCCGTTTAATATTATGCTCCATTAATGCATAGGCAACCCCCAGCACCGCAGAGACAATCCCAATGCACAAGATCACCACGCCCCACCAGCTGGCTTGGATCTGCAAATAGCAAAGCATAAAACGGATCATTCCATAGATAGCTGTTTTAATCATAATCCCGGACATCAGTGCCGATACATTACTGGGTGCCGCGGGATGGGCGTAAGGCAGCCAGATATGGAGAGGCACCACCCCCGCTTTGGTTCCAAATCCAATCAGGAAAAAGACAAACATTAAATTTTTGGCCGCTTCCGGTATCGCTGCCGAACTTCCAAACAGATCAAACGACCCGGTATAGCTGTACATCATCATAAAACCGATTAATAAAAAGGCGGTGCCTAAATGGGTCATGATCAGATACAATTTTCCGGCTCTCTGATTTTCTTCGTGTTCCGACTCGAAGATAACCAAAAAGTATGAAATAATCGACATCGCCTCCCAGGCAATATAGAAAAAAATGGCATTTCCGGATATCATCACCAGGAACATAGCTAAAATAAATGCAGCATATAAAAAATTAAAAAATCCAACATTTCTTTTTCCATAATAGTGGGAAATATAGCCGATGGAATAAATAGAAACAGCCAGCACAATGATTGATAAGCACAGGACAAAGAAGGCCGAGAGGCTGTCAATTTTTATGTCCATGGAAAGCTGCGGAATTGGTGAGTGCAGAATGAAACTAGTGGTCTTTGTCGTACCTGAAAAAATTTTGAAAAGCGAAGCGGCTGCTCCCAAAAAAGCGGCTGCAATGCAAACACTATTTGATACTATGTTACACAATTTATGGTGTTTCATCAAAACAAGTGATATGATTGCGGCGACCAAATAAAGTAGCATCGCGGCTAAAAACAAATTATTCTCTCCGCCGATCGTATTAAGTACATCCATCATGTTAAGGGCTCCTTATCTTATGCCATTCCAGAAATTCTGCCAAATATCATCTTGATTGATATTCAAATCCTCAGCTTCATAAATAATTGTGATTGACACCAATCCATGAATCATTGCTAGAAATGAATATAAAACTGTTTCCGGATCCTGATTTCTGATGATGCCCTTTTCCATTTCGGATTTGATTAAATCTTTGATAATGCCATAGCGCTGCTCGGTTAATTTATTTATTTTCTGGATCAAGGTTGTTTCAAAGGCTATCGGTGGAAATAATAACAGCCTTTTCCAAAAGTAGCGCTTTGACTTGGATTTACTATAATAATTTAAGATCATATCGAAGGTGCTTTTTAAATCCCGGCTTTGTTCGTCAATCTCAAAAAAGTACTCGTAAATTTCCTGATCGATCACTTCATAAAGCAACACCTCTTTGCTATTAAAATGAGCATAAATTGATGCTTTTTTTATCCCAACTTCATTGGCTACTTCTGTCAATGAAAATTCATTTCCTTTTTCGGCAAACAATCTAAATGCCGAATTCATTATCTTTTTTTTTGTTTCCACAGGCTTACCCTCCTCATCCTACCTACCGTAAGGTAGTCTCTATTCATCATAGCTCAATATCTACATTTGTCAAGCGGTTTCAATGACGTCGCCCGATTAATACGATTACAAGATTATTTTGCAAGTTGTTTATGTATGAACGTAAAAAAAGACTAAGAAAAATCTTAATCCTTTAATCTACATCTTTCTCTACTTTATAGGATTTATGACTGAACCCATAAAGATAATCGTTCCGGTTTCACTGTCCTGGATGACATAAAAAAAGGGGCTGTTAAAAAAATTCGACCATCCCGCTTTCGATATCATATTTCCCAGAAATAACTTTCACTCGGCCTTCATCGACATATTCACTGATCATTTCGCTTTCCATGATTCGCCGGATACTGTTTTCGATGTTCAGCTTTTCACACCTTTCAACATCATCTTCCCCGGTAATGACCGGGATAATCTCATCTAATATTTTTTGAACATAACCTTTGCCATGACTGCCCATAGCCGCCTTAACCGCGCCGCAATGATTATGTCCAAGCACGAAAACCACTTTTGCCCCAAGATACTTGACCCCATATTCAATGCTACCTAATTCAAAATTCCCAATCACATGCCCAGCCGTTCGAATTACAAAGAGCTCACCCGCCCCGGCCGAAAAAATATACTCCGAGGGTACTCGCGAATCCGAGCAGGTTACGATCACCGCATAGGGCTGTTGCCCATCTTCTGCTGATAATGGATTCAACTCCTGTGAAATATTTCCAGTTTTTTGAGCATTCACGTAATTTTTATTTCCCTGGATCAAAGCCTGTACGGCTTCATTGATTGTTTTGATCTGTGTTTTTTTCATCGTTATTTCCCTTTTTCATTTTTCAGCAAAGACTCTCACTTTTCTATGATCAGCTGAAATCATTACTACTTATTTTTCGATCGCAATGATCAATTGTATTTAAAACTCTTTTCACAAATACTGCAACGACTTCCGGATCAAATTGCGTACCCGAACATCGGTTTATTTCCGCCACTGCTTCTTCCACACTCAGTCCTTTCCGATAGGCGCGGTCACAGGTCATCGCATCAAAGGCATCTGCCACCCCGATAATTCTGGCCTGAATGGAAATTTCTTCCCCCATCAGTCGTTTCGGGTACCCATTTCCGTCCCATCGCTCCTGGTGTTCGAGCACATATCTTGCCAATTCTGAAAATTCACTGGACGAACTTAAAATTCGATAACCAATCTCTGGATGGCGTTGAATTTTTTTCCATTCATCCGGATCCAATCCCCCGGGTTTATTCAGAATTTTCTCATCAATCCCCATTTTTCCGATATCGTGAATTAAACCGGCGGCCTTCACCTGGCTGATGTCATCTTGATCAAAATTCATTTTTTCCGCAATTTTTTCGCAAATTTCGCTGACTCTTTTTGAATGCAGCATTTCCCGGCTGCTTTTTTCATAAAGGGTATTCATAATCAGGTCAATGGTCTTGTTTTTGATGCTGGCACTTTCATAAAGCTTATGCCGATACATATTGTCCTCGGCATTTTTCAATATCTCCTGGATATCCTGGTTCATATTGGTTTTTGTTTCATAGCCAAACGAAATAGAGAAATTAATGGTCCCAATTGACTCTTTCATTGCGGCTGTTTTCATTCGTTTTACTATTTTTGCAGTCTCTAATTCATTCGTTTTCGGAAGCAGAATAATAAATTCATCACCACTGAGTCTGGCCACAATGTCTTTGTCACGACTCTCCTCGAGGATAACATCAGCCACCTTTTTTAACAGTTCATCCCCCAGGACATGTCCAAAGGATTCATTAATCAATTTTAATCCGTTGACGTCCGAAATGACCAGACTCAGAGGCAGGTTTTCTTCTCGATCAATTCTCTCCAATGCTTCTTCATAATAGCGTCGGTTGTAGACCTCTGTCAGATAGTCATGGTTACTTAAGAAACGGATCTCTTCTTCCGTCTTTTTTCGTTCGGTAATATCGGATATAATCACCGCTACCTGTTGGGGTTGTGGACAATAGGCCACCACTTCAAAATATTTTTGAAACTGATCAAAATATTTCTCATACCGGATTGATTCGCGATTTTTTAATAATCTGGTGTATTTGTCCATCAAAAAATCTTTTGATTCCGGCATAATTTCGCTCAGCGTTTTTCCTAGAATATTTTTGCTTTCCAATCCCGTGAGCCGTTCAAAGCTATTGTTCACATACAAAAAGCTACAGGTAATCGGATTGCCCTTTTCATCAACAAGAATTTCATGTACTGCTAAACCCTGTTCCATCTGGCTGATCAGTCTGCGGTTTCTTTCTTCACTGATTTTCAAGCTTTCCAGCAATTCAATCGTTTTTTGATGGGCCGCTTTCAGTTCTGCGGTTTTTTCTTCGACCATCTGGGCCAGCCGACCTTGTTCATCACGTTTTTGTTGATTGGCCATTTTGATTTTTACCATCGCCCGGATCTGGGCCGTGAGTTCTGATTCATCAATGGGTTTTGCCAGAAATGCCTCGGCACCGGATTCCAGTGCCAGGATTCGATGCTCCCGATCGCCTTTTATGGCGGTTACAAAAATTACCGGTATTTCTTGTGTCTCCTGATCCGCTTTCAAGTGCTGACAAACCTCAAAGCCATCCATTCCCGGCATCACAATATCAAGCAAGATCACATCCGGATCTTCTTGTTTGGCTATTTCAATCCCTTTGACACCGCTTGTTGCGGTCAGCACCACCGATTCTGGAAATGCTTCTCTGATCAATGCTCGCATGGTAATTAAATTGTCCTGATTATCATCAATTGCTAAAAATTTCAAAATCTTATCTGCCATAGAGCACCTCTCTGATTACTTTCAAAAACTCCCGTTCAATGATTGGTTTGGGAATAAAGGCATCAAATCCCTGGGCTAAAATTCCTTCTCGGTCCTGGGTCATGGCACTGGCAGTCAAAGCAATTACCGGAATGTTTTGTAACGCTGGCAGTTCCCGGATAACCTTAAATGCCTGGATGCCATCAATACCTGGCAGGGCGATATCCATCAGGATCAGATCCGGCACAAACTGTTTGGCCATTTCGATTCCTTCCCGGCCGTCAACGGCCTCCAATACCCGGAAATGATCCTCAAGCAGAGCTTTTACGGTGATCATATTATCCGGATTATCTTCAACCGCCAGTACCAGCGGTTTTCGCTGGTTGGGTTGTGGCTCAAACCGCTTTGCTTTTTTCGCTTTGATTTCCGGATAGAGCATCGATGCGACGGCTTTTTTCAGCTCATCCTTGTTCACATCACCTTTTTGAATCAGTTGATGAATATTATTTTTGGTCAGGAATTTCAATTCATCTTTAGTAATGTGTTTGGCTGTGAGAATCAGAACCGGAATATGCGCGGTGGTTTCGGCTTCTCTCAAGGTATGAAGCAACTCAAAGCCATCAATTCCCGGCATCATTAAATCCAGGACCATGGCATCCGGAATAACCTCTTCAATGATCCCAAAGGCTTCTTTAGCATCTCTGGCCACCCGAATGGTGTAACCACTTTCTGCCAGCAGATCTCTGATCTGGATCACCGCTGGTTCACTGTCTTCAACCATTAATAAAGTCTTTGTCGACGGATCGGAATTTGGTTTGTCCGGTAATGATCGCAGCTCTTCTTTAACCACGCGTTTAAACCTTTCAGGTTCCGGGCGATGGTCTTCTTCAATTCTATTTTCAACCGAATAATGAATCGGTAGGGAGAGAATAAACTCCGACCCCTGGTTCACAACACTTTTAACACGGACCGTTCCACCCAGGAGATTAGCATATTTTTTAGCAATGGCCAGTCCCAGTCCGGTTCCGCCAAATTTCCGGGAGGTACTGCCATCCCCTTGTCGAAATTCATCAAAAATAAACGGCAGATAATTTTCGTCAATGCCGATACCGGTATCTTTAACCCGGATTTCAATGTTCTCCTCATTCTGGCCAATGGACAGTTCAACCGTTCCTGTTTCAGTGAACTTAACCGCATTCCCAGCCAAATTTTCCAGAATATGCCGACACTTGTCACTGTCACTGTTGATATACACAGCTGTATCTCTAGCGGCATTAATACACGAAATATTTTTTTCACTTGCCTGCGGTGCCAGCATTTCAACGACGTCATTGATTAACTGATTAACATTAAAGGTGGTGATGTCTATCTCTTCCCGACCAGCCTCTATGCGGGAAATATCTAAAATATCATTAATCAACGCCAAGAGGTTTTTGCCGTTTCGTTCAATGACTTCCAAATAGCTGTATTCTTCTTCTGGAATTTCATTTTTGAGGCGACGGTTAAGAATACCAGAAAGGGCAATTACCGAATTAAGAGGAGTTCGCAGTTCGTGACTCATATTTGATAAAAAATTGGTTTTGAGTCGATTCGCTTCATTTAATTCTTTTTTCTGCATTTCCAGTTCAATATTCTGATGGATCAGTTCCACGGATTGTTCTTCCATTTCGTTCTTTTGAGCATCCAATTCCCGGTTCTGATATTCCAATTTTTCCGAAAATTCTTTTATGGTACGGTAGGCCAAGATACCTTCGATCCGGGCGCTCATGGTATTAACGGAAGCTTCAATAAAATCGATGGCTCTCTGATTGTATTTGCCGATCGAAGCCAATGAGACTACCGCAATCACCTCGCTACCAAAAATGATCGGGATGGTGATTATTTCTTTGGGCATAAATTTCCCGCTGACGGTATAAAATTCAAAACGTGAATCTTCCGGAATATCCTTGATGTGCTGATATCTGCCGCTGGCAACCGACGCTCCAAATTCGCCCTCCAGGTTATCAGAGCCAAATGCTGCTCTGCCCTTTTCCTCCAAGCCGATGGATTCAAAATGTTCGAACTGGTTGGTTTGGGAGTTCAGCAGATAAGCCGCTGCAATTTGAGAATCGGTATACTGTGAAAGCGTACTGAGGGTTTTTCGGAAGAATGCTCTGGCATCTTCTTCCCCGAGCATAACCTTTGTGAAATTTGCTCTTTTTTCGTTCAGCTCTATGTTTTTTTGAATATCCGCTGCCAGTTCGTTAAAGGATGCGGAAAGAACACCAAATTCATTGCTATACACGTAGTTGCTGCGGGCATTCCGGTTACCATTTTGAAAATCATCGGTAGCGCGAGTAAGTTCATTTAATGGCTCTTGAACATTCCTGAGGATAATAAAGCTAATCAGAACAGACAAAACAATAATAATTAAGATTACCGTAGCTAGTTGGACTTTAACATATGCATATAGGTCAATTGCATCCTGATATAAGGAATCCGCCTTATTGCTTGCATAGGTTTCGATAACTGCCATTTTTTCAGTTAATACCTCCCGGTAGTTACCTACTTTTTCCCCAGACAACAAACTTTTCTTGGCGTTTTCGAGATCTCCCGAACGGGTCAGTTCGACAATTTCAGCCCGGGCTGTTTTCCAGTTGATATAGGCCATATATGCTTCCTCTATATCTTGTTTCGGTCCCAGATAAAGCTCTCTGATACGATCAAATTGGATCTCAGCATCTGCATCAAACTGTTCCATTAATTCAATGGCCTTATTCTGATCTTCTTTTGTATCATCCAGAATCAGATCTCTTATCCCAACCCGAATGCCTAAAATATCGTCATCCAGACTGTCAATTGCTTTGGTCACCTGGAAAGGATGGTCATACATGGTTTCGGCCTGCTCAACAATCGCATTGGTTTCAGAATAACCCACAATTCCCAGCAGCATTACAAAAAAAAGAATAACCGCAAACCCGATGCGAAGCTGTGTTTTTACCTTTAAATCCTTAATGTTCATAATTTCTCCTTGAATGACTTTTCCCAAATGCAACACTTCTTGTAACACAGCCCTATTGTTATTTGTCCCACTGTTTATCGCACCTTTTACTTACTCAATTGAAAAATTGCAGCGTTTGAAGAGATCATCTTCAATTCTTCATCTTTTCCTATGAATATCGCCTCTGCCTCACCGGTAACCAGATACCCCTGCGCCGATAATGAACGTTTTAACTTCTTAATAATGGCCCGCCGCACATCGGTTCGGTAATAAAAAAGAAGATTACAGCAAAAGATGATATCAAAATCACCAAAAATGCTGTCAGGCGGATTAATGGAATACGGATCCAGTAAATCATATTCTGAAAAATCAATCTTCTGTTTTAACCAGGGTTCAACCGTATAGGTCTCTCCCTTTCTGGTAAAATAGCTTTTCAGGTGTTTCATTCGAAGATTGGCAACCCCATCCTCATCATAGCTGCCCTCTCTGGCCATATTAAGCGCCTCTCGGGACAAATCGGTGGCAAAAATTCGAAATCGCATCGATTTTGAAGCAGATTTTACCATTTCCTCTAATAAAATGCTAATGGAGTAGGCTTCTTGCCCAGTCGAGCAGCCGGCTGACCAAACCCGGATCTCACTACCCTCAGGTTTTCGACTTAATAGTTGGGGCAAAACCAACTGCTCCAGTACCGCAAAAGTCATTGAATTTCTAAAAAACTGGCTGTACATAATATTAAAAGATGCCATTAGCATCTCCGCTTCAACGCGGTTATCCTGCAAGAACAAAGGGTAGTCTGATGCCTTTACGGCTGCTGCCATTCTTCTCTCCAGGGACTTTATAAGAAAGGCGTCATCGAATATGGTGAGATCTTTAGCATAGGTCTCTTTCATAATCTGGATAATTTCATGTATCATTTTATCTTTCTGAGTGTCCATATTCAGCCTCCTTAAAAAAATTTAAATCAGTATTATGAAATCTAAAAAAATCGCATCTAACTTACTTCGCTGCCAATTTACTTGCGCAATTATCCTGACTAATGGATTCTTTCTGCTCGGACGACTTCGATTAACATTTTTGTTACCCCGGGATCAAAATGGGTTCCGGCGCATCGTTTAATTTCGGCGATGGCATCATCCTGAGCCAACCCTTTTCGATAAGTGCGATCACTGGTCATGGCATCAAAGGAATCCGCCACGGCTACAATCCGTCCCTGAAGAGAAATTTCTTCACCCTTTAAACCTTTCGGGTAACCTCTGCCATCCCATCGTTCGTGATGTTCCAGAATACAGTTGGCCATTTCTGAAAACTCGTTAACTGAGCTCAAAATCCGGTAGCCAATTTCCGGATGTCGCTGAATTTCTTTCCATTCATCATCGTTGAGCGCTCCCGGCTTATTGAGGATCTTTTCGTCGATCCCCATTTTCCCGATATCATGAATGAGTCCGGCCGTTCTGATTTGATTGATCTCATCTTTTTCTAGATTCATTTTCATGCCAATTTTTTCGCAGATTTGACCAACCCGGTTGGAATGCATCATTTCACGATTGCTCTTCTCATAAAGGGTGTTCATAATCAACTCGATGGTTTTGCTGCGCATGCTGGCACTTTCGTACAACTTGTGGCGATACATATCATCCTCGGCATTTTTAAGGACTTTTTGAATATTCTCTTCTACTCTGATTTTGGTTCGACTGCCAAAAGCAATGGAAAGCTTTAATCCTCTGATTTTTTCTCTGGCTGCCAGTGTTTCCAGCCTTTTGATGATCAGCGCTGCTGTTTCAGCATCTGTTTTAGTCAAAATGATAACAAATTCATCCCCGCCCAATCTGGCGATCACATCCTTTTCCCGGCAACCATTTTTAATTACATTTGACGCTTTCCGTAACAATTCATCTCCCACGGCATGACCAAAGGAGTCATTGATCATTTTCAAGCCATTAACGTCCGCCATAACCAGCGTTAAAGGGAAATTCTCTTCTTTATCCAACTTAGTCAGCACTTCTTCATAAAACCGCCGATTAAACAGGCCGGTTAAATAGTCATGGTAACTCAGATATTTAATTTCTTCTTCTGTTTTTCTGATTTGGGTAATATCCTGGATGGTTCCAAAATTACCAATGTGATTCTGATCCTTGTCCAGTTGAGGGATCATTCTTAAATTGACAACCCGTTCTTCCCCATCCGGTCGGATGACCCGGAACATAAAATCTGCCGTTGATTTTTCCACCATCACCTTTTCGATGTTTTCCAGTAGATGTGCAATATCATCCGGGTGGGTAAGCCTGAGCAACTGATCTCTGGGACTCATTTCCGCTATTGAAGTAACCCCAAAAATATTAAGGACTTCGTCCGAATAACCAATTCCCCCGCCATTCAGATCGTATTCATAACTCCCTAAATGAGCCAACTTTTGAGCTTCAACCAGTGCTTTTTCGCTTTTTTTTCGGGCTTCATTTTCTTTTTCCAGCGATCTCAATAGTCTCAGTGTTCGGGTATGGGCAATTTTCAGTGCCTGAGTCTGCTGTTTAACCAGTACTCCCAATCGTTCTTTTTCGTTCCGTTTTTGAATATTGGCATTTTTTATTTTTGCCATTGCTCGAATTTGACAGATCAGCTCATATTCATCAATGGGTTTAGCAAGAAAGCCCTCACCACCGCATTCCAAGGCAAGAATCCGATGTTCCCGATCCCCCCGGGATGCGGTAACAAAAACCACCGGAATATCGGCCAGATCCGTTTGGGATTTTAATTTTCGGCACACATCAAAACCATCCATATCGGGCATGATAATATCCAAAAAGATGATATCGGGATCTTCCATCGTGGCAATTTCAAGCCCGGTTTTACCATCCATGGCCATTAACACCCCGGCTTCTGGAAATGCATCAACGATCAGGGCTTTTAAGACAATCACATTATCCTGGTTGTCATCAATCACTAAAATTTTTAATTGTCTTTTATCCACATGTCACCTCTTGAAAATCGATTTTTATCATCGCGCCTGTTCGCTATTGCCATTCCACACGGTTTCTGCCCTTTTCTTTGGCCTGATTTCGAGCCGTATACGCTCGGGAAATAATGGTTGCCGGCAACAAGTCTTTTTGATAGGCTGCTACCCCAAAACTGGCTGTTAATTTACCGACTTGTTCAAATTTGGTTTCGGCTATAACTGCCCGGAGTTTTTCTGCCAAGACAATCGCTCCTTTGACATCGGTATCTGGAAGAATGACCAAGAACTCCTCGCCACCCCATCTTCCCACAATATCGGTGGATCTTACCTGATCTTTAAGAATGTCTGCTATTCCCACCAATAAAACGTCACCCCATTGATTGCCATGCGCTTCATTAATACTTTTTAATAAATCGATATCAACAATGATAATTGAAAAAGGTGCCTTTGTCCGTTCTGAACGTTCCAGTTCACAGTCTAAAATTTCATCTAATTTGAGGCGATTAAAAACTTGGGTTAACTTATCCGTAATGGCAAGCCGTTTTATTTCTATTTCCATTTTTTTGATCTCAGTCACATCCCGGATCACGCTCAAAATATGCGGTGTACCCTCAATGTTAATTGCCTGTGATGAAACCAGACCCACAAACATTTCATTATTTGCGTCATTCACCCTAATTTCCATATTGTCACTGATGCCGGTTCGTTTCAATTCTGCAACTAACTGATCTCTTTTATCCAGTTCAAAATACAAATCATGAATGTTCATTGATTCGTCAATTATTTTCTTACCTCTTGTTTCAATCAGTTGTAAAAAAGCTTTGTTATAAGCCAGCAGCTTTCCATCTTCCATGGTGGTGATAATGGTTGGGTCGGGTAATAAGTCAAAAATCATTTCAAAGTGTGCTTTACAAGCATTGCGAATTCCTCTGATCGTTTTATCAAGCTCCAAAAAATCAGGATCTGCACCGTATTTTTCGAACACCTCATCACTGTTTTTTTCTTCAGAGACACTATTTTTTAAATAGCTAATCAGTTCTTTTATTTCCGCATTTAACATGATCTTTTCTCACATCACTTTCTGATTCATCATCAAAGATGTGGCTTCAATAAACGAACCAGTTCTGCTATTATTGCTTCCTCGTTTTTTTCTTTTTCAATAATAGCATGGGCGGATTGATAGTCCGCCACCATCGCGATTGTACTTCCCTTGGATGTCGTCACCAGATGGATCGTTTTTAAATCTCTGGGCTTTTGAAAAGCAGTGATGGCTGGCACCACATGGCTAGCCCAGATCGGTGAAACCACAATTACTTCATCCACATTATCCAAATTTCCATGTACCGTAATATTGACCGGTTTGTTCTGGGTTGCATACATCCCCCCTTTGACAAAGCCAAGGGGTCCCTTCCAGTTCATGTCGTCGGTTATTTCAATCACTTCAGAATTCAACTTTTCACCAATTTTTTTAGCAATCTTTTCACTTGTTCCTGTTCTTGAAAAATAAACAACTTTATAATTCATGATCCGTTCTCCTTTAAATTTTTTTTATGGTGCTATCCGTTTTTTAAACTAAATAATGACATAATAGTAGGAGTCCAGCAGATAGGTCTGATCATATTTAACAGTCATTTTCCATAAGTTCTTCTTGATTTTTTTTATCGAAGTTTCGCCTTTTTCATAGCGGTCCAGGAGTTTTAAAAAATACTTCTTTTCACTCGGTAGGGCAATGGTTCTAAAATATCCCCAAATATGCTGGGCTACATTGATTGAATTCCCAATCGTCGTATCTTTTTGAAATGAGCTTTCGATGAGATTATAAAACTCAATGCAGGGATAACTGTCTTTATTGTTAAGTAGTTTTCGAATCTCCAGATAATCCAGCGGGGATCTTTCCAGAACGGCATATTTATACTTGCTCCACTCATGCTCCAGCTGATTGATTTCTTTTTTTCGAGTAGTGCAATTAATGCACTTAATAGCGGATAGATTCTTATCTTTAACTTCAAGCATGATGTCAAGCTTGCGGCTTTCCAAGGTTTGATAATAGTCCATAAATTCGGTAATCTTAATGGTCTTTGAATGTGAACCGCTTTTTTTATCAGGATTCTGTTGGGAATAATGAATCTTTTGATCGCCATCAGCGGTTTTCCATGTTGTCTGGCATTCATCAATCCAATCGAAATCACTCTTATTTCCATTGCAGGGATTCACACGATGATGAAGATTATCAAAGATAACCGGCATTTCAAGTAACCGCCCAATCTCCAGAACATCACTGATGGTATAGGATTTATCATCGTTTTCAATGACCAGTCTTTTTTTTACGGTTTCTTCCAAACGATCATAATTTTTTATAAAACGCTTAATCGCCTGTTTTTTGTCATTATAAACCCCACCCACATGAAGAATGATTTTATGTGCGGGTCCCACCCCCAGACTATCCAACAGGCAGGCGTGATAATTTAAATCGGCAATGGCATTCGTTACCACATTTTCGTCCGCTGAATTTAAAACCGTATATTGACCCGGATGCATCGAAACCCGCATGCCACTTTTGATAATCTTTCGACCGATTTTTTTTAGCTGCTTTTCAAAAACTTCCCACCAGACAATCTGGTTAACTGAATTTGAAGCAAAGGGAATCAGCGATGAACTGATTCTGAAAAGTTCGATGTTATTATTGATATTATATTCAATCATATTATCTAAGGAATTCAAGTTATGTTTGATCAATTCTGTCAGTTTTTCATCGGACGCATTTTTAAGTAAGCAAGTCTTCAATTCTGTATTCGGCACACCCACTGTTAAACATGCATATCCTATTTTCATAATAACCTTCTTTCCTCAAACAAACTTCACGATTTAATTATTTTATCCGACTTTTGCTTCTGACTAAAGCCTGAAAAAATAACCATTCTCACAACGATCAATCCAACATCCCTTTATGTTGCATGCATAAAACAGGTTCGATTAAGATATTGCCAATGGTTTTGTTCATTATATCAGAAATGAATCTGAATATGAAGCGAATTGCATGTAAAATCAATGATATCTTGTTAATTTTTTAAACAAAAAAGAGTCTGGATTCAGACTCTTTGCTAATATCGTGATATTCAATTTATATCTACTTTTAGAACTTTTTCGATAAATACTTGGGCAACTTCCGGGTCGAACTGAATCCCAGAATATCGTTTTAATTCAGCAATGGCTTCCTGTTCACTCAGTCCCTTCCGATAGGTCCGATCACAGGTCATCGCATCGTAGGCGTCGGCTACTCCGATAATACGGGCTTGAATGGATATTTTGTCCCCAGCCAGCTTATTGGGGTAACCTTTCCCATCCCAACGTTCATGATGTTCAAAGACATACTTGGCCAGCTCCGAAAATTCACTGGAGGAACTTAGAATGCGATAGCCGATTTCGGGATGGCGTTGAATTTCCTGCCATTCTTCAAAATTTAACTGCCCCTGTTTATTGAGAATTTTTTCATCGATTCCCATTTTTCCAATATCGTGCATGAGGCCGGCGGCACCAATTTGGTTGATCGCATCTTTATTCAGATTCATTTCAGCAGCAATGGACTTACAGATCTCACTTACACGTCGGGAATGGAGCATTTCCCGGCTACTTTTTTCATAAAGGGTATTCATAATCAGTTCAATGGTTTTGTTTTTAATGCTGGCACTTTCATAGAGCTTATGACGATACATGTCATCTTCCGCCCGTTTATAAATTTCCTGAATATCCTGATCTGCCATTTCTTTTATTTCATACCCGAAGGATATCGATATGTCAAAAGCATCGATCTTTTCATCAGATGTTCGCGCTTTCATATCATTGATTATATCAACGGCCTGAAATATATCGGTCTGCGGCAGTATTACAATAAACTCGTCCCCACCCAGTCTGGCAATAATACTGCCTTCTGGAGAGGCCTCTGTGATTAATCGAGCCGCCTTCTTTAGCAACTCATCGCCCATGGCATGGCCAAAAGAGTCATTAATGAGTTTCAAACCATTAACATCTGCCATAATCAGGGTAATCGGTAAATTAACAGACACATCCAGCCGTTCCAATTCTTCTTCATAAAACCTGCGATTGTGGAGACCGGTGAGATAATCGTGATAGCTTAAATAGCGAATTTCCTGTTCGGCCTTCTTTCGTTCGGTACTATCAGAAATAATCACTGCAAATTGTTTAAATCTGGGGGAATAGGCAACCACTTCAAAATATTTATCTAATTTCGCGTTATAGTGTTCAAAACGAACGGGCTCACTGGTCATGGCAACCTGTCCATATTTTTCAATCCAGGTTTGATCCATATCTGGTGACAGTTCAAGGGCCGTTTTTCCAATGATATTGTCGCGCTTTAAATCAACCAAACGCTCATAACTCTCATTAGCGTCCAAAAACCGGTAATCAACGGGTTTATCTGTTTCATCAAGAATGATCTCATGCACCGCCAGACCTTGAGCCATCTGGGTAATCAGTAGTCGGTGTTTTTCTTCGCTTTCCTTCAGGGCAGCTTCAGCCTGGTGACGTTCGGTAAAATCCACCAGCATGTAGTTGATCAGTTTTCGTTTTATATCAAAGTCATTTTTATTGACATAAAACCAACGAATATCATTATCAACCCGGATCTTTACTGGTGTTCGTTTCTGATCGCCCTGATCCAGAATTTTCAGAATTTCTGAAACACTTTCTTTCCGGCCAACAAAAAAATGATTTGCAACGGGATTCATACAAATAATTTCATGGTAGTCATTGATCAGAAATGCCACCTCTCCCATATTTGAGAAAGTGTGTTTCCAGCGATTGATTTCCAATTCAAATAGATCATTTTTTACTTCATTAAGACCAATAATAGCCGCAATAAATAAAATGACAACGGGTGTGGGATCAATATATTTGTCTAATCCAACAATGATAACAAAAACTGCTATCCACGATATTTGTAATGCGACAAAAATGAATTGATAACTTTTTTTTAAACTCTCAGTATTTGATTTCTTTATGGCGCTTAGTAATGCAACGGTCGAAAAAATGATAAAAAAGCCATAATAAGCGAGAATCAGATAATATCCGATATTTTTTGATGTCGCGGCGACCGCAAATCCGTTGATTTTAATCAGCTCCACCCGACTAAAGGCCCAATGATGAATCGGATTGGTAATATAAATAATCCATAGCATCACTGAGAGGGAATATAATAAATGTTTTATGGTAACTGACAGTTTCTTTTTCACAAATTGAGAAATAAATAAAATTCCAAATGTTGGAATAAAGATTACCCCCAGATTCTCACAATCCCGGGCAAAGATCATCATCTCGATGGTTAACGAATTTAGGGATAGAAAATAGCCTAGCGCATAAATCGCAGACGAAAACATCAACACTGAAAAATAATTAAAGTGACCATCCACTTTTTGCTTTAATAACTTGATTCCAGCAAAAATGTATGCAGCAGCAATAATCGGCAAGCTATATACTATTAAATTCAACACTACGTTTTGAACATTCATCTAAATTCCTTATCCCTGAGATATGCCACTAAATTTTACAGCCACATTAGATAGTACCATACCAAAAACAATACTTCAAATAATTATACCAATCACCCTCATATCATCGCAAGATTTAAGAAAGCTTGGCTATTAATTTCGTTCTTACTCGTGACAAGACCTTCCTAGTCCGCTTATTTAGCCCGGTATCTAATATGTACATGGGTTGCATCGCAAAAAGGTTTGTTAACCGATCCACCACAACGGCACAACACCACCCGGTTTCTGCTTTCATATAAAGTGCCATCCGCCGATTGAATGGGAATGCCGCCTTTAACAAAAATTCCACAGCTCACCCGTCTCTCGGGATCCTGCAGAATCTCGATTTCCGGCTGATACTCCGGCTCCAGATTTTCTCCATTTTTTTCTACGGCAACCAAACGTCCCGCCGGACATTCACTGGCTGCTTTAATGGCTTCTTCTTTGAGTCGCGAATCATCCGACTGTCTGACTAATTCCCAAGCGGTGCCGTCATTTCTGTGACAGAACCGGGCAAAGGCACAGCGGTGATCATCTTTTAAGTCAAGCTCCGGTCCGATCAACAGTTCTGCCCGATCTTCAAAGCTTTCCTTTGAAGCGGTTTCCTCACCATGAAAATCACCCTTAACATGTGCGCCATCACAAAAGGGCGGATTTTTTGACTTACCACACCGACACAGGGTATACGTTTTTGCCTGGGGCAGGCTTCGTCCTTCCTGATAAATATATCCCTTTCCTTTGGCAGTAATTATTTTTTCTGACAATTTAACATTTCCGGTAACAACATAAGGACCATCTTTTAAAATTTTGATTTTGGGATTTGCTTCTTTTTCCATTTATGCTCTCCATACTTTTTAATCTAGTATCACAATCGTTTTAAAAATACTATTTTATTTTTTAAATTTAGTGTTTATACTTTCAATAGAAAACACACAACCAATTACAAGGAGGCTCAGTCGACGTGTATGTAACCTGATGTTTTTGATGGGGCTGGATCAAGATGGTATCACCCTTGTTCAAGGTAATTCGCACCTCATTTTCAAATGTCAATTCTGCCACCCCGTCCAACAATATTACAAATTCAGTTTCTTCCTGATCATACCAGTCCGACGTTTGCCCGGTGCTGATAATGCGTTCAATCCGAACAGCGTTGCTCTGTTCAAGAATTGTGGTTAATTCATGAACTAGCGGAAGTGTCGGTAAATCAAAGATGTTCAATTTTCACCTCAACTTTTTTGTTAAGCGCAAGTTCCACTTCATTATTTAATCTATCTCATTATTGCAGTATATCAATTTTCATGAAACATCGCAATAGGAAAGCGGTTAGTGCAATACCTGAATTTTTACTAAAAAAAAGACACGCACCGCGCATCAGTTTTACTCATTATTTTTTTGTCAACTCAACAGATAATTACTGCCAGTTTTTTTCTTGCATTTCTTTTTTATTTTCGCAGCTGTTTCCGCCAAGTCAAAAATAGTTTTGGTATGATCATTGGGTACGCCGGCAATAGAAACAGAAAGAAAGGGAAAGTCCTCCTCCACATCCTTGCGATCCTTGGAGGTAATATAACCTTTATCAATGTCTTCCTTATTGTAGAATTTAATCACTGCATCATTAAAAGCATGGATGATGTTAATACACAATTGTTCGGTTTTCTTTTTGGGAACAATCGCAATGAAATCATCTCCGCCAATGTGACCAATGAAATGTTCCGCCGGAATTCTGGTTTTTAAAATCTGGGCAAATTCTTTTAAAACCCGATCACCGTTTTCAAACCCATAAAGATCGTTATAAGCTTTAAAATTATCCAGATCAAAATATAAAATATTCTTTTTATCTTTAGATGCCAAGGCTTTTTCAAGCTGCTGTTCAATCATCAAATTGCCAGGGAGTTCTGAAAGAGGATTAAGATGTTTGGCATAGACAAACTCAATTTCGATCAATTTCTCCATCAGGTCTTTAACCGTTACGGTTCCCTGATAGTTATTCTGATTGGTAATGACAATAAAGTCATAGATCTTATCATAATCCCGCTGCATGGCATTTTTCCCGACCACATCAATGGTTGTCTGACAATCGACCTGCATAAAATCACGATCCATGATATTACTCACCGGTTTATTGGCATAAAGAATGTATCCATATTGGCCACTTATTTTTTTATACAGGGCGTTTCTGGTAATCACCCCGATTGGTGCCTCATCCTCAACCACACAAAAACCTGAAACAGTTTCGTCGGACTTGAACATTTCGTGAACCTGAGATACCAGCACATCTGGAAAGATGGTCTTGTCCGGCTTGCAAATGGACTCAATCCGATCATCAAGGACACGATTGTCCAGTAACTTTCTTTTATTTGCATTCTCTTCCATGATTATTTCAACCACATCCTTTGAGATTGAATTTAAAATTCCGTTTGGCTTTTGAATGAAAAATCCTTGTCCATACTGAACCCCAATTTCGATCAGCGTCAGTAATTCTTCTCTGGTCTCGATCCCTTCGGCGATCAGTACTGTTTCGGTATGTGCCGAAAATTCATTGAGACATTGTACTAATGACTGTTTGGTTCGATCACTATCAATATCCCGAATCAGTTTCATGTCCAGCTTAATATAATTTGGGTGAATATCGGAGATTAAATTAAGCCCTGAATAACCAGCCCCAGCATCATCAATGGCAATCCGATAATCCTGCTCCTTATAATTGTCAATGGTCTTAATGAAATCAGCGAGATGATTAATGGCCTCACTCTCGGTAATTTCAAAGATGATTCGTTTCGGATCAATTCCAAATCTTTCCAGATATTCCTTGGTAAACCCTTTTCGAAATTTGACATCTTGCATAATATTCGGATTGACATTCAAAAAAAGTTTGAACTCACTTTCAAGCTTAAACGCCGCTTCAAAAGCCTTGGAACGGCAAAGAAACTCCAGTTCCCAAAGCTTATTAAACTTTTGTGCCCATTTAAATAACATATCCGGGGCATGGAGAATGGAATCGATTGGCCCTCGGCTCAGGGCCTCATAACCATGTACGGTCCCATCTTGCAATGAGACAATGGGCTGAAAAACGGTCTGAATTTTTTTATGATAGAGTATTTCCAGAAGTTCCCCTCGCCACCGTTCTTCTTCACTATTATGATTAATATCCAAGCCTATTCCTCCAAATTGTTATGTTACAAATTATATCCATCCCAGCCGGTCTTTAATATTATCATCTTGTTAAATTTACGTTAATTTTTATTCAGACTGGGTAAATATGATCAATAGCCTTTTTATCCTGAAATGCTCGCTTGCCTATTTTAACGGACAATCCTGTTTACATTTAAAATTCCAACTGATATACTGAAATTAATTTCTCGAGAAAATAAGAGGTTAGTTTGATGACTGAAACACTATTGGAACTTAGAAAATTCGTAGTCCCGGAAATAATAATCGGGGTTGACGCCCGATTATTGATTGGACGCTACATATCACATTTTAATTCTAAAAAACCGATGATCGTAACCGATAAAGCGATTCAGGAGTTTGAATGGTTCCACCAAACCATTAACGAAATCCGATCGCATGTCGAAAAACTCTACTTTTTTGATGAAACGACCCCGAACCCCAAGGATTTTGAAGCCATGCTTGGAGCTGATCTGTTTTTATCGCTGGGCTGTGATTTGCTCATTGCCATTGGCGGTGGCAGTTCCATTGACTGCGCCAAATGCATCAGCATTGTAGCTTCAAACGGCGGTAATATTCTGGACTATGAAGGTGTTGACGAGGTGAAAATGCCCGGTCCACCGCTAATTTGTATTCCCACCACCGCCGGTTCTTCTGCCGATGTTTCCCAATTTGCCATTATTAAAGATACGTCCACCAATATTAAACGAGCGATTATCAGCAAAAAAGTCGTCCCCGATCTGGCGCTGATTGACCCGGTTCCCCTGATGACCATGGATTTCTACCTCACCGCCTGCACTGCGATGGATGCCTTAACCCATGCCATTGAAGCCTATGTATCCAATACCCATTCAGCCCTGTCCGATGTCCATGCCCTGGAATCGATCCGCCTGATCAATCAGGAAATTGAAAACTCGGTCAATTCCGAGCGTACGATTGAAACCATGTTTCAATTAATGCTTGGGTCCCTTCAAGCCGGTTTAGCTTTTTCCAATGCCAGTCTGGGCGCTGTCCATGCCATGTCCCACTCGATGGGCGGTCTTTTGGATCTTCCCCATGGCGAATGCAACAGTATCCTCCTAGAGCATATTATCCGGATTAATTTTGATACCGTTCCGTTGCGCTATCGAGATATTGCTAAACAATTGGGGTTATCTGTCGATAACCTGAGCGATTCCGATCTGATTGAATTGATTGTTGACCGGATCGTTTCGATGCGGGAAAATTTACATATCCCCTCCAGCATTGTGGTGAACGCGCTTGATGTAAACACCGTCGAGTATTTAGTAGAAAATGCCCTTAACGACCCATGTATGGTAACCAATCCAAGGGTTTTGACAAAAGATGAGGTGAGAATTATCTATGGACGAATATTACAGCCCCAAAAATAAAAAAGAAATAACCCGGGAATCCATCATCGGACTTGGGGAAAACTCCTTTAAAAAAAATTATTACTCTGAATTGCAAACCAAGCTTCTGGATTTAGAGCGGGTCAACAGCCGTACCAAGGCTTTAATTGCCACCATTCCGGATATTTTGCTGATCAGTAATGGCAAAGGCCAGATCACGCCATTAAACGCTTCATACAATAACGATTCCAATGTTATTTTGGAGATCATGCGAAACCGGATCCTGATGTCTGATTTAAAGCAGGTAATTGAACAAGTTAATGAAACGAAGACACTGTCAACCTACTATTTTTCAATGCCATTTAATGAAGCCCTGCATTATTTTGAAGTCCGAATCCAAATTTCAGCTTTTGAAGAGGTGCTGATTATGATCCGCGATATGACCGAACGGATCACCATGGAAAACAAACTTCGGGATATGGCTGAAAAAGATTCACTCACCCACGTTACCAACCGTTTGTTTTTTGAAACCGAACTGGCCAAAATAAATAGCCGGGATATTGAGAACTTAACGATTCTGCTGCTGGATATTGATGGTCTTAAATTTGTCAATGATACGCTTGGTCATTTAATGGGCGACCAGGTGATTGTTTCGGCCAGCCAGATGATCACTCAGAGTTTTCAACCATTGGGCATTGTTTCGCGGGTCGGCGGTGATGAATTTGGCGTCATTATCAAAAATCAACTGCTGGAAGCAATTGAGACCGCACTGGAAAAAATGAACGCCAACTTAAGAATTTTTAATGAACTACCTGATGCAACCTTTAAAATATCCCTTTCCTATGGTTATTCCTATCATGCTTCGGGATCTGTCAACACCGATTTTCTTTTTCAGGAAGCTGATAATAACATGTATCAGAACAAGTTACTGAAGGAGTCCAGCACCCGCAACAACCTGGTCAAGACGTTGATGAAAGCGCTGGAAGCCAAGGATTATGTCACCGAAGGCCACACCAATCGGATGGATACATTGTCCACACTCATCGGTCATGCCCTCCGTCTACCGCAAAATATCATGGATCGCATTCAGCTATTAACTAAATTTCATGATATCGGCAAGGTTGGCATTCCCGACAGTATTCTGAAAAAGCCGGCTGGTTTAACCCCGGATGAATGGAAAGTCATGAAAACCCACTGCACCATCGGCGAACGCATCGCCAATGAGTCCTCAGAGCTCAAAGAAATTTCTCATCTGATTCTTAAGCACCATGAACGCTGGGATGGTGCCGGTTATCCTTTGGGACTTACGGCTGAAGAGATCCCCATTGAATGTCGGGTTTTATCAATTGTAGATTCCTATGATGCCATGACCAATGACCGTCCTTATCGAGCAGCGCTCACTCCCAACACCGCCATTAAAGAAATCCTTTCCTGCGCCGGATCTCAATTTGATCCCAAATTGGTCGGCATATTTGATCAAGTTATTGCTAAACATTTAAGGCCTCAGTAATTTGTACTTACTGAGGCCCTCATTTTTTTATTTCTATCTCTATTTTTTTGTTGCTTTCCCTTTATCTATCCGACTGCTCGCGTGATTTTCCTCTTCCAGAATTATTTTTTCCAGGGCATCTACAACTGCCGGATCATAATGGGTTCCAACATTTCGTTTCATTTCTTCCAGTGCTTCCATTTTACTGATTGCTCTGCGATAGTTACTTTCTCTGGTCATATCGTCAAAACGCTCTCCCACCGAAATAATCCGGGATAGTTTGGGTATTTCTTTGCCTTTGAGTCCCTGCGGGTAACCGGTTCCGTCCCAGCGTTCGTGATGCCCCAGGACGATGTTGGCCAAATCAATGGTGTGGTCAAAAGCATTAAGGATTCGATAACCGACCACCGGGTGCATTTTCATTTCTTTGTAGGTGTCATTAATTTCGTACTCATTTTTATTGGCGACCTCTTTATCCAGAGCAACTTTTCCAATATCATGTAAGTAGGCTGCCTTTGATACCTTATTGATTTCTGCTTCCGTCAGATTCATCTGTCGGGCAATCTTTTTGCTGATTTCGCTCGTTTTTCGGGAGTGATCAGCTTCTTCAGGAAAATCGCCATACAATTTGTCAAGAATAATATTGAAGGCATCTTCTTTCTTTTTTCCCTTATCGATGGTTTTTTTCATATACATGTTATCTTCAGCGCTGGCGATGATAACGCCGATATTTTCTTCGGCCTGATACTTTGTTGCAATACCAAGCGAGACATTCCCCTGAATGGATTTTATTTTTTCTTTACTGAAATTGTCTTTGATCCGATCAGAAATTCGTTGGGCATCCTTCTTTTCTGTTTGCGGCAATAGGATGGCAAATTCGTCACCGCCCCACCGGGCAATAATATCATCAGCCCGGCATACTTTTTTGAATATTTCCGAAACTTTTTTAATTAATTCATCCCCGGCTTCATGCCCGAAGATATCATTGGTCAGTTTTAAACCATCCACATCACCAATGATGACCGACAACGGTAAATTTCGTTCTGTGTCCAGGCGAACCAGTTCTTCTTCGAAAAATCGACGATTATACAATCCGGTAAGGGCATCATGAAAGCTGTTATATTCAATGGCATCCCGTTTTTCTTTCTTTTCGGTAACATCTCTGAAGATAACAATTGCCCCATCAATATTCCCGACTTCGTCACTAATGGGTGCGATACTGTCCTCTAGATGATATTTTTTGCCGTCTCGGGAAACCAACACCGCCTGACTATCCAATTCTTTCATGGTATTGTCTTCAAACACTTCCTGAATCGGATCCGGAACCTCGCCATTCTCTTTTTCATGTTCCAAAACAAAAACCTGAGTATAGTGTTTTCCGATGGCTTCTCTGGCAGTCCAGCCGGTCATTTCCTCAGCGGTACTGTTTAACATCTCAATCCGTCCCATGGGATCAACAATCATTACCCCATCATTGATTGACATTAATGTTTTTAAATAGCGCTCGCGGTTTTTTTCAGAAACGCTACGAATGTATGCGCCTACTCCATATTTCCCATTGAGCATATCGACTGGAAATTTAGTGGTTTTGAAAACTTTACCCCGCCACAACATTTCATCGGTAACAAAAGTTTTTGTCGCCAACACCTTCTTATCGGTTTTTCTTTCATTCATGGCCATTTTTTCTTCCAGTATGTCAAAATCATCCTGCCCAATGATTTCTTCAGAGCTGATTCCATAGAATTCTTCCATGGCACTATTGACGAAGATATAATTCAACTCTTCATCTTTTAAACAAACCGGTATTTCTTCGGATTCAATAAACGTCTGAACCAGCTCATTAAACCGACGTATTTCCCGTTGTTTTCTTCTTTTTCTACCTTTTTTAAGAATAAAGTACACCGCCAGTCCAAATAAAAAAAGAACACTCACGATGATTGCTATATTCAGCGCCGATATTTTCATTTTTTTTCCTTCTCTAATCATTGGTTATGACTTTGACGACTGTTATTTCACATTCAATCAAAAGTCAGTTTTTACGCATCGCTTCTGTGAATCCAGAAATTCTTTTTTTATTCAATGGGTAGGTGCTACTAATCGTTATGAAATTAAGTTATTTCGATGTTTAATGGTTCATTATATCTTATCTACATTATAATCTCTTTAAATATATTTAATTTATTATGACGACTATGCTGTTTAATTCAATTTCTCGGTGATAATTACCTTTAGTATGCCATCATTAACCATTAACCGTCAATAGATTTAATAAAATTCAAGAAATCAGCGTCTATGGTTCTCAATTATTAAATTTTATCCCAATTATGTCCGTGTTTCTTACCCAGTTGTTATTTTAAAATAAAAAACACCAATTGAAAGTCGGTTTGAATTTCAATTGGTATCTGGGTATTATGATTTTACTGTTCAAGCTCCTCTACCATCCGGTAGCCAACGCCAACCTGAGTCACAATATATTTTGGTTCGGCAGGATTTTCTTCAATTTTTCTTCGAATATTTGCCATATTCACCCGTAGCGCTTGAATTTCATTGGTGTAAGGACCCCATACTTCTTTGATAATATAATCATGAGTCAGCACTTTCCCAATATTTTTGGATAACAACACCATGATTTTATACTCAATGGGTGTAAGATGAATCGCCCGTCCACCCACACCAACCTGCCGTTTATCATAGTCAATTTCAAGTTCGCCGACAACGAGCGTTGTCGTATCCAAGGTGTTCTCCTGCATATTTTTAGGACTATGTCGAATTCCCGTTCTAATTCTCGCCAACAGTTCGGCGGTCCCAAAAGGCTTCGTAATATAATCATCGGCTCCCAAATCAAGGGCTTCCACTTTTTCCCGTTCGTGACCGCGGGCCGAAACGATCACAACCGGGATCTTTGACCATTCCCGAATATTTCTTAATACCTCCATACCATCCATATCCGGTAATCCTAAATCAAGTAAAATCAGATCCGGAGCGTACGATGCCGTCATTGAGATGGCCTCTTTTCCGGTACCTGCTTTGATCAATTTATAGTCATTTGCTTTGAGTATGGCAGAGATAAAATTGGCAATACCAACCTCATCCTCGACAATTAATATTAATGATTTGTTATCCATTATCTTCTCTTTCCTCCAATGGCAGGGTGAACCGAAAAACGGCCCCGCCATTTTTTTTATTCTCTGCTTCGATGATCCCCTGATGCGCTTTAACAATGGATTTACATATCGATAAACCAATTCCCATTCCACGTGATGAATCAAGACTATGTTCCCTGTTCGGAACATAAGTTTCAAATAGATAGGGCAAGTCCTCATCACTGATGCCTTTGCCATGATCACTCACTTCAAATACGGCCAGTTGCTCGCTTTTTTTTACTTTAACTTCAATGGTTGAATCATCCGGTGAATGTTTGACAGCATTTTCCAGAAGATTAATAATCACCTGCTCAATTAAGGTTCCATCCATGGGCACCATCAACAGCGCTTCAGGTACAATGACCGAAAATTTGCGCTTGGAAAATCGCTTGCGAATTCGGCTGATGGCTTCGGCGACAATTTCTTCAGCGGCCTCCGGTGTTTTTTTCACATTCATGGGTCCTTCCGAAATCCGGGTGATTGATAAAAGATTTTCAACCATCCGGATGAGCCACTGTGCCTCTTCTTTGATATTATAAACCAACGTGTCGTGGGTTTTCTTATCGAATTCGTCACCATTTTCCAGAATCGCCGAACTTGCCCCTAATATCCCGGTAAGCGGGGTTCGAAGATCATGGGATATCCCCCGAAGCAGGTTGCTGCGCATTTTTTCTTTTTCCGATTCAATTAACATCCGTCGCTGTTCTCCCGAAAAAAAATGCCGTTCTAACGCCATTTCTACCTGAGAAGCGATTTTCTCCAGAAACAAACGATTGTTTTGATTGAGTTTTCCATTTGCACAGGAAAGACCAAGCACACCTAACACGCGATTTTGAGAAACCAGGGGCATATAAAAGGCACCGGCGCCCATCAGTGTATCCGCACCTGCTCCCGCATACTTTTTATTAACGAATACCCAATGGGCCACGGCGCGCTCACTTTCTGATAAAAGAAAGTGCGCATCCGGATCAAGAGGGGACTGTAGGTAGTTCATTTTACCACTATTTACCGGATCTTCGGTGTAGAAAATGGCAGAACGCCCAAATATTTTTGTCAGATACTCATTTATTAGTTTAACAGTATTTTCAGTATCACGCGATGCCAATAATTTTTTATTGATTTCATATAACACTTCCGTACGGTGTTCTCTTTCCACGGCAAACCGTGCCTGGGATTTGATCCGGACCGTTAACGCACTGGTGATTAATGCGACCAACAGCATAATCAGAAAAGTGATCGGATATCCTTTTTGAATAACATGAAAGGTATAATAAGGAATCGTGAAAAAGAAATTAAATACTAATACACTGAGTATCGAAGCCGAAACGCCATAAAGATAACCCATTGTTGCTCTTGAAATAATCAGCACTGATAAAATATAGACCATAATGATATTCTGATCACCAATATCAAACTTCTGAAAGCCTAGTGATAAAAGGGTTGCCGCAACTAATATCGCCATCGTCTTCAACGCATCCTGCCAGGATAAAAATAAGTTTTTGCGGAACCGGATCCGTTTATGTTTATATTGAACGGTCTTATTCGGGGCAACGTTTCCCGGAATAATATGAACTTCAATACTCCACAGCATGGCAATCAATTGATCTTCCAGACTGGATCTGAGAAAATTTCTCAGTGTTTTTTTATTTCGGCTTTTTCCAATCACAATATTGGTAATGCCGGAAAGCTTGGCATATTCAGCAATCACTGTAGCAATATCATCACCGTTGAGGGTTACAATTTCCGCCCCTAATCGTTCAGCCAGAGCCAGATTTTCCCGAATACTTTTCTTTTCCACATCAGTAAGGTAATCACTTTCCAGATTTTCCACATAAACGGCTGTCCAAGGGGCCCGAAAGGCTTCTGCTGTACGTTCTGTCCAGCGAATACATTTTGCCGCCGACGGGGAAGCACTGATACAAACCATCAGTTTGATATTGGCCATTTTTGAGGACAATCGCGGTTCATTCTGATTATCCTGGCTAATTCGGTTGGCCGCTTTTCGCATCGCAATCTCACGCAACAGTCGGAGGTTTTCTTTGGTGAAAAAATTCTCCAGGGCTTTTTCAGCCCGTTCCTGACGATAAATTTTGCCGCTTTCAAACCGCCTTAACAGTTCCTCCGGTTCGATATCAATCAGTCTGATTTTATCGGCCTGATTAAAAACATAATCCGGCACTGTTTCATGGACACTGATCTTCGTAATATTTTGGACAATATCATTGAGACTTTCCAGATGCTGAATATTTACCGTGGTAAAAACATCAATCCCGGCATTGAGCAGTTCTTCAATATCCTGATAGCGTTTTTTATTCCGCACCCCTGGCGCATTGGTATGCGCCAGCTCATCGACCAGAATTAAATCCGGTTTTCTTTTCAGGGCAGCATCTAAATCAAATTCTTTTAATTGAATATTCCGATACTCCACAAATTTAGGCGGCAAGGTCGGTAAACCACCCATTAACTGGATGGTTTCCGGCCGGGTATGTTCTTCAATATAACCGACCAAGACATTAACGCCGCACTTCATCTGTTCATGAGCGTCATCCAGCATGGCATAGGTTTTTCCGACCCCTGCTGCATAGCCCAAAAATATTTCAAGCCGCCCCTTTTTGTTTTGTTCACTAATAAATAAATCTTCTAAAATATCATCCGGATTCGGACGTTTATCACTGAAATCTACCACACCTTCACCACCTTAACTGTGCTTATTTCGGTCAAATCAATCCATCCAATGCTAAATTGACCTTTAGTACATTAACCCCTGATTCTCCCCAAAAATTCATGAATCTTCCGGTCGTGTATTTGCTGATCACGGCCCGCACTTCATCCTGACTGAGTCCCCTGGCGTTGGCAATGCGAGTCACCTGATATTCAGCTGCCTCCGGTGAAATATTGGGATCAACCCCACTACCGGATGCCGTAACCAGATCCATGGGAATCGCCTTGGCATTATTCGGATCAAGGGCATGCCACCAATTGATCCGTTCCTGTACCAGCGCGGCCTGTTTTTCACTAAACGGCGCTAAATTCGTTACCCCCATGGGTCTACCGATCAAATATTCCGGACTTGTAAATTCCTGTCCGAGCAATGCCGACCCCACATCGGCTTTTGTCCCATTTGCTTCTGTTATAGTAATAATACTACCATTTGCCTGATTTGGGAATGCCATTTGTGCAATCCCAGTTACCAATAACGGATAGACAATCCCACACAATATCGTTATTCCTAAAAAACACACCAATGCTGGTCTTAGCTCTTTTGCAATTTTTTTCATCATATCCTTCACCTCACGCCAAACCGCAGACAGTCAGCACGATATCAATCAGCTTAATTGCCACAAAAGGCGCCACCAGACCACCCAAGCCATAAATCAGCATATTTCTTTTTAATAATTTTCCGGCTGGCATTTCATGATACTTAACACCTTTTAATGCCAATGGAATTAAAGCGATGATGATTAAGGCATTATAGATGATCGCCGATAATATGGCGCTTTTTGCACTGGTCAGGCCCATAAAATTAAGTGCCATCAATTGGGGATAAATACCAAAAAACAAAACCGGAATAATCGCAAAGTATTTTGCCACGTCATTGGCAACGCTAAAGGTTGTTAATGATCCTCTGGTCATCAAAAGCTGCTTTCCGATTCGAACAATGTCGATCAATTTAGTTGGATTCGAATCCAGATCAACCATATTTCCGGCTTCCTTGGCAGCCTGGGTCCCGGTATTCATGGCCACTGCCACATCTGCCTGGGCAAGGGCCGGGGCATCATTGGTTCCATCACCAGTCATTGCTACCAGATGTCCTTTGGCTTGGTAATCTCGAATCAGTATCAATTTTGCTTCGGGCGTCGCTTCTGCCAGAAAGTCATCCACTCCGGCTTCGGCGGCAATAGCGGCGGCGGTCATCGGATTATCGCCCGTGATCATAATGGTCTTAATCCCCATTTTTCGCAAATCTTCAAACCGTTCCTTAACACCGTTCTTGACAATATCTTTAAGATAGATAACCCCTAATACGAGATTGTTTTTTACAACCACAAGGGGTGTTCCGCCATCATTTGCCACTTGCATGACAATCGCATTGCATTCTTCGGGGTAGTCCCCGCCTTTTTCGAGAACTAAGTTCTTTACTGCTTCGGCCGCCCCTTTGCGAATCTCATTTCCCTGATAGTCGATGCCACTCATCCGCGTTTTTGCGGTAAACGCGACAAAGGTTGCATCAAGCTTTTCAAGATCTCTTCCTCTGATATCAAAGCGTTCTTTTGCCAGCACAACAATACTGCGGCCCTCCGCGGTTTCGTCGGCCAGTGAAGACAGTTGCGCCGCATCGGCCAGTTCCTTCTCGGTCACTCCCGTTACCGGAATAAAGACGCTTGCCTGGCGGTTACCAAGGGTAATTGTGCCGGTTTTATCCAGCAGCAGCACGTCCACATCACCGGCTGCTTCAATGGCTCTACCGCTCATCGCCAGCACGTTAGCCTGATTCAAGCGGCTCATCCCAGCAATCCCAATCGATGACAAGAGCGCACCGATGGTAGTGGGTGCCAGGCATACCAACAGGGCGATCACATTGGTGATGGAAATTGCCGCCCCCTGACCGGCCTGATTGCTGGCAAAGCTCGAAAACGGTAATAATGTCGCGGTTACCACCAGAAAAATAATGGTGAGGGTTACCAGCAGTATTTGCAGAGCAATCTCATTGGGGGTTTTCTTTCGGGAGGCGCCCTCTACCATTGCAATCATTTTATCCAGAAAGCTCTCTCCTGCTTCGGCGGTTATTCGGATGACAAGCCAATCCGATAGCAACGTGGTTCCACCTGTGACGGCACTACGATCGCCGCCAGACTCGCGGATGACCGGCGCTGATTCCCCGGTAATCGCGCTTTCATCCACCGAAGCAGCGCCATCAATGACATCACCGTCCATCGGAATCTGCTCGCCTGATTTTACATAAACAATATCTCCCTTTTTCAAAAGATTTGATACTATTTCGGTATAATCTTCCACATTGGCAGCTGATTTCAGTTTTTTAGCTTTGACATCTTTTCGCGCACTGCGCAAACTATCTGCCTGAGCCCGACCCCTGCCTTCTGCTATCGATTCTGCAAAATTTGCAAACAGCACCGTAAACCAGAGAATTAAAGCAATCGCCAAGGTGTAACCGGCATTCTCGTCTTTTATTGCAGCAAAATTTAGAAAAAAGAGCATCGTCGTCATGATTGCCCCAATATAAACCACAAACATCACCGGATTTTTAATTTGAACCCGTGGTGACAATTTGACAAACGATTGCTGAATTGCATCGATGAAAATATTTTTATTTAAATCATTTTCTTTCACTGCTCTCACCTCACTTGATGTTAGTAAAAAAATCGGCAATCGGCCCCAATGCCAGTGCCGGCAAAAAGCTGAGTGCTCCGATTAATAAGACAATGGCGATCAGCAACCCTACAAATAGCAGATCACTTGTTGAGAGCGTTCCATCACTTGCCGCAACGGTCTTTTTATTGGATAAATTCCCGGCCAGAAAGATGACCGCCACTAACGGTATAAAACGCACAAATAACATCATGATTCCACCAATCACATTCGTAAATAACGTATTGGCCAAAAACCCACCAAAGGCACTGCCGTTGTTATTTCCCATTGAAGTAAAGGCATAGAGTATTTCTGAAAAGCCATGGGCACCCATATTCGTCAACCACGTCCCTGCCTGGGGCATCATAACTGCAGCTGCCGTCCCAAATAGAGTCACAAGTGGTGGTACCAGCACAATCAGACAGACCATTTTCATATCAAAGGGTTCAATTTTTTTCCCTAAATATTCTGGGGTTCGACCGACCATCAGCCCGGCAATAAACACTGTCAGGATCACAAAAGCAACCATCCCATACAATCCGCTGCCCACGCCTCCAAAAACAACTTCCCCAAGCTGCATCAGGAACATCAGAATCAATCCCCCCAATGGCGTAAAACTGTCAAGCATGGCATTCACCGAGCCATTCGACGCCGCTGTAGTAGCAGTGCCCCATAACGCGGAGGTGCCAATACCATGAATAATTTCTTTGCCTTCCATATTACCAGATGCCATTACGCCTTGAAAAGCAGGGGCAAGATAGTGCTCGCTATAGGTTAAAATAGTTAATGATATCACAAATAGAATCAGCATGGCGGCATAAATAGCCCGGCCCTGTTTACTGTCTTTAACAGCTTTTCCAAAAGAAATACAAAGGGATGCCGGAATCAATAAAATTGATAGAAGCTGTAATAAATTGGATAGTGCGGTAGGATTTTCAAGTGGAAATGCTGAGTTCAATCCAAAAAAACCCCCGCCATTGGTACCCAGCTGTTTAATGGCAATTTGGCTGGCGGCTTGTCCTAACGGCACCGTCTGGACCAAACCATCTTGAAGGGTGCTAATTTCTCGGTAAGGCCCCAATGATTGAACGACTCCTTGCGAAACAAGTATTAGCGCCAGAAATAGTGATAAGGGAATCAACACATAGAGTGTCATTCTAATCAAATCTTTCCAAAAACTTCCAATTGTTGTCTTTTTAGTAGCCGTAAACCCTCTGGTTAAGGCAAAGACAACGGCAATCCCAGTTGCGGCCGATAAAAAATTCTGAACCCCTAAGCCCACCGCCTGAGTGAAATAGGATAAGCTTAGCTCTCCAGAATAGGCTTGCCAATTGGTATTTGAAACAAAACTGGCTGCCGTATTAAAAGCCAGATCCCAGCTCAGCGGTTGAAAATTCTCTGGGTTGAGCGGTAAGATATTTTGAAGCATTTGAATGGCAAAAACGAAGATGAATCCGATGCTGCTGAAAATAAGAACAGCTACTGCATATTTTTTCGGACTCATCTCATCTTCACTTACAATTCCCATTAATTTATACAAACCATTCTCAATCGGATTGATCACACGGGATAAAAACACCGTTTGACCACTCATTACCCGATAAATATAATTACCAAGGGGAATTGACAGTGCCACCAGCACGATCAGAAAGATAATATCCTGAATTAAAATAAAGCTCATAATTCTTCCCCCTTAAACAAGACCAAAACAAGATAGACCAATAAAGCCAATGCTACCAAACCCGAAATGATTAAAACAATCCCCATCGATTGTCACTTCCCTTCTTTTTTTCGCAAATGCCCAACATGATTTTTATCATATTCAATAATATATAAATCTTCTTCCTCTTCCACCGGTTCATCGCCAAAATCAATGGGCATCTTATTTTTTCTGGCATCAAAAGCCGCAATTCTTTCCAGATTCCTAATTGCCGGTTTGTAAGTCGGGTCCAGAGCATAGGCCGCCCGATAATGCTTGTGTGCTAAATTATCTTCCTTTAACAATTCTTCTAAAATACCATATAGGTTATGGCTAATTGGTGAATGAGGATTTCCATTCATGGCTTTTTTGATTTTTTCTTCTGCCAGAATATAATCTCCTTCCTCTAATGCTTTTTTTGCCAGATCGATGGATTCTTCAAAAACATTCTGGTAATCACTCATCTTTTCTCCTCCTTAATAAAGCTTTATCTTGTGACTTTATTATATAGATATATTAGTAAATTTGGCATATCAAAAATTGACTGAGAGATAAAGATTCTATTAAGAAATCAATCGCCAAACTTGTGAAAAAACCAAGTCTTGACGAGTTGCGTTAAGATAATGTAGCCCATTAAAATAAATAGCAGGATTAGCCAATACAACGGCGGCAACGCAATAAAACCCAATGTTGCAGCTAACGGTGAAACCGTTAGCCAGGCCCCAAAAGAAACAATGATAATCGATGAAATAATCAGCGGCCAACTGGCGTGACTCTGAATAAACGGAATTTTATTGGTCCGAATAACATGGATAATCATGGTTTGGGTAAACAGCGACTCGATAAACCATCCGGTATGGAACAAATCCGGATTATCCCAGCAGTTAAAAACGTAAAGCATGATAAAAAAAGTTAAATAATCAAAAATTGAACTGATTGGTCCAATAAATAAAATAAATTTCCGGATTCCGCTAATTTCCCATTTGCGAGGTTTCTTCATCCATTCTGCATCAACCTGATCCAAGGGGATAGTTGTTTGAGAAAAATCATATAGCAAGTTATTGGTTAACACCTGGATTGGCAACATTGGCAGAAATGGTAAAAACGCACTGGCGCCTAAAACACTAAACATATTGCCAAAGTTAGAACTGGCTGCCATCTTAATATATTTTACAATATTTCCAAACACCCGTCGTCCTTCCATCACGCCTTGCTCCAGTACAAGCAGGTCGTTATCCAGTAAGATGATTGCTGAAGACTCCTTGGCAATATCAACCGCTGTATTAACAGAGATTCCCACATCGCCTACCTTTAAGGCCGGTGCATCATTGATTCCATCACCCATAAAGCCGACGACATGTCCATTTTTTTGTAAGGCCCGGATAATCTGTTCCTTTTGATTTGGCGCCAGTTTGGCAAAGATACTGGCGTTCTCGACCGACTCACCAAGTTCTGCCTCGCTCATATCCTCAATTTGAGAACCAAGCAGAATATTTTTGATGGAAAGTCCCACTTCTTTACAAATATAAGCGGTAACCACGTCATTATCACCAGTCAGGATTTTCACATCCACATTTAAAGCACTTAATTTTTTCAGCGCTTCCGAGGCCGATTCTTTGGGCGGATCAAGAAAGGATAAAAACCCTAATAAAATCAGTTTTGACTCATCTTTAACCTCATAAACCGGTTCATCCGGCGCATCCGGCATTTCTTTATATGCCAACGCAACCTCCCGGTAGCCCTAGCTGTTTAATTCACTAACTAGTTTTTTGGCCTGATCTTTATATTCCGCTAGCATTGGTAGAATTTTGCCATCAATCGCAACCTGATCACAGCAATCCATGATCTCCTCAACGGCACCTTTGCAAATCAGAATGTTTAAGCCCTGATCATCTTCCATGATGACTGACATCCGCTTTCGATTAAAATCAAAAGGAATCTCGTCTATCTTCGTATATTTTTCATTTGCCTGTAAGGTCTCTTCCAATTCACCATGCTCAAGGATGGCTTCATCCAGAAGATTTTTTAGACCCGTATGATGATAGCTATTTAAATAACCATAATGCAAGACTTTTATATTTGGTTTACCGGAGACATCGATGTGCTTTTCCAGAATGATTTTGCCCTCGGTAATGGTACCGGTTTTATCGGTACACAATAAATCCATGGCACCAAAGTTTTGAATGGAATTTAACCGCTTGACAATCACTTTTTTACGGGACATCATCATGGCTCCCTTTGAAAGATTAACCGATACAATCATCGGCATCATCTCCGGGGTTAAGCCCACTGCCACCGCCATGGCAAAAAGAAAGGCCTCCAGCCAGTTACCTTTACTGATTCCGTTGATCAAAAATACAAATTAACATCATCTTCTGTCAATCCAGTCAGTTTCGTATTAAGGGCTTTCAAAACATCATCTTCATCGATTGTTGCCATTTTTAATAATTCATCTGAAAATGTCGCTTTTCTCGGATTATGGGGATTTTCTTATTTGTAAAATTGATTCGTTTCCATTGACATCTACCTCCAGTTGATTTTTTGATCCTAACTGATTTAGACTTTTTCGTTGCCTTATTTATCTACCCTGATATGGCGAAAGAAATCAGAACGACAAAAAAGCAGATGTTGTCACTTAAACAACACCTGCTTCCAATTTTTAATGATTGATTTATTCAATTATCTGTGATACAATAAAAAACATACGCATAAATAACCTATTTTAGTAATTTACAAATAAATTGTACCACATATTCGTCTTATTGTCAATATGAAATTCTTTTTTGTACTTTATTTAATAGTTTCAAGGAGGTAACCCGATGTCATTTGATCTTATGCTGTTTGATAATTTTCTCATGGAAAAACAGGCAGTCTCGGAAGTCATGTTATGTAATAAGATTACCGAACAATATTCGTTGGTATTGTCCGAAGAACAAGCCCTGGAGCTGATTGAAACCCGTTCTTATTCCCTCAGGAATGTTGGCCGAATCGAGTTTGGTGGCGGCATCATTGAAAAAATAATCCTGGTATTTGCCGATACCCCTTATATTTCACAATATCGCTACGCTGAATTTCTAAATGAACTGGTTGAAATATTTTATTATTTCAAAAATGAAACCCTGGACTTAATGAGTGATGATGACCTTATCGGTTATATGAAAAAATATTTTGACGGTGTTTGTCAGGGCTCTCTGGATCAGTTGAAATTCCGGGAACTTGAGCGCATGGCTAAAAATGTGCGCTTCGGCCTGGATCCTGATTTTAATGATCTCTATGAAACCGAAAAAACAATCGAAATAGAGGATGATGATGAATAATATCGAAAAGCGATCAAAAATCGATGCCACTAAGCTGAGCCAAGAATTTTATTTTCAGTCCCTGCTGCAGGAAGCCTTTCTTCAAGGTGAGTTAAGCAGTACCGAATCTGAGCGGATTCAACTGGAGTGTCTTCAACTCCTGGCCGACTGCACAGAGCGCTTCACAAAAGGGAAAAGCAGTTCGGTTCGGGTAGAAATTGCCCAGGGAATTATGGCGTCAAACCTCTACACCATTGGCATCTACCTTAAATCATTGCCCGATGTTGCCGCCGTCCTTTTTCATATCCTGAATGAACCCATTGAAAAACTTTATGAACATGGACATGCCATCCTCAAACGAAAAATTAATGTTGCCCATTATTTTTTTCACCTGGTTGGTAAAACCAAGCTTAAAACCCAAAATCAAGCTTATAATATTACCATCGACCAGGGTTTTAAGCCTTTTTTCGAAACCTATGAAATCAATTTTCATGCCCATGAAATTCCCAGCGACATCGATTATCAACTGATCCATCCGGTCACCGACCTGGCTGGGGTTGAGTTCATTATCCAGTATCTGGAAAACCTGTATTATGAAAATTTGTTTTGTTCTTATTTTGACGCTGCTGTCATTGATGAAGTGATGAGTGGTTATGATGCGTCTTACAAAAATCTGTTGGATAATATCTGTGAGCAGGTACTTCAAAATACCCTGGGGTGCCAGCTATTGAATAAACCGTTGTCGTCACTGGATTTTAATGCGTCTGAACTCAATACCTTAAACAGCCTCTTAATTGGCAGCAGTCAAACCGAGTTACAGCAACGGTTAAAAACAGCGACGGTTGAGATTATTGCCGTTTTGGAAGTATCCAATCCGTCGTTAAAAAAATATCTGCTGACCAGCCTGCCTAAAATAACAACCACTCTTTACAAGGGGCTGGCTACCCATTCTCTGAACAAGGTTTTTGTCCAACGATTTAACCCCAATATCAAACCGATCATCCACTACAACCTGGGGGTTAAAATGGACGATAAGGCTTATCGGGAGATTATTGTTGAGTTTCTGTCCTGCCGCTTTTTTGAAGACAAACTGGCGATCATTAAAGAGCATATTAAAACCCTGGCTGATATGGAAGATCTGCTCATCGCTGGCGAACTCACTACCACCGAAGCCACCATGGTCTTTGATCTGTTGGAGGACGTTGAGCTTGCCGTATTAGCCAAACGCCATCCCCTCCACTTAGAAATCGAAGCCGTTGATTATTCAGCTGCTGAAATCTGCATGCAGCAAAATATCAATGCTTATCTGCGCTCACTGACCAGAGAACGACTGGCCAAAATCCTTAAAATGATCACGACGATTGAGGTCGTCTAGCGCTTAAAATGGCTTACTCCCGGTTAACCAGCCGTTGGCTTCCCAGTGATTGCGGTCGGTGGGATTCCAGTCATTTTTTTTCATCATGCCCTTCATCATATTAAACATAATTTTTCGAAATAATGGAGCGCGACTGTGTTCAATATTAGCCACCGATCTGGTGGCTTTTTTTGCCAGTTGTTCGATATTTTTTTCAATTTGGTGACGCTTTTTGTCGGAGATGTCACTCCATTTCATGGCGGAAACCGCCTGTTTACTGGCAAAACGTTTTTTCACCCCCCAGAATTTCAAACTGTTCTGCATGGT
The DNA here is from genome assembly GCF_963664135.1 of uncultured Acetobacterium sp. Lineage (NCBI taxonomy): Bacteria > Bacillati > Bacillota > Clostridia > Eubacteriales > Eubacteriaceae > Acetobacterium > uncultured Acetobacterium sp. The sequence continues at coordinate 2,768,489 of NZ_OY760905.1, read as the reverse complement.
TTTGGTGGTGTGGGAAAGCCCTGCCCCAACCGTGGTGGTAAAACTAATGCCGACGGTATTAAACATCTTCGGATTGGGACGATGGCTAAGCCACATAAAACAAAGATGGTCCAGCAATGCTTTTAACTGACCAGTGACATCCAAGCCGTAAACTGAAGAGGTCAAAATCACCAGGTCGGCCTCTTCCAGAGCGGTCACAATCGGTTGAATGAAATCTGTATGAGGACAGCTCTCTTCCCCTTTTAAAAAGCAGGAAAAACAACCATTACAAAAATGCGGCATATCTTTGGGTAAATAGAATTCAGTAACCTGGGTCTTGGCCATTTCAGAAATTTTCTGCACCAGTAAATCTTTACAGTGCCAGGTGCTGCCATGATGCATGTTTCCGTTTATTACTGTTATTTTCATCAGCGTCTCCTAATCTTTAAAATTTTTGGTAATTGCGAAAGTGCCGTGAGCTTTGGCCCAGTTTCCACAATTACGGTCGAAGTTTTTCAGCTGATTTAGTTTTTTATAAATCCGGTGGCATTGAATTTGGCGATTAACATCTCATTGTCTTCATCAAAAATATCGACCGTATAGTTGCAGAGACTTCTGCTTGCAGACGTTTCGGTGGCTTTGGCCAGCAGATATTTCCCCTTAGCTGGTTTGGAATAGGTAATATTGGCATTAATCCCAACGGTAACCTTTCCACCGGCATTGGAGGCGGCGGCAAAGGCAAAATCCGCCAGGGTGAAAATAGCGCCGCCCTGAACGATGCCGATCCCGTTGAGATGTTTTTCTAAGATCTCCATTCTAACTTCTGCGTATCCAATATCAATCTTTACTAACTCCAAGCCAAGCAATTTGGCAAACTGATCATTTTCGACTGTTCCGATCATTTCTTTATTCATTCCATCTACCTTTCCTGTTACGTGAATTATTTTTTTGAGAAAACAAGACCATAGAAATTTTCAGTAAAGTTCATCGTTTCCAGACAACTAAAATCGATTTCCTTTAGCATCGCTGTTAACTCATCTCGGCCAATCCGATGATCAACCGGTGGGCCCATTTCAGTTTCCTTTTTTTCCCAATCGATGATGGCCAATTTTCCTCCGGGTTTTAAAATACGACTGATTTCTTTTAGAAACAAAGGCTTATCCTCAATTTCATGAATCACATTGACCATCAGCGCAAAAGTTACCAGCTCATCTGTAAGTTTTAAATCATACTCACCGGTTTGGGTTATCACAATGTTGGTCAGCCCGGCAGCCACTGCCCGTAGTTTAACTTCTGCCAACATTTCCGGTGATGTATCCAGAGCATAGGCCGCCTGACTGCCGATAATTTCTGTCGCCGGAATCGTAAAATAACCGATTCCGCAGCCGATATCGGCAAAAATATCGCCTGATTCTAATCCCAATTTTGTCAGCGTTTCTAGTGGTGGCAGGTTTTCCCGTCGCCATTCATTATCCAGTTTCTTTTTATTAATGGGGTTAAATTTATGGACCATGAATTTTCCCTACTTTCTAAGATACTTTGTTTTTCTGTTAAATGTTTTTGCTATTATATCACAAAAAATACTCAGTGAAACAGCACAAAATCCATCAAAAAACCGACTGCCCCTTAGGACAATCGGTTTTTAAAGTCTTCATATCTGAATCGTTTTACCATTCTTATTTTATTTTCTTTGGTAAAGATGGCAATGGAAGGCAGATTCATCCCATTAAAGGTATTGTTTTTTACCATCGAGTAGATCGCCATATCCCGAAATACCACGCGATCACCAGCCTTCAGCGGTTGGGGAAATGCATAATCGCCAATAATATCCCCAGCCAGACAGGTTGGCCCGCCCAGTCGATAGGTAAAAGGCTTCTCCAAAGGCAATCCCGCTCCGATTATTTCCGGGCGATAGGGCATTTCCAGCACATCTGGCATGTGACAGGCGGCCGATGTATCCAAGATGGCATTTTGAATACCATTCTCAACAACATCCAACACGGTTGCCACCAGAAATCCAGTGTTCAGTGCTACTGCTTCCCCCGGTTCAAGATAGACTTTTAATTGATAGGTTTCCTGGATCCGATTGATACAGGAAATGAGTTTTTCAATATCATAATCTTCCCGGGTAATGTGGTGCCCGCCACCAAAATTCAACCATTCCATTTGGTGCAGGTAGTGACCAAATTTATCGATCACAACCTGGAGGGTGTCCTCCAGAGCATCGGCATCTTGTTCACAAAGGGTATGAAAATGAAGTCCCTTGATGCCACTCAGTAATTCTGGTCGAAATTGCCGCAAGGTTACCCCCATCCGTGACCCCGGTGAGCAGGGATCATATAACGAATTTTCCTGGGTCGAATATTCCGGGTTAATCCGGATGCCGCATTCCCGTTTGGCCGCCAGCGCCCGGCCCCGATATTTTATCCATTGATTAAAGGAATTAAAAACAATGTGATCGCAGCATTTGACAATCTCATCAAATTCATCTTCACGATAGGCGGTCGAAAAGACATGGTTTTCCTTTTTCATTTTCTCATAGCCCAACTTAGCTTCAAATAAGCCACTGGCGGTAGTCCCAGCCAGATATCGGCCGATCAGGGGATAGAGTGAAAACATCGAAAAAGCTTTCTGAGCGAGTAAAATTTTACATCCGGTTTCTTTTTGAACCTCATCCAGGATTTCCAGATTTTTAGTCAGCAGTGCTTCATCGACGATATAGCAAGGGGTTGGCAGTTCGTTGAACGCATCTTTCAATTCCATATTTAGTCAACCAGCTCCGGTTCAAAGCTTTCCTGCCAAGGCAATCCCCATTTATTTAACGCTTCCATAAATGGATCCGGATCAAACTCTTCAATGTTGTATACTCCGGCTTTTTGCCACTGACCAGTCATCACCAACATGGCACCAATCATCGCTGGTACCCCAGTGGTGTAGGAGATCGCCTGGGAACCCACTTCTTTATAACACGCTTCGTGATCACAAACGTTGTAGAGGTAATAGGTTTTATCTTTGCCATCTTTTTTTCCCTGGAAAATGCAGCCGATATTGGTTTTTCCTTTGGTTCTGGGGCCCAGAGTTGAAGGATCTGGCAATACTGCGGCTAAAAACTGCAGCGGGACGATCATTTTCCCGTCATATTCAATCGGTACGATGGAAGTCATGCCGACGTTTTCCAGACACTTTAAATGAGTCAGATAACTTTCCCCAAAGGTCATAAAGAAGCGAATCCGTTTGATGCCTTTAATATTCAGACCCAACGATTCCAATTCTTCATGATGGAGCAGATACATATCCTTAGGACCAATCTCCGGGAAATTATAAACCCGTTTAATTTCCATGGGCTTGGTTTCAATCCATTTGCCGTCTTCCCAGTAGCTGCCATTAGCGCTGACTTCCCGGATATTGATTTCCGGATTAAAGTTGGTGGCAAAAGGGTAGCCATGATCCCCAGCATTAGCATCGAGAATATCAATATAGTTAATTTCGTCAAATTGATGCTTCATCGCATAGGCCGAGAAAACCCCAGTCACACCGGGATCAAAGCCGCTGCCTAGTAAGGCGGTAATCCCAGCTTTTTCAAACCGTTCCCGATATTCCCACTGCCATTTGTATTCAAATTTGGCGGTATCTTCCGGCTCGTAATTAGCGGTATCCACATAATGGGTTTTAGTGGCCAGACAGGCATCCATAATGGTCAGATCCTGATAAGGCAGGGCCAGATTTAAAACCACGTCGGGCTTAACTTCTTCGATTAGCGCAATCAGTTCATCGACGCTGTCGGCATTGACCTGGGCGGTGGTAATTTTGGTAGCCCCGCCGTCTAATTTGGCTTTTAAGGCGTCGCACTTACTTTTTGTTCGGCTGGCAATACAGATTTCGGTAAACACCTCGCTGTTTTGACAGCATTTATGAATAGCCACACTGGCAACACCACCACAGCCGATAATTAATGCTTTTCCCATAGTTTGTTCCTCCTAATATTTCTCTAATACTTTAGGTTATCTCTCAACTACCGTACTGACCAATTGTTAAGCTGTTGTCAGTACTACGTTTTGATTCTATTTTTGTTTTAAAATTTCTAACTCATTTATGCAATTGCCAATAAGAGTTCCCGCAGCACCTTGCAGGCCACGGCGGTGGACGCCCCACTCTGGTCATAGATCGGGGATAACTCGTTGATGTCACAGCCAACAACACTCAGTTGGCTGACTTTTTGGATCGCTTCAAGCAGTTCTAAAAAGCTAACGCCACCGGGTTCCGGGGTTCCGGTACCGGGAAAGACGGACGGGTCCAGGACATCCAGATCCAGTGTAAAATACACCGGCTTGCCTTTTAGTTTATCGACCACTTCGGACAATCCATTAAAATTAAATTTCTGGGTGGTGACGTGATCTTTTCCCCAATGGAATTCACTGCGTTCCCCGGAGCGGATCCCAAACTGATAGATCCGGTTGTCCCCAATGAGATCCCAAACCCGGTGCAAAACCGTGGCATGAGATAAGGTCGCCCCCAGATAATCATCTCGCAAATCGGCATGAGCATCAAAATGGACCACGTGCAGATCCGGATATTTCCGGGCCACTGCCCGGACAGCGCCCAAGGTCACCAGATGCTCGCCGCCAATCATCACCGGCAGTTTATCATCTCTTAATACCCTGGTAGCATAGCTTTCAATCATTTCCAGGGCCTTTTTAGTATCGCCAAAGCAGAGTTCCAAATCGCCGCCGTCAAAAATGGCCAGATCTTCCAGATCCTTATCCTGATAAGGGCTGTAAGTTTCCAGTCCATAGGATTCGCCCCGCATGGTGCGGCTGGCAAATCGAGTGCCGGGACGAAAGGAGGTGGTGGAGTCAAAGGGCGCCCCAAAAACGACAATACCAGATTCCCCATATTCATTGTCACAGCCTAAAAAGGTCTCGATATTTTTATTCAACATCTTTTAGCAGTTCCTCCACATAGTTTGGCAGGGCAAAGGCACCGACGTGCAATTGAGTGTTATAATAACGGGTTTTAAAGCCCAGAGCATTCCATTTCACAGCCTTTAAATCTTCAGTTGGATGATATTTCTTGGAAGCAAACCCAAATAGCCAGTGACCCGAGGGATAGGTTGGTATATGGGCCTGATAGACCCGGCTAATTGGGAAGGACTCGACAATGCGTTTATGGGCTCGTTGCATCGCCACGGCATCATCCAGATAAAAGGCACTTTCGTGCTGATTGACCATAATTCCATCTTCTTTTAATGCCTTATAGCAATTGCCGTAAAATTCTTTGGTAAACAGGCCTTCACCCGGACCAAAGGGATCCGTTGAATCGACAATAATCAGATCGTACTCATTTTCGCACCGACGGATAAATTTCAGGCCATCCTGATAATGAACCGTTACCCGCTCGTCATTAAAACCGCAGGCGGTTTGGGGTAGATGCTTTTTACAGACTTCCACCACCAGCTCGTCAATTTCGACCAGGTCGATGTGTTCAACCAGCGGATAGCGTACCAGTTCGCGAACAGCGCCGCCATCGCCGCCGCCGATGATCAGCACTTTTTTGGCCGCCGGATGAACAGCCATGGGGATATGCACCATCATTTCGTGATAAATGAATTCGTCTTTTTCGGTGAGCATCATAAATCCGTCCAGGGTTAAAAAACGGCCAAACTCCTTGGAATCGAAGATATCAATCCGCTGAAATTCACTTTGTCCGCAATAAAGCTGGCGATCCACCTGAATGGAAAATTTGACGCTGGGGGTATGTTTTTCTGAAAACCATAATTCCATCTTAATCCTCCTTCAGCACATTGAGATATTCTATTTCCATGTCTTCAGGGCCAGTTAAAAAGCAGCCCTTGTCTTTGACGTATTCGATGGAATCGAGAATTTCTGGGGTAATCTTTTCGCCGGGGGCCAGAATCGGAATCCCCGGCGGATAGCACATCACAAATTCACTGCAGATCCGCCCGCCGCTTTTTTCCAGTGGTAGGGCTTCTTTATCAGCATAAAAAGCTTCCTGAGGGGCTACCGCCACCTCGGGATTAATGTATTCATATTGCAGCATGCCAGCCTTGTCTTTTTTATAAATTCGGCGTATTTCTGCCAGTGCCGAAACCAATCGTTCCAGATTGCGCTGGCTGTCGCCCACTGAAATATAGGCCAGAATATTGCCCACATCTCCGAATTCCACCTGGATGTCGTATTCGTCCCGTAGAATATTATAAACTTCAATGCCGGCCAGCCCGACGTTCAGGGTATTGATGGACAGCTTGGTGGCATCAAAATCATAGATGGTATCGCCATTGATCAGCTCTTTTGAATATGCGTAATAGTCCCCGATCTGATTGATTTCATCCCGGGCATATTGAGCCATCGCGGTCACCTTGGCAAAAATTTCCTTGCCATTCACCGCCAGATTCTTACGGGAAATGTCCAGACTGGAAAGCAACAGATAAGAACCGCTGGTGGTCTGGGTCAGATTGATAATTTGCCGCACATAACCGGGGTTCATGCCCGCACCCACCAATAAAAAGGAGCTTTGCGTCAGCGATCCGCCGGATTTATGCATACTCACTGACGCCATATCCACACCCGCCGCCATGCCACTGATTGGCATGTTTTCGCCAAAATAGAAATGAGTGCCATGAGCCTCATCCGCCAGCACCAGCATGCCCGCCGCGTGAGCCATTTCGGTGATCGCTTTCAGGTTGGAACAAACCCCATAATAAGTCGGATTATTGACTAAGATCGCTTTGGCATCCGGATTTTCCCGGATCGCTTCTGCCACTACCGACAGAGTCATCCCCAAGGAAATACCGATTTCACAGTTGGTTTCGGGATTCACATAAACCGGAATCGCGCCGCCTAAAATCATCGCATTAATAACACTGCGGTGGACATTGCGGGGCAGAATAATCTTCTCGCCCTTTTTGCAGGCCGACAGCACCATGGTCTGCACGGCCGATGTCGTCCCGTTGACCATAAAAAACGCCTGTTTGGCCCCAAAGGCATCCGCTGCCAATTCCTCAGCTTCTTTAATCACCGAAACCGGATGGCAGAGATTATCCAGCGGCTTCATCGAATTGACATCCAGGGACATACAACGTTCCCCTAAAAATTCCGTTAACTCCGGATTCCCCTTGCCCCGTTTATGGCCGGGCACATCAAAAGGCACCAGCCGATTTCTTTTGAATTCATTGAGTGCCTCCATGATGGGCATCCGTTCTTGATTTAATTTTGGCACGTTTTTATTCCTTCCCAGTTTATGTTCTAAAGTAATTGCAAGAATCATAAACATCGAACAATGATTGCATGGTGTTCAGTTTCCACAAACAATTGTGTAACGTGTAGGCGAACAGTTCGTAGAATTGTACGACGTACAGTGTAACAATTGTTTCGTGCGAAACTGGGCATCAGGCTCACAGCAGTTTCGCAATTGCCGAAATGTATAGTATGATGCTCCGATTAATACACGTTGCTGCCGCTGAAAATTTCGATCATTTCCCGGCGCAGGTTTTCGGTAATCTGCAGCCGGGTTCGCGGCGGCAGCTCGTAGGCATCGGTATTGAACAGATAATTCTGGAGGGTAATTTCCTTTAACAGCATCTTGGTGTGAAAGAGATTGGATTGATAGACATTAATATCAATGGCATCATATTCTCTTAAGGTCTTGTCATCGATGTAATCCTGGATCGAAGTGATTTTGTGATCCATAAAGAGTTTTTTCCCACTGACGTCCCGGGTAAATCCCCGCACCCGATAATCCATGGTAATAATATCCGAATCAAAGCTCCCGATCAGAAAATCCAGGGTGCTGAGTGGCGTGATTTCCCCACAGGTAGCTACATCAATATCGACCCGAAATGTTGCAATGGAGGTGTCCGGGTGGTATTCCGGATAGGTATGAACCGTCACATGGCTTTTATCCAGATGGGCAACCACCGTGTCGCCCTGCAAATCCGTCTTTTCAACATTTTCTTCCCGGTATTCCCGCAAAAATGTTTCTTCCGCAATTAAAAAGGTAACACTGGCCCCCTGGGGATCATAATCCTGCTTGGATATATTTAAAACCCGGGCACCAATCATCTCCGTCACATGATATAAAATATTGGTTAAGCGCTCCGAGTTATACTGCTCATCAATATAGGCAATATAATCCCGTTGCTCCCGTTCACTTTTGGCATAACACACATCATAAATATTAAAGCTTAGTGACTTGGTTAGATTGTTAAAACCATTCAACTTTAATTTATTATCCATAATCCACCTCATTTCCATTTATTTTGCACAGTAATTGTGTAGTATTTAATAAAACAAAAAAACCCAAGTGATCCTTCAGCATCCGCTGTTCATCCACTTGAGTTTATTTCTAATGATTTTGCATATTTACACGAGCGCATGAACGCACCGTTTATTTAATGATTCAAAACCTAGAAATTAGAGTCTATATAGCAAGAACTTACTTTTACTACTCTTATTGATTGTTTCACAAGTGTGATGTGCAAAACGCACACGGTTTTAAGTAACCAACTTATAAAATTTGAGTTAAAACTCAATCAATAAGGCAACGAAAGTTGCCAATCGGCATTTGACCTAGCTGTCCGTATGGCATTCAATTTCTTTATCGCCGAGTTAAATCAGACAAAGAAATGGTCAAAAGAATTCTTTGCTGTATTCATAAATCCTGCTTATGAATACGCCAAATAGACAGTAATCTATTTCTATCATTCGTTTCGAATTGTACTATAAAAGATTGTGAAAATCAAGAAATATTTGCAAATTTAACCGGATTCTAACATAATCACCACGACCTTTAAGCACTTTATCAGGAACCTCAATTATGGTACGTAAAATCTTAAAGAATCGGGGTTTTTAATCCGATACTCAGATTTAAAAAAGCCAGGATCAGAATCCCGATGCCGCAGAGTAAAAAAGCACCAATCAATTTCTTTCCGCTCAAACCAGCTACCTCTTTTAAAAACACGACATAAAGAATGGTTTTCCAGATTAGGATTCCTACCAATAGGATGTTAAGCAATAATCCCCAAATAGCATTATTCCAGAAAAGCGTGAAATAAGTCTCCACAAAAATTACCGTGAGACCGCAAAGCATCGTCGGCATATAGGTCAACCCCCAGGTTTGGATATACTCAAAGAGCTGGGTCTGACTGCCAAATAACTTGCCGATTCCCCACAAAATGCCGCACATTCCCAAATAGGTCGCCACGCCCAGACCCACCAGCAATATCAAGTTAACACTATTGATCTCCACCGGGTAATCTTTGCCATTGACCAGATAATTCATCACCGCATCAAAAACAGTTACCACCGCAATGGTGATTCCCACCAAAGTCCACGCTAGCTTTCCATTTCCTTTTTTGAAAGCATCTGCCGGTCGATTGAGCACTTCTAAAAACATCTCCATTTTTTCACCTCCCCAGCAACTGTAAAATGAAATTTGTATAGTTTGAGCCAAACATCAGCGTAAACAAAATCGCCTGAACAGCCGATACGCCAAATCCAAACCGCCAGGGATAAACGGTCACCATCTTTTTAAATCGATCCATTCCAGAGGCTTCCTCAATTTGACTCCGGATGAGCAAATTTTCCAGCATAATCTGTTTCTGTTCCTGACCTGGTTTTGATCGGTCATCAAGCGATTGTAACGCACTTTTAATAAAATCATCCGTATTCCGCTTCATTGTAACGCCTCCTTTTTCACGCTTTGATAAGCTTTAATAAAGCCGGCCTTTGCCCGCAGCAAAATATTTTCAATGGCTTTTACTGATTTATCGGTAATTGACGCAATTTCCCTGACACTTCTGCCATCGATGTATTTCAGCAACAGCACCGCTTTATAATGTTCCGGCAATTGATTCAGACAATCCATGATGCACTCACTGGTAAATGATTTTTCCATAAAGGCATCCAGATCCTGTTTGGGGTCACTGATCTCAGCTGTCAACACATCCTCAATATGAATCGGTTCCAGGCATTGCCGGTAATGTTTTCGGTAAAAATCATTCACCTTGTTTTTGGTGATTTTAAACACCCAGGTTCGTTCCGAACACAAACCTTTAAATTGTTTGAGGCCTTTAAACACATCCATAAAGACATCCTGAGTAAGATCCTCAGCAATTTCGGAATTTAAACCGGTTCGCAAAAAGATATACTGATAGATTTCATCAACGTATTGGGTGTATATTTTTTTGAATTGTTCTTCGCTGATTTCTTTGTTCATTTACCCACCTCAATCTCCCGCCTTTTATTCAATAAAATTATTTAGTCAAATTATCTAATCAGTATTTCTTTTTCAGCCAATACCACATCTTTATAGAGGATCTGAAGTTTCAGAGTTCCCGCAGCTACCCTTTCTGCTTCAAGCGAAAATACAAGTTCACCTCTTTTATCCGTTTCCATAGCTTTTTCATCGATCTTGATTTCCTGATCATTCAACAGCCATTTTGCCTGGTATTTCATGCCTTTTGGTGATTCGATAAAGCTAATGCTGCCATAAATGGCTTCTCCTGCACTTAGCTCTGTCAGCTGCTCGGCTTTCTCAATTTCCGCTGCACTTACATAGGGTTCATTGGAAATCACCATCCCTTCAATCGGGGACGATTCGCCACATCCTGTTAACATAAATAGTGTGACAATGCAGATGGATAACCCTAATAATGTTTGGATTGTTTTTTTAGATTTGTTTTTTTTCTGATTGTTCATCTCTTTCTCCTTTTGTTATAAATTCGGTAGTACTTCCGAAAAACATTAATCTCCTTTAACCGGTTTTGGGGGTTTCTTATTTTCTTATTCTAACAAATAAACTTATTTACTACCATCTTAGTGATTTAATAAGATAGTCGCAAAAAAACAAAAAATCCCTCGCAGCCCGGAAATTTATCTACGAGGGTACTGTATTTATTTTTATGCGATTAAAAAGTATCTTCCTTTTTGGCAAGAATTGATTTCAATGTTATCAAGGCGTCCTTATAATCAAATTCATGAATCTGCCGTTCCATCGTTTCGATCGGTTTCCCATAAGCACTTATCAGTAGCTCTCTCGATTTTTCAAACAAATCATAGGTTTCGGTATCATTATTTTTAAGTAGAACCTCTAATTGAAACAACAACCGATCCGCACAAGCCTGATCAACCTCTTCTTTGTCGCTTTTTTCAATTGATTGACCCTTTTCCGGCAAAGCATCGACAAATTTTTTTATTTCGATAAAGAAGTTATTTGCCAATTTCAGCAATTGCTCCTTACTGGCTCGGTCTCGAATTGCCTGTTCTAATTCGATCGCCAGTTCTTGAATTTTGATTGCTCCGAGATTTCCCGCAACCCCCTTAATTGAATGGGCAGTTTGCGTTAAGCTCTGATAATTTTCTGCTTCGGCCTGTTTTAAAATATGCACTGCATCTTCTTCGCATTTTTTGGCAAACTGTTCCACCAATCTCAAATAGACGGTGATATCGCCACCAAGAATTCTGAGACCCACTTCCACATTTAAGCCTTCCACAAACCGAAGTGCTTTTAACCGAAGCTGTTCTTCCAGCGCTGCTGACTGATGTCTGCCCCGATTCTTGTCCTCATCATTTTTTCTAACCGCTTTGTTTTCCTGTTCAATTTTAGTAACTGGCAACCACTTAATTAAATATTTATACAACGCCTCCGGTTCCATCGGTTTAACCAGATGATCATTCATCCCGGCATTTATACATTTACGTCGATCTTCTTCAAAAGCATTGGCGGTCATGGCTAAGATCGGTACCGATTTCCAACCCAGTAAACCTCTGATGATTGCGGTTGCCTCCAATCCATCCATTACCGGCATTTGCACATCCATTAGGATCAAGTCGAATTTTGTCTGAGCGATCTTATTAATCGCTTCCTGACCATTTTCGGCCAGCTCAACTTTAAACTTAAAGGGCTCCAGGAGCTGTCGAACAATTTCCTGATTGATCAGGTTATCCTCTACAATCAGGATGTGCACTTGCTGATACTGTTTTAATTTTTCCTCCAGCGCTTTCAGCGATGAAGGTGTTCTTGCTTCCACACCATTCTCCAGCAATTCCATTAATGCGTCGTTGAGCGTTGACGGCGTCATCGGTTTGACAAGTATACGACTAATACCGGCTCTTTGTGCTTCTTCATAAGAAAGCTCATTACCATAACCGGTAATCAAATACACTGTGGGCAGGGCTTTCAAATTCAGCGTTTGAAGCAGCAAGGCCGTATCAATTCCATCCATATCCGGCATTTTCCAGTCCATCAGGATCAGTCGATAGGGGTTCATCAGCTGATCTGCCTTCACCACTGCTTCCAACCCTTCCTTTCCCGAACTGACGGCATCACAGGAAATGCCAAAATCTGCGAGCATTCCACTGAGTATTTGGCGGGCTTCCAACAAATCATCAATCACTAAAACCCGCATTTCTTCGGATGATTTCAGATTAATACGGTTTTTTGGAAGAGCCGTCGATATTTCAAAGGGCAACTCAAACCAGAAGCTACTCCCCTTCTCCAACTCACTTTCGACACCAATTTTGCCACCTAAAAATTTAACCAGACGTCCGCTAATGGCCAAGCCTAACCCCGTGCCACCATAAAGACGGGTCATCGATTCATCGGCCTGAACAAAATCCTGAAACAGGACTTTCATCTGATCTTTTGACATACCAATTCCGGTATCACAAACTTCAAATCGCAGTCGAATCTGTTTTTGATCCTGCTTAATAATCCGGGCGACGATCTTGATGCTCCCTTTTTGTGTAAACTTCACGGCATTGCCCATTAAATTAAGTAAAATTTGACCAAAACGAACCGAATCCCCTCTTAGCACCACGGGAATATGATCCACATCCACAAGCAGGTTGAGATCTTTTTTAGCCGCTTCAGGTCTTAAGATATTGCAAACTCTGTCAATCTCCCGAGTGGGCTCAAAATCATGGGCATCGATTTGCATTTTGCCCGCTTCAATTTTTGAAAGATCCAATATATCGTTAATGATCTGCAACAAATGATTGGCCGCCTCGGTCAACTTGTCAAGCTGTTCCTCTTGACGTATGGTCAGGGGATCGCGCCTGATAAGATGGGCAAGGCCGATGATAGCATTCATTGGGGTCCGAATTTCATGGCTCATATTTGACAGAAATGCGCTTTTTGCTTGATTTGCTGCCTCCGCTTCCAGCTTGGCAACCTCCAATTCGGTGGTTCTAGAAAAAACCATTTCCTCAAGGTGCTTTTGATACTCCTCCAGTTCTTCCAGATATTTCATCTTTTCGGTTATATCCTGAACCGTTCCCCAGCTGTAGATGGGCTGACCCATTCCATCAAATTCAAACTCCGATTTTTCTTCCACCCATCGGATTTCGTCTTCTACTACAATTCGATGCAGAATTGTGAAGGGCAAACCTTGTGCTGATTTTTCTGTCCAAACATCCTGTATTGTTTGTCGATCAGCCGGATAAACAGCATTCATAAAACTTTCAAATGTTTGGGGTGCATCGATTTCCACTCCGTAAATATGATAGGTTTCATTGGACCAGGTCAGTTTATTGGTGCCAATATCAAAACGCCAATGCCCAGTCTTCGAAACTTCCTGAGCCTGCTTTAAAAAGGCTTCGCTTTGCTGTAAAGCCCGCGTAATCTCCATCCGCTCGCGATTTAAAAAAGCCGTCCCAATTTGATCCGCTATCTGACAACCGAAAGAGATTTTTTCATTGGACCATTGATGATCCTTACCAACATACATAAACCCAATGGAGCCGATTGCTTTCCCATTACTCAAGATGCTGCAAACAAGTAAGGTCTTCCCTCCCAGCGGTTTCATATAGGCGTTCCAGTAATCTTTTTCCTGCGGTTCAACGGATTCTGCATCGATAATCATATAGCGATTGTTGATAAGATACTCAAAAGTCAGCGGTTGATCCGCTCTGTTCATGGTTATTTTTTTTGTATGGCTTTGATCCGTTTTTTTGTAAAGATCAATACAATCCATCCTGGTTTGATCGTTATTATATTGCCATACTGAAATTCGATCACTTCCCCATCGTTTAATTAGTAGTTCCGTTATTTCTTCCGCAAATCGGACAACATCACCATTAATTCCCGACTCCATCTGGCCAATTTCCCGGATCAACTGGGTATGTAGCCTGAGTTGATCGGAATCAGTAATGTCTCTGACTACATCAATGAAACATTCATTGTCTGGCAGCCAGCTCATCCGGCACTCAAAACGACGGTTGCCATCTTCATAAGGGAGATTATATTCAAAGGTCTGCATTTCGCCAGTGGCTTTAGCACTGTTCATCCCCGTTGAGAACGCCGTATTCCCTTCCGGAGGTAATACCTCATTGATTTTATTACCTAGAAATACTTCTGGTGGTATATAAAGATCCGAACTTCTTTTTGCCCGGTATTCGAGAATGATACCCTGGGAATCAGTTAGAAACAAAAGATCCGGCACCATTTCGAAATATGCATCTAAAATTTTATTTTGTTGCTCCAGAACAGCATTATCCTGATTCACTGAGTGACTCACCATCCTCTCATTTATCTGGTTCTACCGAGTGTTATAACTGGTTGTTTGATAGTTAACTAATACGTCTCTAAATGCTTCCACTTCATGCTCAAAAGCATCCACTACGTCGGGATCAAACTGCATCCCTTTTTGTTCCAAGATATAATCAACAACAGCTTCCATACTCCATGCTTTTTTATAGGGTCGAACGGTAGTGAGCGCATCAAAAACATCAGCCAGAGCCATGATCCGTGCCGATATAGGAATTTTATCGCCGTACAGTTCTTCCGGATACCCTTTTCCATCCCATCGTTCATGATGATAGTTCATAATTTTTTCAGCTTCTTCCAGAAAATAAAGCGCTGTTATTTCGCCCTGTTCATTTTCACTGTTACTGCCGGACAATGTTTTATTAATGGCCAGACGAATGGCATTTCCACCTATTTTACAATGGGTTTTCATAATCTCATATTCCTCAAAGTCAAGTTTTCCCGGCTTTAGCAAGATGGCATCAGGAATCCCGATCTTGCCAATATCATGAAGGGGCGCTGCTTTAACAATCCGCTCGATGGTATCATCACCCAACCGACTTTTGTATTTCTCGTTTTTTTGTAATCGCTCAGCGATAATTCTGACATAGTTCTGAGTCCGCAAAACATGATTAGCGGTATCATTATCCCTGGTTTCAACTAATTCTGCAAAAACATTCAAGGTTGTGTCCTGGATCAGCTGGTTCTCTACCATCCGTCGTTTGACTTCAGCTTCCAGCCAGGCATTCTGATTTTTAAGTCGATCCCGGGCTTGTTTCAGTTCCACATGGGCATTGACTCTGGCCAACACAATCCCTAGCCGAAACGGTTTAATGATATAATCCACCGCCCCCAAATGAAATCCCTTTTCTTCATCAATCAGGCTATCCAGTGCTGAAATATAGATGACCGGAATTCCCAGATTGTCTGGATTTTTCTGTAACTCTGACAGTGTTTCATAACCATCCATTCCCGGCATCATAATATCCATGAGAATCAGATCCGGCTTTATTCCTTTTTCAACGGCCTGAATCAGTTCCTCCCCAGATTTATAGGCTCGAATAAGAAAAGAGGGACTCAATAATTTTTTTAAAATCATCAAATTGATAGGTTCATCGTCTACGATTGAAATTTCATGCTTTTTCATGCTTCCCCCGCCTTAAAACTTTAAGATTAAATCATATAGTTGTCGTTTATTTTTACCCCTTCTTTACGGAATAAAACATGATTATCATATCAATCTGCTACAGTAAACCAAAATAAGCAACACTGAACAATTGTCCTGATTAATACCTGAAACAGTTATCTCAGAACAGCCTGACTGGTTTAACTGGCCGAACCCAATATTTTTGACAGCGCCTGCAGGTCAGCTGCGTGAATAATTGCCAGCACCTCGTCTAACTGAAGTATCTGCGTGTTACCATGGGGAATAATCAACTGGCCATTTCTGATAATTGCCACTAACACACACTCAGTTGGCAGACCCAGCTCTCTAATGATCTTTCCCACGGCTCCGGATGATGGATGAACCTTTTCTTCTACCAGCGAAAACTGACCCTGGTTTAACTTAAGTAGGGTTATCATATCCCCCAATGACATTTCCTGGGCTACCAGAGTAGCCATTAATTCAGCCTGGTTTAACGCGACATCCACACCCATTTCCGGAGTGAACAGCCAAGCGTTTTTGGGATTTTTAATCCGGGCGACAATCCGCGGGACATTATATTCCAGTTTGGCAATGGTCGCTGCCACCAGATTGGTTTCATCCGCACCCGTCACAACGATAAAAACATCGGTCCTGCGGATTCCTACCGCCTCTAATACATTGGGATCCGTGCCACTGCCCAGCACCACCACGTCGACCGGCAAATCACATGTCAAATGCTCAATCTGGTGCGGTCTGATTTCAATGATTTTCACCTGATGCCCACCATTTAATAACAGGGAAGCCAGGTATGATCCCACTTTTCCCCCACCTACAATTATTACTTTCATCGTCTTAAATCCCTTTCTTTAGCTTAATCCCAGCAGGGATTTAAGTCGCTCCCCGGATGTTGTGGCAACGGCAATGTGAACCAAATCCCGGTTTTCAAACACGGTATTGATAACCGGGATGATCGATTTATTCCCACGGCTGATGGATACCACGCTAACTTCCCCGGGAATCATCAACTCACTGACTCTTCGGCCAACCAATAAGACCGGAATCTCAATTTCCATTATATCAACATCGCCATTTCCGATACTCATCGCCACATTCACCGGCGAAAAGCTTAACAGATCGGCCACCCGGTTAACCCCCCAGGACATGGGATCAAAAACCTGAAGACCCAGTCGCCGGTATATTTCGGCTTTCCTGGGATCGTGCAGTGCTGAAACAACCCGTGGAACACCGAAAATCTGACTGGCGATTCTGGCGGTTAGGGCATTGGCCTCATCATTGGAGGTCACCGCTGCCAACGAGTCGGCTCTTTCGATTCCCGCTTTGATCAGGACCTCCCGATCAAAACCCACCCCGGCGATAGTCTTACCATTGAATCCAGTTCCTAAATGTTTAAAGGTCACGGGTTCATGATCAATTACCGTGATTTCGTAGCCACTCTGGTTAAGTTTGAGCGCCAAACCTGATCCGATTCGGCCGCAACCGACAATTATTGTTTTCATTTAATTTTCCCCTTTCTGTAATTCTGGCTGTCTTTTTTCGCGTCGCTCATCCCATTTTCTCATGAAGGCTTTCCGCAATTCATCAATTGCGATAACAACCGGTACCCACATGAACAGGTATGCCCAATCCAACAGACCAATCGGTGCTGTATTAAACAGATTATTTAAAAATGGTGTGTATGCCAAGATACTGAAGATGGTGAGTTCACAAGCAATCCCGATTAAGATCATGCGATTGCTAAAAATCCCCGCTTTAAAGACCGAAGCCCGCTCCGTCCGGCAATTGAAAACAATCCCAATCTGGGTCACAACAATGGCACCCAATGTCATGGTTGTAGCCATCCGATAGATAACGCCTGAATCCACCATCGGTACCCCTGGCCAGCCATTTTGCCAGTACAGGAAGAAAAATGCGGACATGGCAATGGCCGACTCCATAATGCCATAAAACAAAAATGCCCGGATTAACAGATTACGGTTGAGCAAATGCTCATTTTGAGACCGGGGTGGCCGTTTCATTACCCCTTCCTCGGGTAGTTCAACACCTAAACCGATGGCCGGGATCATATCGGTACCTAAATCAACCGCCAGCACCTGCATCACCGTCAATGGCAAAGGGATCTGACCCTGAGAGAATAGAAAGACAATAAAGGGCACCGCTTCGGGCACGTTGCTGTTTAAAATATAGGTTGCGAATTTTCGGATGTTATTATAGACGCCCCGCCCTTCTTCGACAGCATTAACAATCGATGCAAAGTTATCATCGGTGAGAATCATATCCGCCGCCTCTTTGGCCACATCGGTTCCGGAAATACCCATGGCGATCCCGATATCGGCCTTTTTAAGAGCCGGCGAATCGTTGACGCCATCACCAGTAACAGCAACCACATTGCCCATTTCCTGTAGTGCCGTTACCACCCGCAGTTTCTGTTCCGGAGCGACCCTGGCAAAAATGATCTCCTCCGATAAGGCCTTTTTCAGATCATCTTGATTGATTTCATCCAGTTCAACACCGGTGACAATCCGGGGCTGATTGCCATGAATAATACCAATCCGTCGAGCAATGCTTTCGGCTGTTAAACCGTAATCGCCAGTGATCATAATAATTTTTATCCCCGCATGATTGCATTTTTTAACCGCTTCTTCCACTTCCACCCGGGGTGGATCGGCCATCACTGTCAAACCTAAAAAGGTCATGTTATTCTCAATCAGTTCCGGCGTATAATCACTCAAGCTTTCTGGTAGCTTCATTTCACTTGTCAACACCCGCATGGCGACTGCCAAAACCCGAAGCCCTTTGCGGGCATAGACGTCATTTGCTTCCATCACACTTTTTCTAGTGGCTTCATCCAAGACAACACTTTCGCCATTTTGATAATACTGGGTACATAAATCCAGTACCTCCTTGGGTGCTCCTTTAATATACGCCAATTTTTCAAGATCCGATTGTTCTTTGGACACCTGATGGATGGTGCTCATGCGCTTGCGGTTGGATTCAAACGGCAGCTCCCGTAATCGGGGACTTTTCTTTAAGGCTTCTTCCAGATTAATTTTGCCTTTTTCGGCTGCCACCACCAGGGCCCCTTCGGTTGGATCACCAAGTACTGTCCAATGATTGATATCTGTTGAGGGTGGCAACAGTCTTGAATTATTACACAGGCTGGCGGCCAGCAATAATTGCCGGATCTCATCATTTTCCTCCAGTAAAATCGGTTTTTCTGCCATGAACATTTCACCCTCAGGTGCATAGCCAACCCCGGTAACCCGAACCTGCTGATCGACCATCCACAAATCACTGACGGTCATTTCATTCTGGGTCAGGGTTCCGGTTTTGTCGGTACAGATAACGGTGGTGCAACCCAAGGTTTCAACGGCGGACAAACGCTTGATTAAAGCATTTCGTTTGGCCATTCGCTGGACTCCCATGGCCAGTGATAAAGTCACGGTAGGTAGTAGACCTTCAGGAATAAAGGCCACAATCATCCCCATGGCAAAAATAAAGCTTTCCGTTATCGTCACCTTGGCGATCAGCACCGCCAGAATGAAGAAGAGAATCCCCATACTGATGGCCATGAATGAGACCAGCCGGGTAATCCGCCCCATTTCGATTTGCAGCGGGCTGGGCACCTCTACCATGTTCTGGGTAAGGTCAGCAATTTTCCCAAACTCAGTCTTCATTCCAGTGGCAAAAACCATCGCCTGACAGGAACCGGAGGCCGCATTGGTTCCGGCAAAAATGAGATTGGGCTGTTCCGAACGACCCAGATCGGTTCGTTGCCCCACATCTTTTGTTTTCCGGGCCGGGTGAGATTCCCCAGTTAAGACCGATTGATCCGCCCTAAAATCGTTATCATCAATGATCCGTCCATCAGCCGAAATCCGGTCACCTTCGGCCAGCAGAATCACATCCCCGGGCACCAATTCTTCAGCCAGTATTTTTGCCTCCTTGCCATCCCGGAGAACCCGAGCATAGGTAGGCAACAATTGTCCTAATGCTTCAACCGCTTTTTCAGCCTGGAATTCCTGCCAGAAACTGAACAAGCCATTAATAACATTAACCATCCAGACGGCCACCCCCAACTGCGGCAGCTGGGCAATAAAGGCCACAAATCCACTGATCCACAAAAGAATAGCCATCAGATGGGTAAAATTCGCAATGAATTTCCAAATCAATGGCTTCCCCTTTTTCTTGGCAATGCTGTTTTTCCCGAAATACTCAAGTCTCGCCGTGGCCTCTTCCTGACTTAAACCCTCTGGTCCGGTTCGCAATTCTTCATAAACCTCTGTCGCTGCGAGGTTTTCAATTGGCTTCTCCAGAACTTTTCCAATTTCTTCATAATCTAAAGGTTTCATTATTGATCACACTCTTTTTCTTAAAGATTATCCGTATCGTTTCAATTATACCCATTATTATCCCACTCCAATCAAATTTTATAAACTTGCATCTGATACTATTGTTTTTGTATTTTTTGATACTTTCAACAATATCAGTCATGTATTAGAATAAGGCCAATACAAAAACTTATTAATTAAACCAAGGAGATAGATAAAATGAATAATCGCTATGAATTAAACAAAAACCTGGCCCAGATGTTAAAAGGTGGCGTCATCATGGATGTTACCACTGCTGAACAGGCGCGTATTGCCCAAGATGCTGGCGCCTGCGCGGTGATGGCCCTGGAACGGATTCCGGCTGATATCCGCTCTGCCGGCGGGGTTTCCCGCATGAGTGATCCTAAAATGATCAAAAGCATTCAAGCCGCGGTTTCAATTCCGGTAATGGCCAAGGTTCGAATCGGTCATTTTGCCGAAGCCCAGATCCTGGAAGCCATCGAAATTGATTATATTGATGAGAGCGAAGTGCTGTCCCCAGCCGATGATACCTATCATATTGACAAAACCCGTTTTTCAGTACCTTTTGTGTGTGGTGCCAAAGATTTGGGGGAAGCCCTGCGACGCATCAGTGAAGGAGCTTCGATGATTCGTACTAAAGGCGAACCGGGAACCGGCGACGTGGTTCAGGCGGTTCGTCACATGCGACTGATCAACCAGCAGATTCGCACCATTCAAAATACCAGAGAAGACGAACTGTTTCAGGTTGCCAAAGATTTACAGGTTCCCTACGATTTGGTTAAACTCGTTTTTGAAACTGGTAAGCTACCGGTAGTAAACTTTGCTGCTGGTGGGATTGCCACCCCGGCTGATGCCGCGCTAATGATGCAGTTAGGAGCCGAAGGGGTCTTTGTCGGCTCGGGAATCTTCAAATCCGGCAATCCAACCAAACGGGCCCAAGCTATTGTCAAAGCTGTTACCAATTACAATGATGCCAAACTGTTGGCTGAGTTGTCTGAAGATTTAGGAGAAGCCATGGTCGGTATCAATGAACAGGAAATCGATTTATTGATGGCCCAGCGAGGCATTTAATGGAGACCACCATTGGCGTATTAGCCGTTCAGGGAGCCTTTGATGAGCATATCAAAGCCCTTGAACAATTGGGGGTTCACTGCATCGAAATCCGCAAACCGTCAGATCTGACCAGATATCCACTGGTCGGCCTGGTGTTGCCGGGCGGAGAAAGTACGGTGATGGGAAAACTGCTGCGGGAGCTGGCGCTCTTTGAGCCAATCACAAAAATGATTGAAGAAGGCCTGCCAGTGTTGGGCACCTGCGCCGGACTGATTCTGCTGGCGGGCAAGATTGCTGAAGATGACACCATTCATTTTGGCACGATGGAGATCATGGCCAGAAGAAATGCCTATGGCCGCCAACTTGGCAGCTTTCAAACCGAACAAGAATTTGACCGTTGCGGAAAAATTCCGATGGTCTTTATTCGGGCACCCTATATTGAAAGCGTTGGCCCCGGCGTTGAAATTCTGGCCCAGGTCGATAATCACATCGTTGCCGCCAGACAGGGGAACATGGTGGTGACCTCGTTTCATCCGGAGTTGACTGATGATCTGATTGTTCATCAGTACTTTTTAAACCTAGTTCTGCAAAAAACAAAAACCTGCGTCGCTTGATTGCGATACAGGTTTTTGTGAGATAATTATTTGATTATTAGAACAGTTCCTTGCTCATTTCGTCAATCACTTCATCAATATATGCGATGACACCTTCGAAATTCTCAATTGGCAGACCAGATGTCTGACAAGGAATGAAATATTTATGGCCATTGGCTTTACAGGTTTCTTCAACTTGTTTTTTAACCACTTCTTTTTCCCAGCCGGGATAATCAACGGTACCGCTATGCAGACCGCCCATGAAGGTGATCTTATCGCCGTACTCTTTGATCAGTTCAGGAATATCATTGGTGTTCATAACACCCTGCCAAATATCAATGCCTACTTCGATCATGTAAGGCACCAGATTAGCAGCATAGGAGTCACTATGGTGGATAATCAGCTCAACGCCATTGTCTTTGTAGAACTGATAGATTTTTTTATAAGAAGGCACAAAGAATTCTTCAAACATATCTGGTGAGATAAACGATGAAATCTGGCTACCCCAGTCATCATGATGTAAAATGGCTTCCGGTTTGAGTTTTTCCATCATCACTGCCGCAAATTCCAATTCATATTCAGTCAGATAGTCAATCAGTTCCTGCATCGCTTCTGGTTCTTCGTAAAGCGCCATCAGGGCATTTTCCATCCCCATCAAATGATGAGTCATTTCAAAGATTCCTGGTGCGAAAAAGGCCGTTGCAAACTTTTCTTTACGGTCAACCGCATTGGCATGAGCAATCGCTGGTGCCCAGGCTTCGTCGGAGGTAGCGATAGTTGGTTTTGTTAGGTTTTTTTTCCACTCGGTAATATCCTGAATAACAGCTAATCCATCATGATGAACTGGGAACATTCCCAACTGTCCTTCCGGCCATTGCCAGGTAATACCCCAATGATCTTTCCATGTCTGTCCATAGTTAAATTCCAGACCCAGTGGCACTTCCATGATCAGGTCAATGAATTCATATTGTTTAACAAAACGGTCGGGATTGCCACCCTTCATCGTTTCCAGCAAGTTTTCTCTGATTGTTAACATAATTTCTCCTTCGTATGCTTTATTTGGGATGATTGTTACGTTCTTGTAGAGGCTTATGCGCCGATGATTTCTTTTGCTTTTGAGGCCGAGCTGCCAGCGTCTGGAGCATAACCGTCAGCACCGATTTCATTCGCATATTCCTGAGTAACAGGGGCTCCACCGACAATTACTTTCATGTCAGGCAATGCTGCTTTAACGGTTTGTACCGCTTCTTTTAATGCAGGCATAGTGGTGGTCAAAAGACCAGAACAGGCAACCAGAACAACATTTTTATTTTCTTTGGCAGCTTCTACGAATCGTTCTGCTGGTACGTCAACGCCCAGATCAACCATATCAAAGCCAGCGCTTTCAAGCATCATTACAACTAGGTTTTTACCGATATCGTGCAGATCTCCGGCAACGGTTCCCATAATACAAGTTCCCAGTGAACTCGAGCCATCGCCTGCCATCACAGGTTTTAAAACTTCTACGCCTTTGGACATGGCTTTAGCGGCAATCAGCATTTCTGGTACAAAGATTTCTCCGGAAGAGAATTTATCGCCAACAACACCCATGGAAGCGATCATCGCATCCAGAATATCCTGTGCTTTATCGCCGGCATCCAATGCTTCCTGAACAGCTGCGGCAACCTTTTTTGATTTACCAGTTTCGACCAATACTTTTACTTCTTCAATTTTTGACATGTTTTTTCTCCTTTGATTTTTGATTTAATGCACTTATTAAATTTAATGCATCTATTTTTATTTCATCCACCCGAAACCTGTGTGTGTCCCGGATTTGGTTGTAACTTATTTTACGAAAATACCTTCGCGGAAGGCGCCGATGTATTCCATACAGTATTCATCTTCACCCATCATTGCTTCAGTGGCAAACAGCATGCCCATCATATCCTTGTTTAGGGGATCGAGGATAAAGCTGTCCATTCCGGCACTCATAGCTAGTACGGCAAAGGCCTGGTTGGCAATCCGTCGAGCCGGCAGGTTAAAGGAAATATTGCTGACGGCGCCGGTGACATGGATGGTGGGGTATTGGGCTTTGATGCCACGGATGACCTCGGTCACCATCTGAATCCCATCTTCGGAGGTACACAGCATTTCAATCAAGGGATCAATGTGCATTCTCGATGGGTCGATGTTGTATTCTTTCACCTTAACCATCAGATCGGCAAAGACGTCCAGACGATCTTTGGCGGTTTTCGGAATCCCCTTGTCGCTGTTTAGCAGCGCCACGCATTCCCATTTGGTATCGGCGATGGCTTTAAATGCCACATCAACCTTATCGCCTTCTAAGGAAACGGAATTAAACAGTCCTGGTTTGTTGCAATATTTCATCGACTCGATGCAGGTGTAAACATTGGGGCTATCCACTGCAATCGGCGTGTCAACTGCATCCTGAACGATATCGATTAACCATTTCATGGTTTCTAGTTCAATGTCGTCGTCTACTGATGCACAGACGTCAATGAAGTCTGCACCGGCTTCGGCCTGTTTGATGGCCAGATTTTTAATAAATTCTGCATCCTTGGCTGCAATCGCTTTGGCAGTTGAGGGGATCGCACCATTAATTTTTTCTCCAATAATAATCAATTTTCTTACTCCTTTTCCATCTCGGTTTTTTAGAATTCTCCGTCACGTTGCCAACTATCGGCTTCTACCGTTACTCATCAATCAATTATTTAATATCGTTTACATTGACTGTCTGACAACGCCAATAACATTTCAAGTCTCTTAATAGCCTGTGTTATAATGTGTTGATTATTTAAGAGTCCTTGAATTTTACCGGTAAAGTAACTGAAGTATAACGCCGATTTTACGAATTGTCAACAATTATTTTACGGGTAAAGTTTTTTTAATTGTAAAGTAATTTGATCTTGATTTCGATGTTGTTAAACGATACAATAAAATAATCAATAAGAAGAGAGACGTGTATGAAAAATCAGAAAGAAAACATTCTATTTGCAGCTACTAAACTTTTTTATGAACAGGGATACAAAGCAACATATCTGGATCAAATAGCCGATGTTTGCGAGATTACCAAACCCTTAATTACCTATTATTTCAAATCAAAATCCAATTTGGCCCGGGAAGTGACCGAAAAATTTTTGGTTGAACATAAAAACAAGGTGGCTTTAAGACTATATCTGGAATATTTCAAAGGTCGAGAAACCGATTTGCAGGTGAGCACTGCTGTCGAAATTCGTTTATATGATATACTGCACCTATGTGATCCCAATGTTATGCGTTTTGTGAAAGAACATGCTGATGAGAAACATGAGGATACTTTTTCAAAAAGCACCGTCCATTTGTATAAGATTCATGATCGGCGATATGGATTAAAACTAAACCGCTGTTCAGATGAGATCTCCATGATTGCCCGGGCTGCCATGGCTTCCTCATTATCGGTAAAATTGGCCTACGCAAATGACGAGTTTGATTGTACATTAGAAGAATGTCTGGATTATTTAACCAGTGTTCATTTTGTCCTGATGCATATTGAAGAAAATAGAATTGATGAAATTATTGAAGAGAGTAAACGTATTTTACAAATGATAAAATTTGAAATCAAACCCTATTTTCAGGTTGTTTGATACAAATTTTCCCACGATCATTTAATGCTAACTTATAAAAGAATTTAGCCGCACTGTCATTAACAGAGCGGCTAAATTTTTTTATATTTTTGCTTCTGTGTTTCTTTTTAGATAATAAGGATATAATAACTCTAAACCATAAGATTTGACTATTCTAAATAATTTACTCAATTAAACTTTTTATTTTAATTCTCATAATCGCGAGGCCCATAATGAACATTGATCTTGCTACCATAGCATTGATTTTAGTTATATCCAGTGTTTTTCAGGCGATTATTGTATTCGCTCACTCTTCCAAATATTCCGGCACTTATCATTTTGGAATTGGCTGTTCTTTGTTTGCGCTGGGATTTCTTTTTGTCATGCTCCAGGGGAGGATTTCTTATCCCCAGCTTACTATCGTTATTAGCAATTCCCTATTGCTTTTAGCACTGATTTTTCAATACATGGGTTTAGTTCGATTCTTGAATTTAAACGAAAAAAATGGATTCCTCTGATAAGTGTTGTCCTCTGTTTATTACTGCTCAACTATTTTCAGTTTTTTTATAATTCCTTAGCCTTTCGAAGCTTTACTGTTCATTTCTTTTTTGGAGTAATTTCTTTTTTAATCGCTGCTACACTTCATAAAAGCAAGCTGGCATTCCTGACGCCGCAAGTGCATTTTCTAATCCTGCTATTTTTGGGAGCCGGAGTTTTTTCGATTTTCAAAGCTGTTTTTTCCTTATATTCAAGCCCAGTCCAAAACGCCCTTTCACCTACAACACTCCAAGCCTTTTCTTTCACCGGGGCTTTTCTTTTTAATTTCATTGTGACCTTTGCCTTTATTGCGATGCTAAATAAACGCTTAAGCTCAGACATTGCGGACAGCAAAGAACAATTTCAGCAAATCTTCAATCTCAGCCCCAACGCCAGCTTGATCACAACCTTACCGGATGGTAAAATTGTGAATTTCAATCTTGGATTTTTAAATTTCACTGGGTACCAACATGAAGAAGTCCTTAATAAGAGTCTTTTGGAACTCAATCTTTATGAAAACCCCGCTGATCGGGAACAATTATTAAAAGTTATTTCTGACCAGCAATCCGTTGATGATTTCGAAGTGAATTTTCGGCATAAAAATAAAAATATCCGAATTTGTTCCATTTCGGCAAAAATTATCCTCTTGAATAATGTTCCCCATATCATCAGTATTATTGATGATATTACCGATCGAAAAAATGCCGAACAGGCCCTCAAAAAAAGTGAAGAAAAATACCGCTTTCTCACTGAATTTACGTCTGACGTGATTTGGGTATTTAATTATACCCAGAATAAATTTACCTACATCAGCCCATCCATTTATCAATTACGGGGGCTATCAACTGAAGATGCGATGCATGAAAAATTGGAAGATTCCATGAATACAGAGTCCTTGGTGCTGGTCCGCAACTCCACCAGAAAAAATGTCAAATCGTTTATTGCCAATCCCGAAGCACCTAATACCTACCTCATCGAAATACAACAGCCTTGCCGAAATGGTGATCTTATCTGGGTTGAGATTTCTACAAAATATCGATATCACACCAGCGGTGATATCGAAATTGTTGGTGTCAGCCGAAACATCGATAAAAGAAAGAAGGCCGAAACAGAGGTTCTCTATCTAAGCTATCATGACCAATTAACCGGCCTTTACAATCGTCGTTTTTACGAAGAAGAATTGCTCCGCCTGGATACCCCAAGAAACCTTCCGATTGCCTTAGTAATGGCGGATGTCAATGGACTTAAACTGATCAATGATGCCTACGGCCATCAAATGGGGGATAAAATTCTAAAAACATTTGCCGAAATTCTAAAAAATGAATTCCGCCATGATGAAATTGCCTCCCGGGTTGGGGGGGATGAATTTGTGATTTTGTTTTCAAAAACAGATCAAACTAATGTGGAAAGTATTCTTAAACGCCTCAATGAAATCATCTCAAAGGTCCGCATTGAATACACCATTTTGTCCGTTTCCATGGGTTTTGCCATTAAAGAAGATCCAAGTGATAATCTCAACGATGTTTTCAAACGGGCCGAAGACGCCATGTACCAGCACAAACTGTCCATCAGTCCCAGTGTTAAAAAAGCAACTATTGACTTAATTGTCAATTCAATCTATGAGAAAAATCATCAGGAAGTGATTCATTCCAAAGCAGTCAGCGAATACTGTGAGGCCATCGGGCGAGAACTGGGTTTCGCAAAGGAACCCATCAACCAGCTCAAACTGGCTGGCTTGCGTCATGATATCGGTGAAATCGCGATTGATAACGCCATTCTAACCAAGGCTGAAAAATTAAGTGACGACGAATGGGCTGAAATTAAGCGCCATCCGGAAATTGGTTACCACATCCTCCGTTCGGTGAATGAACTGGCCGAAATTGCCAAGTTTGTCCTGGAACACCATGAACGCTGGGACGGCCAGGGCTATCCCAACGGTTTGAAGGAAGAAGAAATAACCTTGCAGGGGCGCATCATTGCCGTTGCTGACGCCTATTGCACGATGATTTCCAATCGACCATTTTGCCAGGCTTTTACCCAAGCAGAAGCGATCAATGAACTTAAACAATGCTCAGGCACCCAGTTTGACGAAAACATTGCCAAATTGTTTGTTGAAAAAGTATTAATACGAGCATGGCCGGAATCCTAAATAAAACCAATGCTGTGATAATACGATTGCTCATATTGCGGTAGCATTGGTTTTATTTGTTAGCGGTTATTTGAGCATCCGGTCAGCTTCATTTGATAGTCATGATCCAATGGTCCGCTGCCTTTTCCCATATCCAGATTGGCCGACAGTGCTCCGGTAACATAATCTTTGGCATTTTTGACCGCCTGTCCAACCGCTTCCCCGGCGGCCAACTGACAGGCAATGGCTGACGAAAGGGTGCAACCGGTGCCATGGGTATTGGGATTATCTATTTTTACACCAGGAAACCAGACTTCTTCACGACATTTTTCATTTTGAATCAGCAGAAAATCATCGGCACTTTCAAAAAGATGGCCGCCCTTAATCAAAATGCTGCCCGAATAATTTTCGGCAATTTTTTTGGCGGCTCTGACCATATCCGCTTTGGAATGGATATCAAACCCACACAGGCATTCAGCCTCGGGAATATTCGGCGTGATTATATCGGCCAGGGGCATGAGCTCATTTTTCAGGCTCTCAATGCTGTCATCACTTAATAACTTCCCACCGCTGGTGGCCACCATGACCGGGTCCAAAACAATATTTTTGGCCTGATGTTGCTTTAATTTTGCGGCAATACTTTTAATTATTTCGGCGTTATATACCATTCCGATTTTAATCGCATCCGGATAGATGTCCGTAAAAACACAATCCATCTGGTTTTCCACAAATTCAGGCTTAACTTCAGCAATGCCATAAACCCCGGTGGTATTTTGAGCCGTTAAAACCGTAATCACCGTCATGGCATACATGTGGTGCGCCATAATGGTTTTGATATCCGCTTGAATGCCGGCACCGCCGCTGGAATCCGATCCGGCAATCGATAAGATTTTTTTCATTTCATCAACTCCTTAAAACTTAAAATGGTGGCATCGGCATTTTTTTTAATCTCATCCCAGTCGTTTTTTGAGGACGCATCATAGACTCCCACAATGTGACACGTGGTATCTTTGGCGGCCTGAATGCAATACAAGGCGTCCTCGAAGATAGCAATTTGATCAACTGGCAATTTCAGATCCGCAACGGCTTTATGATAGATCTCCGGCTGACTTTTTGATAAACCGATCATTCCCGCTGTGAGAATAAATTCAAAATGCTCCAACAGACCAAAACGCTTCAGCACCAATTCGGTCAGCGATTTGTGAGTGGCGGTTAAAATTCCCATTTTTATCCCCTGCTGCAAATACTGGTCCAGTACTTCCTTAACAAAAGGTTTTAGCACGATGTGCTCGGCGTAGTTATTCCGGATCATGCTATTAATTTCGTCATTGACCTGTTCTTCGGTCATGTTCACTCCGAAAAACTCAATAAAATAACGGGATGATTCGGCAAAACTCATGGTTTTAATGGTCTCATTCAAATCATCCGGCGGGCTCACCCCATGATTTTTCAAAAAATCCGCCCCAATATTTTCCCAGGCCGGCATCGAATCAATCAGGGTACCATCCAGATCAAAGATGATTCCCTGAACATTCGCAATTGAGTTTTTCATGGTTTTGTCATTTCCTCGGAAATCTGCCGCAGTTCCCTGGTCGCATTGACAATGTCTTCTTTTGCGAAAATAGCCGATACAAGGGCCACCCCATCCACACCAGTTCCTTTTAAAGCGAGGATATTGGTTTCGTTAAGGCCGCCGATGGCGACCACCGGAATGTCCACACTTTTGCAAATTTCGGCAATGGTTTCAAACGCCACCACATCGGCATCGGTTTTTGTGGCGGTAGAATAGATTGCGCCTACCCCAATATAATCAGCGCCGTCGGCTTCGGCTTTTTGAGCCAATTCCACCGTATCAGCGGATACCCCAATGATCTTGTTCCCAATCCGTTTTCGCAGTTCCCCAGCATCCATATCATCCTGACCGACATGAACGCCGTCGGCATCCACTGCCAGGGCGACTTCAACATTATCATTTATGACAAAGGGAACCTGATAGGCATCGGTTAGCTTTTTTATCGCTTTGGCTTCTTCTACAAAACCGTCAAAAGCCATGTCTTTTTCCCGCAATTGAATAAAGGTGGCGCCGCCTTTGAGGGTTTCTTCGACCTGTTCAATCAAAGTTCGTTCGCCCAACCAGGTTCGATCCGTAACGGCGTATAAGAGCATTGTCTGCTTATCGAGTTTCAACCTTCATTCCTCCTTTTAATGCTTCTGGATTCATCTGGCTCATGGCATCGATGAGAAAGGTTCGAAAAGATGAGGTTCCGGCCTTGTTCATCTGAACTTTTTCAAAGGCCAGCTCACCGCACAGCCCCATACAACTGACGGCGGCCGCGGTTGCCAGAAGGGTTTCCTCCGGATTAGCACCGCAATAACTGCCAATAACGGTGGTCAGCATGCAGCCGGTTCCAGTAATCCGTGACATCATCGCATGACCGTTGCAAATGACCAGCGCTTTTTGGCGGTCAGCGACAATATCGATAGCGCCGGTGATGGCAATGACGGCACCGGTTTTTTCACTAAGTGCTTTGGCAAAGGTAACCATCTGATCCAGATTGTCTTCGTTCACGGCATCACTGATATCGGCATCCACACCCTTGGTAGTCCCGCTGCCCAGGTCAATGGTCTTGATTTCTGAAACATTTCCCCGAATAACGGTGAACTGCACCTCTTTTAAGAGTTCAAAAACAGTATTGGTTCGCAATGAAGAAGCACCAGCGCCCACTGGATCGAGAATCACTGGTCGACCCAAGGCATTGGCCTTTTTTCCGGCCTTAATCATCGCCGCTACGGTTCGTTCGTTAAGCGTCCCGATATTAATCACCAGAGCGTTACAAATGGAAATAATTTCTTCCACCTCATTGATATCGTCTGCCATAATCGGTGAACCGCCACAGGCCAGCACCATATTGGCACAGTCGTTCACGGTTACATAATTGGTGATGCAATGAACTAAAGGTGGTTGATTACTGACATTGTTTAAGATTTTTTCGAACATAATATTCTACCTCTTTCTACTAAGATACATAAGATACTGATTAGAACCATGGCCGGAAGGGTTACGCCAATTGAAAAATCAAAGCCCATCAGGTATCGATAAATAAACACGCCGACCACCCATAGAATCGCATTCTTTACATCAATCAACTTATTCTCATCGGCACTGACATGTTTAAAGATAAAATAATCGGTCAGCAGAATGGCGAACAGAGGCACAAAAACCGAGCCGATTAAATAGAGAAAATCCTGATATTGTTCAATTGGGGTGATAATGGCCAGAATCACGCCAATAATGCAGGTCGCCAAAACAACCGTTTTTTCTTTAGCCTTGGAGTTCACATTGATAAAACTGATTCCCGCCGAATAAACATCCAGAAAGGCGGTGGTAACCGTTGAGAAAATAATGATCAACAAAGCTAAGACGCCAAGACCAACGGCGGTTAAGATTACAAAAATATCGGATGTTCCCACATAGAGAGCCGCCCCCAAACCAATGATATACATCCAGCAACTGCCCATAAAATAGCTGATCGAACTGACCAACGCACCGGACTTTTTGTTTTCGGAAAAGCGGGTATAGTCCGCAATCAGAGGTAACCATGAGATGGGCATGATGGCCGAGAGTTCAACGGCACCGCCAAAGCTCATCACCCCTTCGACAGTGGCGGTACCGGGTGATCCGCTAAAGATCTGAAAGCTTAAAATAATGGAGCCAATAAACAATAATCCCACCGCCACCAAATTAAGCTTTTCCATATTTTTAAACCCGGCCAAAACCCAAACGGCAATGAAAATCCCAATGACAATACACCAGAGGATCGTGTTTTGATAGTTAAAAACACTTGTTGTTACCCCGTCAAAGGCTTTGGCGGCAGTAATCACCATCACGGCGGTCCAGCCGATCAGCTGTAAGATGTTCATGACTGAAAAAAAGTAAGAACCATATTTTCCAAAGGAGATCCGGGAAGATTCAATCGCCGCCAACTTACTCTGCGCGCCAATAACACCGGCCAGAAAAAGAATCAGGGTACCGATGATGTGACCAATAATGATGGCCAGTATCCCATCTTTTAAACCCAGTGGTGCAATCAGGGTTCCGGTCATGACTTCGGCAATGGAAACGGCTGCGCCAAACCATAAAAGGGTCAGACTTCGGTTTGAAAGTTTGTTTTCATTTTGCATAATAATTCCTTTCGTATTAAGAATGCACCCGCCACATTTAAAACACTTGCAGAATAAATCCACTAACCATTTTGAATTTTGCGTTGTCTTCGTTTAGACAAAAAAAACTGTGCATGAATGCACAGTAGATTTACATGTTTTCCCTACGCCGGCATTATCCGTATCAGGTGCATGGGTCGAAGTAGCGATTTACTTCCTCTCAGCCTAAATGCATAAGCTCCCCAATTCTTTAATTGGGATAAAGATATCACAATGCCTGATTTTTGTCAACGATGATTTCGCTATGCATCGGTCTTATAAAAATCTTAATTTAACTTAAACTTAACGCAATTCAAAGTTTCGCTAAAGGTTCACAGACTATTATAGCAACAAGAGATGAATATCTCCTCTTTTTCTTTTCATTCCTAATATATAAAAAAACAGTACGATCATCCGGATCTGCTGTTTTTTTTATGCTGATTTTTCGACGCTATCAATCAAGGCGATCCATTTTGACATTACTTGATCAAAATTTCATCGTTATTGCTAATGTGATCTAATCACGGATTAAAGATCACGTTCCTGATATAATGAGTTTTAAGTTATGTTCAGGATCTTTATACACTGATCGAATTTTTTATGGAGGTCGTATGGATTATTTTATCGCATTTCTTGAAGGAATTATCACCTTTATTTCGCCCTGTCTGTTACCCATGCTGCCGATTTATATATCCTATTTTGCGGGACAAACCCATGAAGACACTAAATATACCGCAGTCATTAATGCTTTAGGCTTTGTTTTAGGTTTCACCCTAATCTTTGTTTTACTGGGTGCCTTTGCCGGCAGTCTGGGACGCTTATTGATTGAGTATTCCACCATTGTCAACATCATCGGTGGTATCATTATCATCCTTTTTGGCTTGAATTTTATGGGCGTGCTGCGGATCTCTTTTTTGAATACCAACCATCAGATCAGCCTGGATCATTCCCGGGTGGGCTTTTTTTCTGCGTTGCTTTTCGGAATTGTCTTTTCAATCGGCTGGACCCCTTGTGTGGGCGCATTTTTAGGCTCAGCCCTGATGATGGCAGCATCCAGCGGGGATACGCTAAAGGGCGTGCTGATGCTGTTGTCCTTTTCCATCGGCCTGGGAATTCCCTTTGTGGTCTCAGCTGTGTTGATTGACCGGATGAAATCGACCTTCGCTTTTATTAAACGCCATTACCAAATTATCAATCGTGTTTCCGGCGGACTGCTGGTACTGATTGGAATGATGATGGCCACTGGTTTGTTGGGATATTTTCTGTCACTTTTAACTTTTTAAGGAGTCTGTCATGACAAATAAAACAAAAACAATGATTGGCATCGTCGCTTTTGGCATCTTTCTGGGGATCGTCTATTGGGGTTATACATCCTTGTCCACGATTGTTAAACCAGAAAGCGCATCGAATAGCAGTACCGATTCAACCCAAACCGAGGAGCTTCAATCTGCTCCAGATTTCACCGTCTTTGATGAAGCCGGAAATCCGGTCAAGCTGTCCGATTTTGCTGGTAAACCAGTAGTTCTCAATTTATGGGCTTCCTGGTGTCCGCCCTGTAAAAGCGAAATGCCCCACTTCAACGCTGTCTATCAGAATCAAAAGAACGAAGTCATCTTTTTGATGATCGATCAGGTTGATGGTCAGCGTGAGACCCAAGCAAAGGGACTTCAGTATGTCACCGATCAGGGCTTTGATTTCCCGGTCTATTTTGACACCAATTTTGAAGCCGCCACTGCCTATGGCATCTCGTCCATCCCTACCACTGTGTTTATTAACCCTGACGGGAAAATTGTCAAAGGTTACCAAGGAGCCATTGATGAAGCGACTCTACTTGCCGGTATTGAATTGATTAAGAATTAGGAGATGGCGATGTATTTAAAAATAATGATTGGTACGGTTGTGGGGGGCGTCCTGGGACTTCTCTATTATAAACTGGTTGGCTGCCAGAGCGGCAGCTGTCCGATTACCGCCAAGCTTCATCGCACCGCCATTTACGGTGCGATCCTCGGTTTTATGATCAGTTCTTCATTTTAAATTGGAGCTGTTTTACGCGAGGATTTATCAACTATTCACGTTGGTCTTGTTCCGGCGAACCATTAAATACAAAAAAATTAAACGGCTCTCCACGAGCCGTTTTTTGTTGCCTTTATATATATTCTGAGAAATAAACCTTTTCGTTGGCGATAACGGTCTCCAGCAGCGATACTGTTTTTTTGCTGGCTTCAATCCGTTCAATTTGCTGGAGGTAGGTAGGTCGTTTATACCCCAGTAGCATACAAGTCAAAATACCGATTTCCAGTTTGATCCGATTTTCTGATGGCTCATCAATCAGCACCGGGTCTTTTCCCTTAGCAAACAAAATGGTAAAGCTGCGATTGTTCCAATCCAGCACTGTATCGACAATATCAAAGGTAATGGATTCATTCAGTTCGGTGTTGGCAAAATGGTATTGCCTGATAAACCCCTCAAAGTTCACGATCCGCGCCATGATATAGGGTCGGATGGTTTCTTTCATATCGCTGTCTCCGAATAAAAAAGAAATCGTATGATTATTGTAATTGCTGCCCACTACCTCGTTGATCATTGATTCGTGCGCGGCAATATAACCCCAGAGCCCCTTTCTGGCTTCTTGATTCAGATATACCATTTCTTTGACATGCAATACATCATTCTCGATCAGATAGACCAGATAACCTAGGGGATTATCATCTACCCCATAATAAATAGCGACCGTGACATCCTCCACATCCCAACGCCAGTATTCCTCCCAGACCAGTTCATTACGAATTAGGCAACCATGGGTTTTTCTGGCAAAGGCATCGTGAAGGGCGATGAGATCGGGACTGCTCTCCTTGACCCGTTTCACCCGTCCCGGTACATCAATATCCCGGGGCAGCTGGTTGTCCCGAATACGGTAGGTCATTTTATCCGAGACAACCTCCCAGCCCTTGTGTCGATAAAGCGGATGGGAATAAGGAAACAAGAACGAAATACACTGATTGCATTCGTACATGGTTTCCAGACTTTTTTTCATCAGGCCAGACATCAGACCCAGCCCCATATATTCGGGATAGGTGGCCACCCCGGTGATGTACCCCATTTCATAAATACTGCCACTGATATTCACCTGCAGCGGGTAAACGGCAATCTGCGCTGCCAGCCGCCCATCTTCAAACCAGCCGATGACCTCCGCTTTTTCCAGAATTGGAAATTTTGAGCGCTTGATCTCATCATGTTTCCAGCCCACTTTAAAAAGCTGTTCATCGGTCACCTGAAATGCATATCTCAAGATGTCATTAAACTGGGTTAGATCTTTGGCTTCCAGTCTTCTTAATTCCAGATCTTTTTTTATATCTCTATTCATCAGAAATCTCCTCATATTGATACTTTATAGTACCACGTTATACCCTGATTTTTAAAGTAGAATCAAAATAATTATGCTATACTGTTATCTAAACTATGAGATGAGGTATAAAAATGTTAAAAGAATCTGATCTTACCTTTATCCAAACGATCCTTACTTTTTGGGATCATTTGAATCCAAATCAAAAAAACATGCTATTAGAAAATGCCGTGCCGGTTAAATATAAACGCGGTGAGAACATTCATCGGGGCGACAATGACTGTGTGGGTGTACTGTTAATAAAAAGCGGCGAGCTGCGCACCTATATCTTATCAGAAGATGGTCGGGATATCACCCTTTACCGGTTGGGCTCTGATGAAATCTGTATCTTATCCGCTTCCTGTATCTTAGATAACATTACCTTTGATGTGCATATCGATGCCGAAAAAGACAGCGAAGTGATCCTGATCAATTCCGCTGTTTTTCAGCAAATCTGCAACGAAAATATTCATGCCGAGAATTTTTCTTATAAATCCATGATCGATCGTTTTTCTGATGTGATGTGGGCGATGCAGCAGATTCTTTTTATGAGTTTCGACAAGCGTCTGACCATCTTCCTGCTGGATGAGGTTGCCCGAACCGGCTCGAATACCATTGTCATGACCCATGAACAAATTGCCAAATATGTGGGTTCGGCCCGGGAAGTGGTTTCCCGGATGCTGAAGTATTTCGAAAACGAAGGTTATGTTCATCTTTCCCGGGGTAAAATCGAAGTGATCGACAAGGTGCAATTGAAAGAAATCATTTAGGTTACATAAATTGAATTAACTCTTGTAACGTAGGGGCGATCCGTGATCGCCCGCACACTGCTGAATTGCCAGTTTAATTTGCAACACCCTTTAATTCAACTTATAGTCAAAAAATTTAAAGAGCAACGAATTTCTCCGTTGCTCTGTTTCTGGCTATTCTGCCACTAGATCTAAAATATCTGCCTTGGATTTTGCTCCTACTGCTTTTTTCACCACAACACCGCCTTTGACTACTGCCAGGGTTGGAATGCTCATGACTTTGAATTCAGCGGCCAATTCCTGTTGTTCATCCACGTTAATTTTTCCGACCTTTAATGTGAATACTTCAT
This sequence comes from uncultured Acetobacterium sp., assembly GCF_963664135.1. Lineage (NCBI taxonomy): Bacteria > Bacillati > Bacillota > Clostridia > Eubacteriales > Eubacteriaceae > Acetobacterium > uncultured Acetobacterium sp. The sequence continues at coordinate 2,731,858 of NZ_OY760905.1, read as the reverse complement.
CCGAAATTTCATCGATGATGGGAGATACCATTTTACATGGACCACACCAGGGTGCCCAAAAATCCAACAATACCGGTTTATCTGAATTGATTACTTCCTGTTGAAAATTATCTTTTGTGATTGTTACTGCGCTCATCTTATTATCTCCTTAACGGTTATTTTATTTGTTATCTTAATTATACCCATTCTGAAGTAATAAACTGTAACCTGATCACTAAACGATGACTTTTCTTAAATTATTTAATAAACCGTTTTAATGTCCGCGATGTTTCTGTTTTTTCTTTTCCTGTCGCAGTTCAAATTGTTGTTGTTTTTCTGCTTCAGTTTTCTCTTTATTAAACGTTTTCCTGGTTATCTTTTTGTTTTCCTGTTCTTCCTTCAGGGCCTGTTGAGCCTTGGTGCCAATGCTTTTCTCGGTCATTTGCCGATGAATATCCCGCTGCATCCGCTTAGGATTAATCCGCTTTTCGGGAATTTTTTCATCCGCAACCGGCTGGCTGAATTGGAGCCGGTTGTAATTTTTAAGCAACCAATCATAGATTTCCCCATCTTTTGGTTCGGAACCAAAGGTCACCTTGGCGACTTTCAGCTTATCGCCGTCTGAACTTTCAAACACGCCCACCCAAAAGGGGTCGTCAAAAAAAACCGTCAATTTACCTGTTACTTTATCCATATTCAATTCCTCCTAGAAATGTGACAAAGAATGGACAACCTTAGGAGGCAGGTTACTGACGGCATCAACCGCGTCTGGACTACCAACCAGAACTGTGTTTTTATCTTCGGATATTATTATATCATTTTAATCCTGACTTTCAATGTCATTTTCAATGGCGATCACGTTTTTTGTACTTATTCAAACTGAGCCTGATACATCTGCCAGTAACTTCCGCGCTTTTCCATCAGTTCTTCATGAGTTCCCTGTTCCACCACATCACCGCGATCGACCACCAGAATCAGATCAGCATTCTGAATTGTTGACAGCCGATGGGCAATGACGAAGCAGGTTTTATCTTTCATCAGATGACGCATGGCTTCCTGAATCTTTTTCTCGGTACGAGTATCCACATTGGAAGTTGCTTCATCAAGGATCAGCATTTTGGCATCCAGCAGCATCGCCCGGGCGATCGTTAGCAGCTGCTTCTGCCCCTTGGAAATATTGGTTCCTTCATCACTTAAGATGGTTTCATAACCATTAGGCAGATGTTCGATGAAGGAATGGATGCGGGCGGCTTTGGCCGCCTGTACCACCTCAGCCATGGTGGCCTTTTCATTGCCATAGGTCAGGTTTTCATAAATCGTACCATGAAAAATCCAGGTATCCTGAAGCACCATAGCAAAAGATTTTCTCAAGCTGTCTCGGGTCAACTCCTGCACCTCATTACCATCCACATAAATATTTCCGGCTTCGATATCGTAAAAGCGCATCAGTAGATTGATGATCGTGGTTTTCCCGGCCCCAGTCGGGCCGACGATGGCAATCAGCTTGCCCGCTTCAGCTTTTAGACTGAGGTTTTTGATAATCACCTGATTGGCATCATAGCTAAACCGGACATTTTCCAGCTTGATATCGCCTTTCACATTGGTCAGCGCTGTCATTTTTTCAGTATCCTTGGCCTCCGACAGCTCATTCAGTAAGACGAAGACCCGCTCAGCCGCCGCCAGAGACGACTGCAGATCGTTCATGATATTGGCCATTTCATTAATCGGCCCGGAGAACTTTCGCGAGTACAGCACAAAGGAGGAAATCTGGCCGATCGACATCGAGCCGGCCAGATATAACAGCGCGCCAAATACACTGATGCAGGCCAGTGACACGTTATTAATAAAATTAATGGTGGGAAAAATCATGCTGCCGTAATATTCGGCGTTATAATAGGCTTCCACTGCCTCTTTGTTTTTAACATTAAATTTTCCAATGGTATTTTCTTCCTGATCATAGATTTTCAGGGTCTTTTGGCCCGACACCATTTCTTCCACAAAACCATTGAGTTCTCCCAGTTTTCGGGATCGCCGACTAAATAAAGGTCGGGTCTTTTTGACCAGATATTTGGACATCAAGATCGAGGCCGGCACGGTAAATACAAAAATCAATACCAGTTTTGGTGAGATCGCCAGCATCATTAAAAATGAGCCTATGACGGTGATGACCGCTGAGGACACCTGAATCAGGTCACTGGAAATTGAACTGTTTACGGTATCAATATCATAGGTAATCCGGCTGATGACATCGCCGGTCTGGTGGACATCAAAATAACCCACCGGCAGATCCAGCAGCTTATTAAAGACATCCTTACGCATGGCGTAGGTAACCTGACGGCTGACTCGAATCATCAGCACTTCCAGTACGTAGGTCAGACCAGCTGAGCCAATATAAAACACCACCATCCAGAAGGCATAGTAAAACACCTGACTAAAATTGACCTTACCGGTTCCCAGTTCAATGGCATCAATGGCATAGCCCGAAAGCAATGGCCCCACCAGCGCCAGCAGGTTGCTCCCGATGGTTAAAGCGATGGCAGCAAACAACCGCCATTTATACCGCATCAAGTAACCCCATAATTGGATCAGGGTACCTTTGCGGTTTTTCGGTTTTTCGAATTTTTGTGATCGTCGCATCTCAGGATACCCCCATCTGGGAATGACTGATTTCCCGGTAGACTTCACAGCACTTCATCAGATGCTTATGTTTTCCAAAACCAATGGCCTGGCCATTTTCAAGCACCAAAATATGATCGGCATGTTTGATGGAACTGACCCGCTGGGCGACGATAATAATCGTGGTTTCTTCAAAGTTTTCTTTAATCGCTTTGCGAAAGGTGGCGTCAGTTTTATAGTCCAGCGCGCTTGATGCATCATCCAATACCAGTATCTCCGGGCCAGCTGCCAGTGCTCTGGCAACGAGAATCCGCTGTTTTTGACCGCCACTGAGGTTGGCCCCTTTAATGGTCAGCTGTTCGACGGATTTACCAGCTTTTTGATCCACAAATTCTTTGGCCCCGGCACAAATGATTGCCTTTGTAATTGCCTCTTTTGAGAGATTTCTACCTAAATCAATGTTTTCTTCAATGGTCGCTTCAAAAATCATATCGTTCTGAAAGGCCACCCCAAATTTTTTATGCAGTTCCCGGGGATCCATCGATCTGACATCCTGACCAGCAATGGTGATGGTTCCCGCATCGGCATCATAAAGACGCATCAGCAGATTTAACAGCGTCGTTTTCCCTGCCCCGGTTTCGCCGATAATTCCCAGCGTCTCCCCTTTTGCCAACGCAAAAGATATGTTGTTCAGATTAGGTTCTTCTTTGTTATACGAAAAGATGACATTCTGGAATGCCACAAAGGCATCCGTCTCATTCATTTTGACAGCTTCGGTCACTTCCTGAACTGCCAGAGTATCGACACTCTCCAGTGCCTGGATGATCCGATCGGCTGAAGCCGTGGCTTTTGGCCACATCTCAAATAATTTAGAAATGGCTAAAACGGCGTGGAGAATGATGGTGAAATACGTCATAAAGGCCAGAATAATCCCTACTTCGGAGGTGCCATTATTGACACCATAAGCCCCAACCACCACCACACAAACCAAACCCAGATTCAGACAGATATTCATGGCTGGCGAAATCATTGCCACTGTCATTCGGGCTTTTTTCTCCCGGTTAACGACATCGGTATTAATGACATCAAAGCGTTTTTTCTCATAATCGGTTTTTGATAAGGCCTTAATCACCCGAATCCCGTTGATATCTTCTCGGGCCACTCTGACAAAACCGTCAAAAGCCTGTTGCAGCCCGGCGAAAAGCGGCATGCTTTTTTTAGAGACCAGGGTAATCATCACTGCCATGATCGGCATAATCCCAATCAGTACCGTTGCCAGAACCGGGTCCATGGTCATGGTGACAACGATGCCGCCAATCAGCATAATCGGCGCCCGAACCCCCAGTCTTTGGACGCGGATAATCATTTGATGGACGATATAGGTATCCGATGTTAATCGGGAAATCACTGACGGTTTGGTCAGGGAATCCATCTGGTGATTGGAAAAATACATCACCTTGGCAAACAGATCATGGCGAATCACCTCGGTGGCATCGCTGGCCACCCGGGCCGCCATGCGATTGGCAATAATATTAAAAACCATCCCGATAATGGCGCAGATCACCATCACGCCGCCCCAGTAAAAAATTGGCAATTGTTGATTTAAAGGAATCACCTGATCGATAATATAGGCCAGAATCGAGGGAATAATTAAATCCATGATCGAACCGGTAAATTTAAAGAATACCCCAAAAGCCATTCGACCATAAAAGGGTTTCAAATATTCGGTGATGATTCGTTTCATTTTCTGCCTCCCCTCGATTTATTTTATGCTCTTGTTTATTACACTTTTTTATTGTAAACTTTTTGCTCGGAAAACTCACTCAATTTTTTCGATTAATCAAAAAACAACCATTGCCATAATTGGAGTTCAAGCTGGCACGCAACGATGACTCCGATAAGGCTTTGGTTGTTACACGTGTGAATTTTTTGTTAAAAAACCCGAAACATCTCTTCGCTTATTGCCTCACCCGGCTGAATCAAAATAAGCCGCTCATCATTTCCATTATTGATCATTGCTTCCAATAAATGGATGTTTCCCTGGGCTTCGTGAACACCTAAACCAAGTTTTTCAGCCATTAGATCGCATTTTTGTTTATCTTCATCGGTTTCTACGCCGGTTCGTATAAATAACAAATATTTATAATTTTTAAACATTACTTTAGCGATGCGCATAGCCTTTTTTTCACCATACTTTTCCTTCATTCGGTCATGCTCATAGCCAATGCCATCTTCACCCCATAGCCAACCTTGAGATACAAAATAAGAGGTCCGTCGCAATTCATCAATATCCTTACGACCATTTAAAATAATCTCAATACAGTCTTCCACTCTCGGCATCAAAATCGGGCATTGCCGTGCTTGAACCCCAGCCAATGATTTTCCACACAATCCATAGCTGAGATATATTATATCCGCGTCAGATTCTTCATCAATTGCCTTTTGAATTTCTAAATGAAGTTTATCTGGCTCATTATGAAGCTTATCCTGAAGCCATCGACATTCAATATCTGAATCTTTCAGAAATACTTCAATTTCTTTTCTTAATACACCACAACCAATCAAAACTCGTTTCATCTTGAAACCTCCAGAATCTTTTTTAACATTACTTTTTAAGCATTATATAAAATTAAAAGCAAGTTTTGTGCCAATTCTAAAAAGATTCTTTCCTGGAATCAGATCTTCAGCCTTCCCATTAATGCATCTTAAATTCACGCAATTCATTATTTTAGATCGGAAGTTGTCCATTGATCTTTTGGCGCTATTTTTAGACTTTCAGCTTTTTCAAATATGGTTATGCGACACTTTCGATCAACCCTCGCATTTTTACTTACTTTTGTTCCAATGCCAGCAGCTGCTTTTTTATTTCAAGTCCACCACCATACCCCACTAAACTGCCATTAGCACCAATCACCCGATGACAAGGTATAATAATGGAAATCGGGTTCTTGTTATTGGCGCCACCAACGGCACGGCAGGCTTTTTCATTACCGATTGCCCGAGCGATGTCCTTGTAGCTACAGACGGCTCCGTAGGGAATATCCTGAAGAGCTTTCCAAACCTTTTGCTGAAAGTCGGTGCCCTGAGGGGATAGGGGTAGATCGAAACGCTGACGTGTCCCGGAAAAATATTCCTGGAGTTCCTGGACCGCCTTTTTAATCAGAGGTGTTTCCATACCGTTGACCCCTTCTGGCAATACCTCGCTAAAAATCAGCCGAGTAATGGCCATTCCATTCTCGGTTAGAACAATTTTACCAAATGAGGTTTCATAAATATATCCGTATTCCATCTCTTTTCCCTTTTTCTATTTCATCAGAATTAAAACTTCTAAATATATCAAATCCACTAGCTTCTGTGTTCCATGCTTATCATAAGTATTTGATTTTTTTAGTTCAATTGATTGTATTGCTGTTTCTGGAGTATATCCCAAACCTTTGGATCTTTGGCTTCAAAATCTTCATTAAAAAGACAAACCCGGGCGATCTGGTTATTATCGTAGGTTTTGTAGTAATAGGTCCCGGTATTACAAACCATGCATGCGGTATATTGGGTAAAATCAATTCCGTCATCGGTGATAACGCTTCCTTTTGGTATATCAACCGATGCTAAAATATGAAAAGCGGCGTTAATGCACTCTTCTTCATTGTTGATGGGATTGATGGCCTCTCGCCCAAACAACGCCCGTAAAAATCGGGAAGGGGGTGTGAAATCCCCAGGTAAACCAAATGATCCCGCACCAGCGCCAAAGGGACTGAATGTCACGCCATTTAACTGAATCGAACCTGTTTTATTTGGTGAAACACCAATATAATTGCGAATGTTGGTTAGGTGCCAATTGAAGTCCGGGCTATTTGTCATCACACCGAGGGGATTGTCATGAATCATGATGCCATCCTTCATCGGTTCAATCACAATGGTATTCCCGGTTTTATCGGTAATAATCCAGTGCAGTGGCGTAATTACATTCATAATCTTAAGCGGTGTACTGACAATATTCAACTGAGGAATTGCGCTTTTCACTTCTTCAAGTGTCGAAAAGTTGGTTAACAGCCATCCGACAATTTCATGAGGGGCAAGATTCGTTTTTCCGGGAATAGCGGAATCGTTGTACTCAGCGTAGCCCGGAAAATATAAACTGGCACAGGCTAGACCGGTCTCATTAAGACCATCGGCAAAAATATAAGTGCCTAAATTTCGGCCGATTCCCATCATCGCATATTTGACCGATCTTTCCATTTGATCCACCTCAGACACCAACGGAAACTTCCTTGGAATAAAGATCAGCTCGGGATCTAATAAAAAAGCGAAATCCATGGTTCTGGCAAGTGTATTGATCTGATTTGTTGTTGTTAAGGTGAGGCTTGTACACATAAAGAATTACCTTCTTTCTACTTTTTAATTATTATATCTGCTTTGGCAGCAATAGTAAATGCTGTAAAAAAACTGAATTGTCCAGTGACTCCAACAACACCGAACCATTGTCCTTATACGTTCTCGACAAAACTCAATTTTACAGTCAGTGTCTGATAAATTGGATAATTTAGAATTAAGCGTACCGAACCCAGTCGCCATGTTTTTTCTGACCACTATTTTTTTGATAAAGTGATTGATTAAATTAAAACGATATGCGATTATAAAGCTAAAAAATCATGGAGGCAAAAGAAATGAACAAGTCTAAGAAAATATATTTTGGTATTTTGTTGTTAATGTCTCTGTTAATATTTACAGGGTGCGAATCTATGGGACGCGATATAAAAACAACGCAATCAGAATGGGTCGGAGGTCTAGATCGTCACATATCCGTTTATTCTCAAAGCGGCACATTATTAGCTGAATATGATGGGAAAGTCGACATCGAAGACACCGAATATGGTAACAAAGTTTTATTTGATCTCAACGGAAAAAGAACCATTGTCTATAACGCAGTGGTGATTATTCAAGAAAAATAATATCCATTGATTTTCGCAACGGATTGGCGTCATGCCGAACCAAAAAAAGCAACCGCATAAGAGGCGATTGCTTTTTTTGATTATTCTTTATTTTCTAGCTGATTTCGCTAAGCGCCAATCTATTTTCCCGCCGGGATTTGTTCAAATCAATGATTCGTTGATTTTTCGATCCTCTGAATTTTAGCATCAGGCTCTTTTGCTCAGCTTCAAACTTCCCATCCACCAGCAGATCGGTATTTTCCAGCAGCCGCAGCCTCTGCTCATCTTTTTTCTCCATCAAAATTTCGTAGGTGTAGCCGGTATAGGTCATCACGTGATAACCCAGGGCTTTCGAACGTCTGGCCAGTTCTCCAAAGGCTTCCGGCTGTTCAAAGGGTTCCCCGCCACTGAGGGTGATGCCATCCAGCAGCGGATTCCTTTTCATTTCATTGATAATTGTTTCAATTTCAATCAGGTTGCCCTTATTAAAATCGTGAGTCGCCGGATTGTGGCAGCCGTCACAATGATGTAAACAGCCTTGAGCAAAAACCACAAAACGGATTCCCGGACCATCCACAATAGATTCCTTGACGACGCCGGCGATTCTTACTTTTTCATTCATTACAATTGCTCCAATTGTTCGCTGGCGTTGAAATGCTTGATCCGATCCCGTTCTTCAGCTTTTTTGGCATCATTGAAGCGATCCAGGGTACCAACCAGATAACCGGTAATACGGCGGATGCGATCAAATCGAACATCACCTTCCTGACGACCGCAATTAGGACACTCGTCGCCGATGATTCCGGTAAAGCCGCAAACCGGATCACGATCCACTGGGTGGTTGATGGATCCATAACCAATGCCCGCTTCCTTCATGGCTCGGACCACTTTTTCAAAGGCTTCCAGATTGTCCAAGGGGTCCCCATCCATTTCCACATAGGTAATATGTCCAGCGTTAGTGAGCTCATGATAGGGGGCTTCCAACCTTATTTTTTCATAGGCGCTGGTTTGATAGTATACCGGAATGTGGAAAGAATTGGTATAATACTCTCGGTCCGTCACTCCCGGGATATCACCAAACACTTTTTTATCCAGCTTGACAAAACGTCCGGCGGTGCCTTCGGCCGGCGTTCCCAGCAGGGTGAAATTGAGCTGGTATTTTGCACTGGTTTCGTCCATTCGCTTTCGCATATGGCCAATAATTTCCAGTCCCAGTTCCTGCACTTCTGCTGCTTCACCATGGTGTTTTCCGGTTAAAACAGTCAGACATTCGGCCAGTCCGATAAAGCCCATGCTCAAGGTTCCATGTTTTAAGACTTCCCGGATTTCCATCTCTTCGGTAAGATCCTCCGAGTCCATCCAAACTCCCTGCCCCATTAAAAAGGGAAAATTTTTCACTTTTTTATGGGCCTGAATTTCAAACCGTTCCATCAGCTGGTCGATGACCAAATCAATTTTTCTATCCAACTCCACAAAAAATAGTTCCCGATTTCCCTTGCTGTTTAAGGCAATGCGGGGCAGATTGATGGTTGTAAAACTCAGATTACCTCGACCATAGGTAATTTCCCGATCGGTGTCATGGACATTCCCGATCACCCGAGTTCGGCAACCCATGTAAGCTATTTCTGTTTCCGGTTGACCCGCTTGATAATACTTCAGATTATAGGGGGCATCCTGGAAGGAAAAGTTGGGAAACAGCCGTTTGGCGCTGACTCGGCAGGCCAGCTTAAACAAATCGTAATTGGGATCCCAAGAATTATAGTTCACCCCTTCTTTAACCTTAAAAATATGAATCGGAAATATCGGGGTTTCGCCATTTCCCAATCCGGCTTCGGTGGCCAGCAGTAGATTTTTGATCACCAATCGACCTTCAATAGAAGTATCCATGCCGTAGTTAATGGAACTGAAGGGAATTTGAGCCCCAGCCCGGCTATGCATGGTGTTCAGGTTATGGACAAAGGCTTCCATTGACTGATAGACACTACGATCAATTTCCCGTTCAGCGTTTTCCATGGCAAAGGTTTGAACCCGCTCAATCATGTTCTCATCATTAATCCATTGGGCTAAATTTTTCGCTTCCGCTTCTTGATACCGTTTTGAATGATTTAATTCAGGAATCAACCCCTGTTTCTTTTCAATCTCTTCACCAATGGCTTTAACTTTAACCAAAGCATTTTTCGTATCCGTCAATAAGGTTAATGCCTTTGACAGGTTTTCACGGTAAAGTCTGATGTAGGTTTTTTTTACGCCTGGGACCATGGCATACTCAAAGTTGGGAATGCTCTGTCCGCCGTGCTGATCATTTTGATTGGACTGAATGGCGATACAGGCCAGGGCCGAATAGCTTTGAATATCATTGGGTTCTCTCAGATGTCCATGACCGGTGCTAAAGCCATTCTTAAATAGTTTTTCTAAATCAATCTGGCAGCAGGTGGTCGTCAGCGTTAAAAAATCCATATCATGAATATGAATTTCTCCCTCTTTATGGGCTTTTGAATGTTCCGGTTTCAGAACAAACATTTCATAAAACTGTTTGGCCCCCTCCGAACCATATTTGAGCATGGTGCCCATGGCGGTATCCCCGTCGATATTAGCATTTTCCCGCTTCACATCGTTATCTTTAGCCTCTTTGAAGGTAAGATCCTCGTATATTTTCATTAGCCGGGTATCCATTTCCCGGATTCGGGTTCGTTCGGCCCGGTAGAGAATATATTGTTTAGCGGTTTTGGCGTGTCCGGTTTCGATCAGAATTTTTTCAACCGCATCTTGAATTTCTTCTACTGTCGGTGTGTTGGTATTCATTTCCTGTTCGATATAGATGGCAACTTTTTCGGCCAGATCCATGGCAGTCTGGTAATTTTGCCCGCCGAGTTCGTTAGCCGCCTTGAAAATGGCATTGGCAATTTTTTCAATGTTAAAAGGAGCTTCTCGTCCGTCGCGTTTTTTGATTTTAATAATCATATTCTGTTATTTGCCTTCTTTCCTGCTGGTCTATTTGTCTTTTTTCGATATTTTTATTGTTTTTGGCATTGAAAAACCTCTCGACGGCGTGGTCAAGAGGCATAATGATTCATTGGCTCAAACACCCTCTATCACGCGTAGAGTCTGGCGTAAACAGTTATGGCGGGTAATCTGACTTTGGGTCGATCTTTTTCAGAAAATTCACAGGCTTGCCTATTTTTTCATTCAAATATTTCCCCATTACAGCGGCGGGACCGTGCCGGATTTGCACCTGCTTCCCCTGAACTGCACCGATTGGCACAGCACCATTACTATCTTATTTTGTTATATTAATATTAACACATACAACATATGGTGTCAAATCGGTTTTTTCTGCAAACGGTCATCATTACATCAATTAAAAAGGTTTGACATAAAAATGTCGACCGATGGTCTTGACCACTGCATCGCTGTCATTGCTGCCAATGGGTATCCAGGGCATCGCTTTTACTTCATCCGCTGTATTTTCAACCACGTAGGGAAAATCAGCCACCGCCAGCATGGCTGAATTCCTTGCATCGTTACCAAAGGCCACTACACTGGTTGCTGCATAATGGGTTTTCATGTCGATGATGGCATTCTTCACCGAGGCTTCACAACTGGTGATTTCAATAAAATAATAACCTTCATGTTCGTCATCCGGATAACACTCAACATTAACCGCTGGGGCAATAGCCAGGCTCATGATGACCTCTTTGAGCTTCACTATGGTTTCTTGCTGATCCACTGCCATAATTGATAACACACTCTGATCTTCTGGCAAATCTCCGCAAACATAGCTTTGTTCCGGCAGCCGCTTTTTCGAGTGATAGATTTTTTCCTCCACGGGGTTAATGAGCCTGATGTAATAAACATGTAAGACATCATTGATGATGGTATGCGTAAAACAATTAAGGTCTTGTTTTTCAAAAACATCAATGATCTGCTTAGCCGTTTCGGGGTTCATTTTCTTACAGGCCAAATAGGTTCGCTTTTTCAAATCATATTGAACCGCCCCATTCATAATGATAATCGGCACTTTCATTTCTACGCCCTCCAGCAATGGCAGCAATGTTTCCACACTTCTCGTGGTGGCAATGGTAATCAGGGCCCCATGTTTGATCATCGTATTGAGTTTAATCCTGGAATAGTTGCTGATTTCACCGCTGGAATTTAACAACGTGCCATCAAGATTTGTGACAAATAATGCTTTTCGATTTTTACGTCTGGGCAAGCGAAAGGCATTGACGCCAAGAGACACGAAAATTCCAATCAAGGTATCAATGATACGATCAATCGTGAAAATCAGGGGATTCACATCTGCCCCATGGGTTATTGTAATACTTAAAAATACGACACAGGTAATATAAGAAGCAGTTGGTTTTTTGATGGTGACCGTAAAGTAAATCAGCGGAATAATACACAACGAGACAATGAAATACTGCAGCGCTGGCATGTCTACCGGAATAAACTGTCGCTCAAAAATCAGCAATACCAATCCCATGGCACCGCCAATAAAGGTTCCCAGGGTCCGATTCATGGCCACCTTAAAACTATTGGAAACATAGGGCTGCATACATAAAATTGCCGCAATGGTCGAATAGAATGGGGAACCCTGCTCACCTCTTAATAAGTAGATTAAAAAGCAAAGATAGACTGCTATAAATGTTTTAAAAATTCGCATTCCTATTTTAGGCATAAAACGTCTCCTCTTCTGGTGCTTAACTATAATAACACAAATTTGAAAATTTAGACCTTCGAAATGACTGCAAACCCTTTCAAATTTATATAGCCCTTAACTTTTATCTAAAACAAATTAATTTTCTTAAAAGGTATTGACATATAAAAAAAGGTAATGTATTATCTATTAAGGTAATACATTACCTTAATAGATTGTTGGAGGTATATTTTGGATAATATGGATTCTATACCCGATCAGAAATTCATTTTTGGCGGGGTTCAGGTCGTTGCAAACCAGATGGATACCCTGCTGGAACGGGAACTAAAAGAACACAATTTAACCACCAAGCAATGGTTACTCACGATTGTTGTCCAGAATACTTTTGATCACGACCCGACCATTAAAGAAGTCGCCAAAGGAATGGGCAGCTCTCATCAGAATGTCAAGCAGGTTGCACTCAAATTAGAACAAAAGGGCTTCGTCGTGATGGAAAAAGATGCCAATGATGCCCGGATCACCCGGATCAAACTAACCGATGCCGTTGCTTCTTTTGGTCAGGAAAGTCAGGAAAAATCAGAAATATTTACCGAAAAATTATTTCATGGCATCACCACCGAAGAACTGGCGATGACCCGGTCAGCCATTAAAAAAATGCTGACAAACCTGGAGAAAATGGATCAGGACTCAAAATAGCAGGAGGAAGAATAAATGAAAAAAGCGCTAATTATTATTTTTAGTATCCTGGGGGTATTCGTACTGATAGGTGCCGGTGGAATTTTTTACATGACTAACGGATTGGAATCCGGAACAAGTATACCAATTTCCCCAGTTGATCTGGCCAAGATTGATGACGGAACCTATCCCGGAATTTATAAAGGTGGTCGTTGGACAAATGAGGTTGAGGTCATCGTTGCCGATCACCAAATAACTCAGATTAACGTACTAAAAACTGTCGGTATTGAATCCCCTGATGTTACCAATGCTATCATAAACAGTGTCATTCAAAAACAAAATACAACCGTCAATACAGTCAGTAGTGCCACGGTTACCAGCAAGGCGTATTTGAAATCCATTGAAAATGCCCTTTCCCAATAAAAACTAAAGTTAAGAAAGGAAAGTAAAATGAAAACATTAATAATTTATGCTAGCACCTATGGATTCACCCAGGATTGTGTCCAAATACTAAAAAAAAATCTAAACGATGAAATCTGTATTGTCAACATCAATCAGAATCCCATCCCATCCTTAGAAAATTTCGACACCATTTTAATTGGCGGTTCCATCTATATGGGGCAGATTCAGAAAAAAATCAAACAGTATTGTCTTGCCAATGCAGATGCACTAAAGAAGAAAAACCTTGGCTTTTTTGTTTCCTGCGGCTCTTCAGAAAACTGTAGTGACTATTATAAGCGTGCTTTTCCTGAGACACTATTGAAAAAAGCCTGTTCAGTTGAAAATTTTGGTGGTGAAATGAGACCTGACAAAATGAACTTTTTCCATAAATTTATTATGAATATGGTCGAAAAATCGACAGACAAAGAAAATTCGCCGCCAATGAAACCATTACTCGAAAATATTATGAATATGGTCGATATTATTAATAATCTTTCTTAATAAGCATTCCTCAAACAAAAAATTTTCCGCAAATCAATTTTAGACTTTTGTATTAACATTCCCGCCATCATACAAAAGTCTTTCTTTCTATAAACAACAACCATTTATGTTTCAGCCAACCGCATCACTTTTAGTTGACATATCCTTTCTTCCCTTTATAATATAATTATAGAGTCAACAACTGATACCTTGGATTCAATGATGAATTTGAGATCATTATTTCCTCAATGATTACAAAAAAAACAATCACAACAACTCTGAGGAGAATTATTTTATCACGACTCTCACCGTGTATTTTCGTGAAACAATGATGTTTTCGAAAGGAAATTCAATTGAAAAAAACTAGTTATCTCGCGTCATTGATGATAATGGGCATTTTTTTTATCGTTTATTTAATATCGGTTATCTTACAGCCTAACAATTGGAGTGATGTCTTATCCCCCATCAACGCCTTTCTTGCGGGTTTTTTTATATTTGTTTCGTTTTATAAATCCAACCGTTGTATCCTGATCAACTTATCCCTGTTATTTTACAGTTTCGGTTGTTTTTCCTGGGCTTTCGCTGACATGCTATGGGCAATCAACGCTTTACTCCTGGGGGTGGATCCTTCCGAAATCAGCGCGATTACCTTTTTTTACTTATTGACCAATATTTTTTTTGCATCGGGCGTTTTTCTGTTTGCATTTTACCAGTTTAAGCGTTGGAACATTGCTAAACTCCTTCTTGATATTATTATTTTCTCTTTTGCGGCCATTCTTCTGGTTTGGATTTTGTTTTTCAATCGCAGCAATGAGATTCTTGCTCTTCTCACTGTCGAGGGTATTTTTTCAGTAATTTCGATTGTCATCGATATTCTTGTTTATGTTGGTATCGTTATTTGGTATTTATCCATTCGTGGGGGGAAAATTCCGCTAGTTGTGCGCTTTATTTCTGGGGGTATTTTTCTGTTTGTCCTGACAGACTTATATTATTATTACAGTGCCTATAATGATATATATGTGGCCAATTCGCTTATTGATGCCATCTATCTGGCGGCCCTGTTGATTATTGCCATCGGCGGATTGATGCCCCTGTATGCTGAAAAAAAAGACTTACTTACTGCTCCCGCTTTATCAACGAACGTCGGAACTCGCTCAAAAGAAATTTTTATTCTGCTGTGCCCCATTCTTGTCATTTTGATACGGGGGTTTGTCTTATCTGAATTTCTTATCTTCATTACCTTAACCGTTGTTTATATGGGGCTGAACTCATATATCCAGAATTCCATAAAAAACGAAGCGTTGTTAAAAAAAGAACTGCAACTCAATACCGAACTGGAATCCATTATTGCCAAACGAACCAATGAACTTCACGAAGCCAATGTTGAACTGATCAATAAAAACAGAGAGCTCCATTACCTGTCCAATACCGATACCCTGACCAATCTGTACAATCGCCGCTATTTTCTCACTGATCTAGAGAAAAGAATTTCAAATATGACTCAAAATCAGACGATTACGCTTTTTTACATGGATTTGGATCGGTTCAAATTAATCAATGATACCTACGGCCATAATATTGGTGACCGGGTTCTCATTGAGATTTCAAAGCGTTTAGCCAAATCTGCCTGTGATCACTCGACGATTGCCCGAATGGGCGGTGATGAATTTGTTCTGGCCTGTACTAGCTACGCTGAAAATGATGTCGCCGCTGAAATGGCAAAAACCATTATTGCAACCTGCAGTAAAGAACTATACATCAACGGCTATATCTTTTACCCAGCCCTCTGTATTGGTATTTCCATTTTCCCAAATGGTGCCCAAACCGCCGAGGCGCTCATCAAGAATGCTGATATTGCCCTTTATCACGCCAAATCTACGGGCATTAACAAATTTGCCGTTTATAATTCTCTGATTCATGACAAAACCAAAAAACGCAATGAAATTGAACTATTCCTGCGACGCAATGATTTCTATGATGATTTAAGACTATTCTATCAACCTCAATTCAGCATCCCCGACGGCAAACTTTCCGGCATTGAGGCACTGATCCGTTGGGTTTCCTCCGATAATGAAATCATGACCCCAGCTGAATTTATCCAAGTTGCCGAAGAGACAGATCATATCAATGAAATTGGCATCTGGGTGCTAAAAAAAGCGGTGCTTCAGATCACAGATTGGAACACTCGCTATGACCAAAACTTGAAAATGGGCATCAATATATCACCCAAACAGCTTAACAGCACCAATCTGTTAACTGAGCTAAAACAACTCGCAGAAAATAATGCCTTCAATCCCAAATGGTTGGATATCGAAATTACCGAAAGCATGGCCATGGATGGCGAATACCGAATGTCCCAAATCTTTAATCTTTTTAAATCCATTGGAATGTCGGTTTCCATCGATGATTTCGGAACTGGCTATTCGTCGATTTCTTATCTCAAACACTTTACCATTGACCGCATCAAAATTGCCAAACCGCTAATCGACTCGATTGTCACCAGCATCAAGGCAAAACAGATTGTTCAAGCCATTATTTTGCTGGCCAAAACAATCGGCATCAATACCATTGCCGAAGGGGTTGAAACCAAGAATCAGCTGGATATCCTCGCTGAACTTGGCTGTGAAGAAATCCAGGGCTTTTATCTCGGGCGACCAGTTCCCGGGGCTGAGTTTGAAAATTTATTCTTAAAAGATCTGCAGCACTCAAAACTGCCTGTGACCGAATAAACGATCACAGGCAGTTCTTCGTTTCATATTAAATTAAGTTCAGGTAAAATTAAATATGGGGCGTGTTTATTTCTTCCAGGGTTTTTCCCATGGTCTCTTTACCAAATACCGCAACGACAACTGCCACCACCGCAAAGACCAGGGTCAGGGTAATAAATACATTGGTATAACCAACTTCGGTGCCATAAAAATTATAGATCACCGGGACCACAAAGGGGGCGATAAAAGCGCCGATTCGTCCAAATGCGGCTGCCCAACCAGAGCCGGTTGCTCTGAAAAAAGTCGGATAGACTTCTGGGGTGTAAGCATAAACGCATCCCCAGGCACCCAAACTAAAGAAATAAAGCATGGAACCATAGATCAGAATTTGCTCAACACTGCCGGCATGACCAAATAACCAGGCCGCCAGAGCCGTTCCGGCAAAATAAATAGCCAGTACTTTTTTTCGTCCCACTTTTTCAATCAGATATGCGGCACTAAAATATCCCGGCAACTGCGCCACGCACATGATCAACGTAAATTCAAAGCTTTTGGTCAGCGTAAAGCCTTTTGCCACCAATAATGATGGGGTCCACAAAACAAAACCATAGTAGCCAAAATTAATACCAAACCAGATTACCCACAAAACAATGGTTGATCGGACATATGGTTTGGACCATAAATCTAAGAATGATGCCTTGATATGGCTGAGTTTGTCGGTTTTGCTTTCATCAGACATAATCGGACTGGTAATATTCGCCTGCTTTTCCATGGTCTTCAGCAGTGCTTCAGCTTCAGCCGTTTTTCCCACTGATTCCAGATATCGCGGTGACTCGGGCACGGACATCCGAAATAAGGCTGCAAATAAAGCCGGAATACCACCCACCAGAAAGGCCATCCGCCATCCATAAACCGGAATAAACAAGTAGGCGACAAAGGCCGCAATCAGCCATCCCCAGGCCCAGAAACTTTCCAGAATAATAACATTTCTGCCTCGGATTCGGGTGGGCGAGAATTCACTGACCAAGGTGGAAGCGGCTGGTAATTCACCACCCAGGCCAAAACCGGTACAGAATCTTAAAATCAATAACATCGTAAAATTAACCGCAAACCCGGACAGGGCGCTGGACACCCCATAAATGACCAGGGTCCACATAATAACGGTTCGGCGGCCCCATTTATCGGCGGCCATCCCAGACAAGCCGGCACCCAGAGCCATACCGAGCATCCCAATACTCCCCAGCAAACCCAGCTGGCTGGGATCCAAAGCCCATTCCTTACCAATGGCCGCCATCACACCGGAAACCATGCCCTGATCCATAGCATCAAACATCCACCCCAGTCCGGTTAAAAGAAGTACCTTCTTCAACATCGGAGTCAATGGCAGCTGATCAATACGCGAAGCAATATTTAACATTGTTACCCTCCTCAACTTAAATCAATCTGCACTTATTATAGCATAATTAATTTTTTTTACTACCAAATCCCGGTAAGAATTTGAAGAATAACCGCTTGTTTTGGCGGTCGCCAAACTGTTTCATGGTCGCATTCTTAATCTATTTCATAATTTTTCGTCAGCTTTTTTCGATGTCTGCCAGTAATGCATCCATTGCTTTGATAAACTGGGGATACAGTCGCGCTATCTTTTCTTCCGATCTGTCTTCAAGGGCTTCTTGCAAATTCATAGCAATCTGAAAAACCTGTTTTGCACCGATACTTCCTGAGCTACTTTTAACCTTATGCACCATCTGGGTGGCTTCTTCATAACCTTTATTTTTAATCGCTGCAGCCAGGTTGATATTAATTTCCTGATTCTCCTCAAAATAAGCCTTTAGAACACTCTCATACAGTGCTTTGTTGTTTCCCATATAGTTGAGTCCTTGTTGGCGATCAAGCACAACGGTATCCAATTCATCTTTTTTAATTATTTCAGAAATCGGAACGACTTCGGTCTCGCTTTCAGTATTTTGGTTGGCCCGGATAATTTCGCTGACTGTTTCCACAAATCGTTCCGGGTCAAAGGGTTTACTGATGTAGTGATGGATGCCGGCAGCTTCACACTTTTCTTTAACACCCTGAATCACATCCGCAGTCATCGCCACAATCGGCACATCTGGCGAAATTTCCCGAATCTTTTCGGCAGCTTCATAGCCATTAAGAATCGGCATGTGCAGATCCATCAGCACTAAATCGATGTCATTCTGATAGGTTTTAAACAGCGCAATCCCTTCCTGGCCATCATTCCCCAGCCACACACGAAAACCCACCGGTTCAAGCAGGGATTTGGCAATCAGCTGGTTGGTTTTATTGTCTTCTACCACTAAAACACCATAGGAATTTTCCATTATCTCCTGTCTGATTTCTTCCTGAGTAAACTGCTGATTGACAACAAGGGCTTTGGTCCTGAAAATTTCCAGAATGCCGTTGTATAAAACCGATGGAATAATCGGTTTTCCGATGCCGATGTCAACGCCCTGGGTATCCAGTTTGTCAAACAAATCCTCCCGCATCATCGGCAACAGCATAATCACCTTAGGTTTTTTGACTATTTTTTTGTTTGCCTGAAGCATTTCAACAAATTTAAACCCGCCGCTGGTGGGCGTGTCATAATCAAGAATCAGCAGATCAAAGGGCGCTGAGAACTTGCTGTTTTCCAGTTCCAACATATTAATTGCGCTAGCCGGGGACGTTGTCAGTTCACAATGCATCCCAAAAGCACTTAAATAACTGTCAATGATGTTCATATTCGACCCGGTTTTCTCCAGCACCAGAGTTTTTATATCGTTAAAGTATAATGAAGACACCTGTTCTTGATATTCCGCTTCTTTTTCCAGATCTTTTTCTAATGATAGCTCCACAATAAACGTTGAGCCTTCACCAACGGTACTGTAGACTTGAATCTCCCCGGCCATCATTTCGACCAGACTTTTTACGATGGAAAGACCCAATCCCGTTCCGCCGAACCGCCGATTAATGCTGGCATCACCTTGAGCAAACGGTTCAAAGAGATTTTTGATCTGATCTTCGGACATCCCAATGCCAGTGTCTCTAACGGTAAAAGCCAGGTGGTATCGGTTGGATTCCCTGGCCACCAGGCGAATATCAAGCGACACTTCACCGACAGTTGTAAACTTAGTGGCATTATTGATTAAATTAAGTAAAATCTGTTCGATCCGTTTGGCATCCCCAAAATAGCAGTTCGGAATCTTGGGGTCTTTAGTCAGTTTAAAGCCAATCCGCTGTTCTTCAATTTTATAAGATACAATGTTAATGACATCCTGGATCACCAGATCAAGATTAAACGACACCCGTTCCAGCTCAATTTTCCCAGCTTCAATTTTTGAAAAATCCAAAATGTCATTGATAATGCTCAGCATGGTATTGGCCGACTGGGTAATCCGATCCAGATACATTTTCTGAGTCAAGGTGACCTGGGTCCTTTTCACCAGATACGCCATGCCGGTAATGGCATTGAGAGGGGTTCTGATTTCATGGGACATCCGGGCCAGAAAGCTTGATTTAATATTATTGGCCGATTCTGCCTCCAACTTGGCCAACTCCAGATCATTCTGAATTTTTTTGCGCTTTTCAATTTCTCGGCGCAGCCGCAAGATCCAGTAAATTGATACCAGCCAGATGAGCATGATCACCCCGCTGACAATCATAACAATTTGATAAATAGGCGTATAATCCGGGACAACCTCGACGCCAACCCATTGATTATTAATGGCAATCCGTTCTTCCGGCGTAATTGTTTCCAGGGTTTTGTTCATAATGCTGATGAGCTCCGGCCAGTCATTCCGTACTGCAAAATACAAACTCTGTTGTTTTTCGGCTTCGAAGGCTACAAATTTCAAATTTGTCAAACCATTTGAATGAATCAGATAATTGGTCGTTGCCAGATTTCCCACAAAAGCTGT
Organism: uncultured Acetobacterium sp.; assembly: GCF_963664135.1. NCBI lineage: Bacteria > Bacillati > Bacillota > Clostridia > Eubacteriales > Eubacteriaceae > Acetobacterium > uncultured Acetobacterium sp. Next base: position 2,711,454 of record NZ_OY760905.1, on the reverse strand, counting down.
TTCCGTTCCATTGGCTACAGCAGTTAGTGCATCTTCCACCGAATCATACAAGCTCAAGTTAATCTGCGAAAACTCGGCCAGGTAACTATGGTGGGAACTGTTTTTTTGTACTGCTACGGTCTTCCCGTACAAGTCCTCGATACCATTGATATTTTTAGTACTGTCTTGAACAACAATTACCCGTTTAAAATTATAGTAAGGCTCAGAAAACAAAAAGTATTGCTCCCGGGCCGGGGTTTTAGACACTGCCGGCAACATATCAACTTCCCCACGCAAAGCTTTTTCATAGGCTTCGGTCCAGGTCAGGCCTTTGGCAACATCAAATTGCAGACCGGTTTTTTCACTGATTATTTCCAGATAGTCTGAGGTAATTCCCTGATAATTTCCATTCTCATCAAAAAATTCAAAAGGTACAAACTTGGGATCCACCCCCAAATGAATCACCGGATACGCTTCCATAAAAGCAATCTCTTCAGGCGTCCAGTCAATACTGTTATCCCTGGCATAACAAAAAGAAGGCCATCCTAAAATGATTATCAAAAAAATCAGGACGCTGCTTAATCTTCGCATCTTGTTGCCACCACTTCAATTGACTCCTGGATGAATTTTCGGGAAATATCAAAAATGGTTTCTTTGATTTCCAAAAACCCGGCCACAATATCCGGATCAAAATGTTCGCCGCTTTCACCTTCGATCAAACCGATACTATCGTCAAAATCATAGGCTGGTTTATAGATGCGTTCGCTGGTGAGCGCATCATACACATCGATGATGGCCATCAACCGCCCCGGCAATGGAATGGCTTCGCCGCTTAGCCCTTTGGGATAACCGGTTCCGTTATACTTTTCGTGATGAGTGCCTACAATTTCCATGGCCGTCCTGATAAAGCTGGGGACGTCCTCATCACTGCATATTTCGTTTTGAAGCGCATTGACGCCATACTCCACATGTTTTTTCATGATCGTAAATTCATCGATTGTCAATTTTCCCGGTTTTAGTAAAATATTGTCCGGGATGCCGACCTTGCCGATGTCATGAAGGGGCGTGGTGGTAACAAGTTCCTGTACATAAGCTTCGGTCAGAATCTCCACATATTTTTCTTTGGTTTTTAGATGATCACACAACAGTTTCATAATCCATTGGGTTCTGATGGTATGTTTGGAGGATTCAATATTTCGGACCTCCAGCAGTCCTACCAGAGCCTGGATGGTAATATCCCGGGTAGCTGCCACTTCTCTGGTTTTTTTCAGAACCAGGGCATCCAACCTTTTATTATCCTGCTCGATCATTTTCTGAATGCTTTTTAATTTAATGTGGATATTGATTCGGATGAGCAACGATTGAAGGTTCAACGGCTTTCTGATATAGTCGACAGCGCCCAACTCCAGACCTTTGACCTCATTGTCGATTTCATCATAATTGGTTAAAATAATGGTTCGAATCTTTCGATATTCCGGATCTTTTGCCAACGCTTCAAGTACCTCGAAGCCATTCATATTGGGCATGTTCAAATCGAGAATTACCAGATCGATGTCCGGATTTTTTTTGATCTGTTCCATGGCTTCCAGTCCATCGCAAGCAGTCAACGTGTTGTAATCCATCAACATGCTATTGATAATCAAACGGTCGGTGGTTGAATCATCCACAATCAATATCTTTGTACTCATTGTTCCCCCTAAAATCTTTTCTTTTTCTAATCTGATTGTTTTTTTAATCATTTTTTCATTTCATGGTTTAGGGTAATTTCAATATTTTTTTATGTTTATCTTTGTACTCAGTAACGTACAATATCTCCCTCAAATATACCCTATTGAAACACCTGAGTAAACAAAAAATAAAAAAAGTTTCAGAAATAAAACTTAATTCCGAAACTTTTTTGCTTATTCATTATTTTTTCTCAACGGCGTAACGCAGTACCGTTTTTAATTTGTCCGCGGCCGTTTTTCTCGCATCGATCAGATAGATCTCCCGATAAGTTAACTGCGTCCGAATCAAACCGTGTTCCTTGCAGTATTCATCCATTTTATTAAAGCTTTCCGGCTCATCATCATAAGATCCAAGATGCAGCATTTGAACTGACAAGCCATCTGTAATGGTTTCAAAGCTTACCTTTTCAAGCAATGGATGGGGCTTTTTCTTTTTAACCAGATCCACGACTTCCACAGCTAGTGCTTTTGTCACAAAGTCCGGCTGACGGATCATGATGCGATAAACAAAGTCATTTTTATCAAAGCTATTCTTTGCTTTGGCTTCATCACTAATATCCCAGATCCCTTCCAACGGGTAAATGCTGTAATCAACGTATCCCTCGGGATTAATCCCCTTCTTAGGTAACATCTTAATGCCATAAGCCACCAATTATCTGACCCATGTTTTCATCCTGATTGCTGGTTCGGGCGGTTAAACCAACTACTTTTTTTCTTCTAATTCGACCACTTCGTAATTCATTAAGTACACCTCATTTCATTTGATGTACTCAGTGTAACATGTATAAGTTGACAGCATTGTGTCAACTTATAAGTATTTCCTCAGAACTTTTTCACATTTATTACGGATTTCATTTTTCAGCTCCGCAGGTTCCAAAACCTCTACCTGTTCACCAAAAGACATGATATAGCCATAAATCCAGTCGCTGAAAGGAATGCTGGTCTTAATGGTAAAAAGCTTTAGGAGTTCAATCATCCGGGATGACTTTTCTCCATAGGAGCTGAAATAATCAAAACTGAGCAGCGTTCTTTCCAGAATACTATTTTTAACAAGGGTGAACTTCTCCCGTTCCTTTTCATCACTGCCCCAGTGTGAAAAATCCACATCGATCCAGTTGGCATTATCTTTTTTAAAAAGCATGCCCATCTTGCTTAAGACCGGATCTGCCATGCTTCCATTCAAGGCGTTCAAGCTTTGCAATGCTGATAGAATTTCATTTTGCTCACGATCCGATAATATGGATTTGTTCAATACGAACTCCGGCAGTACGCTGATTCCACCCCCTTGCCTTTGGTGGTGTAAATGGGGATGCCAGTCTTTCTGAAACAACCTTGTACATTGCCGCCTGAATTTAAATCACCCAGTCAAAGGCTTCCATGGAAATTTCCTTTAACTCATGCCCAGAAAAATGGAGCTCTGGCGTTTTGATGCTCACCTTGGTGCCTTCGGGAACTGATTTCGTAATAAAAACATTACTGCCAATAACAACGCCTTTGCCAACAACCGTCTCGCCCCCTAAAATTGACGCTCCCGAATAAACGGTTACCTCATCTTCCAGGCAGGGATGACGTCTTACCCCTCTAAGCTTCTGGCCGCCTCTAGTCGATAAAGCACCAAGGGTAACCCCCTGATATATTTTTGCATGTTCGCCAATAATGGCCGTTTCACCAATAACCACCCCAGTACCATGATCAATGAAAAAGTACTTGCCAACAGTAGCTCCAGGATGAATATCGATGCCGGTAATATTATGAGCATATTCACTCATGATCCGGGGAATCAGCGGAACCGAAAGTTTATACAGTTCATGGGCCAAGCGGTGAATACTGATGGCAAAAACACCGGGATAACAGAAAATGATTTCATCCTTACTTTTTGCCGCCGGATCACCATCAAAGGCCGCAATCACATCAGTCGCCAAAAACTCTCTAATCTGAGGGATCTTGCTGATAAATTCATAACAGATTCTTAGCGCTTCCTGGTGATAATGCTCTTCAGCAAAATTTTCCGAATTGCTGGCCTGATGTTTCAAAGCCAAAGTAATTTGTTTCGTCAGGCTTTCGATGATACAGACCAGCAATTCGCCAATATGATAATCCTGAATTTCCCTGCGAAAATTAGTTCTGCCAAAATAGCTGGGGAATACCAGTTGGCGGAGTGCCTTGGTTGTATCAATGATTGCACTTCGGTTTGGTAAAAAACCCAAGTCATGAGGGGCAATGTAACATTCTTTTTTATAACTCTCTGAAATGCTATCAACCAATGTTCCTATTTTTGTTTTATATTCGTTACTCATGATAATTCCTTTCACTTTTGCATATTTTTTCTAATTGTATTTTCGAATCGATGTTTGCCCAAGTTTAAAATTCTTTGGAAAAGTTTTCTTTATTATACTACAAAATCCTTATTATTCCGGAAAAATAATAAGGATTAACCCCTTTAAATACTAGGAGTTAATCCTTATTTCTATTCGTTAATCCAAAGGATTAATCTAGTAACGATAGACCGCTGCAATATCTCTTTCGGTCGGCATCTCCTCTTTTTCTAAAATCAGGACCTCGCCACCACGGCTTAGAACCACTTCGGCCATGTCGTCATAAACATCGCCAACTTTCGGATTCTCAAGCTCCCCTTGAGTAATGCCTCCCAGCGTTGGATCAAACTGACCGGGGTGAACTTTATTTTCTTCCAGATACAGGGTTGCTACTCGGCCTTCCGTAATGGCTTTTCCAATTTGAATCAAATCATCCGACCCCTGATCTTTGGCGTGAGCTTCTCCAAATATTTCCATACGTTCTTTTAACTGGTTTTTAAACAATCCTTCCATCACATCCTGCACTTTTTCGTGCAATGACTTTTTATCCAGAGCGTCGATATCTACCTTGATCCCCTCTTCAATCAGAAAAGCATTTTTTGTTAATTTTCTAAACTCCCCCTGATGCTCATCCAACCCGACCAAAATCAAAGGTATCTTGGCTATCTTGGAATAGTGTTCCAGAACAAAGGAATCCACATACCGGAAAAACTTTTCCTGATCAACTTTCCGCTCATCCTTGGCACCGCCATGTCCATGATACAATGACTGATCCCCGCCAACACTGGCAACCGAAAGATGGGGGGCTGTTTTTTCGGTTCCTAATACCCCTTCCATGGTTGAATCTTTTTCATCCACTGGAATGGTATGGATGCCGTAACGATCAGCTTCAAATAATACAAAATTATCCCGATTCAAACCCAGTACATGATAATGTCCATAGGATTGAAAACTCCTTAGGATGGGTTTTATATAGTAACTATCTGACACAATTGCCAGGCTCTTAACGTTCACCGGCAGCTTATAGACAATACACTCTTCTTCATCCCCCAGAATCGCCATACTTTCGGTGGCACCTTCCCAGAACAAAGCATCCTCCTCCATTTCTTTAAACAGCAAAAACAGCTCTTTAAATCCTTTGAATTCCTTGTCTTTTAAAGAAGCCTGCACTTCTTTGACGAGATTTTTAAAACGGATGGGGTTTTCCAGACGATCCGGTTTCTTTATGTTGGTGTCAACATAAATTGAAATAACCGGCCTCTTTCCTTTTTCCATCATCGGATGGGGAAATTCTTTAATGATTTGATATTTCATATGCAAATCCTCCTCTCTGGTTTATGGAGTATTTACCCGCTTTTTCTACAAAATCACACGATTGGTTTAATCATCTAAAACAACCTGAATAAACTAGAATTTGTGAAGCTCTTCTTTCGATTCCTGTTCTTCAATCTTTTCACAATAATCACAGATGTTATTCACAAAACCGTCACATTCATTTTAATTTCCCATGCTATAATTTAAAAAAGAAACTACATCATTATTTTCATCATCTTTGTTTTTTTCAACAAGCTAATATAATTTAACGAATATTCTAATTTTAGAAAGGAAGTCTTAACTATGAATGTTTCATCAATTTCTTCTTCCTCAAGTAATGTTTCCACTACTCAAAGCCAAACGAGTGTGGAAAAACTTGAAAACCAGATTAAACTCCTACAAAAGAAACTCACAAACATTAATTCTAACGATGGTGATGCTGAGACCAAACAACAGCAGATCGAACTCATCGAATCTCAAATTCAGCAGCTGGAGGCTCAGATTAAGGCAATCGAAAAACAGAAATCCGAAACACAACCCCCTGAAATGCCACCTGAGCTAACCAACAACAATACACAAACGTCCCCCTCTGATAATTTATTGGACATTTATGTTTGATCAATTATTTTAACCCAATAAAAAAACCAAAAGACACCTCTGGAGCCTTTTGGTTTTTTTATTTACGATTACCGACATAACTGAATTTTTTTATAAATTCAGAAAATAGTTTTCATCAATAATAAATACTGGTGACTCATCTTTTGATCTTTTCCCTAAACCAAGACTTTCGTGAGACTTATGGGTAACTGAATCCAAGGTATTTTCACGATCTTCCTGAATCGGTTCAATAGCAATGACCCGATCCACGGTAAGTCCAATTTCCTTTTTTGCTTGGGGATTCTCGAGAACAATCACCAGCTCCCGCTTTGAATCTGCATAATCACTCACCAAAGAATCAAAAAGTTTAACCATTTGAATTAATTCCTTGTTTTTTGCTTTTCTGACAATCTCAAATGCCTTGTCTCGATCTCCTTGATCAACCAATTTCCGGACTTCAACACCTACGGCATGGATTCGCTGATGGGGTGCATCAAATTTTTTCAGAAGATAATCAAGGGTATGATCATTCGTTTTAAAATGATCGTACCATTTTCCAAAAGCACAGGCATGGGGATCGGTTGTCAGTTTGAATTCGCGGCTTTCTACAACCGAACTTTCCAATTCCTTGATCCAATTGACATGATCCTGTTTTCGCTTTTCCATCAAATCTGTTAGAGCGCTAATTTCCTCTTCCACTGATTGAAAACCATAAAATTTTCGTGTGTCGATAATCGGAACGATTTTCCCACGCAAATTAACAGCCCCACGCATATAATAAGGCATATCTGGCATTTTTATTAGGTTTTCTATTTTAAAAATGGATTTAATGTACTGACTGGACACTCCATAAACACCTTGTTCCAAATTAAACAACGCCCATGGATATTCTGTCTCAACTTCACTCATTTCTGGCCTCCCAATTTCGATTAATTTTTTATTCTGTTAAGTGAGCGTTACAAATCAATTAAACTCTATGTTAGTTAAACCAGTCAAAATAGTCAAGAAAAAAGATTTTAATTATAAATTTAAACATCATTTTTAATTATCTAATTTGAGACATAAGGTTTAATTTAAATTATTTTTCTTTGCTCGGATTGTCAGCAGGCCCAACACAATCATGGTAATTGGTCCCAGCAGATCTGGAATAATGGTCAGCGCATTTCCGGGATTGAAATTGTCGACAGCAATTAACTCCTGAAGATGAACGATGGCAGCTCCAAAAAAGAAGACGGTCGAAATAATAATTATCGGTGCCCAGAACATCCCCCGGAATTTTACGGCCAAAAAACCGCAGATACCAATCCCCAGCGACACCATTCCCAATTCTTTCTGAAAGCCATTAGAGACCCAGCCGATTTGGGCCGCAATTTCTTCACTCATAAAAATATGTCCATAAGCGCTAATGGACATTGATATCCCTAAAAAAAAGAGCTGATGCAGCAGCAGGGTTTCTGCTAAACCGATACCAGTTTGTCTTTTAATCAGCCAATGGACTAACCCGGTGATTAAACCAATGATGAACAAACCCATAAAAATCATCTTACTTCCTCCAGTTTTATTTTTCGTTTAAACTACTCTTTTTATACCTTCTAATCCCCCAAAATAACAAATACAGCTCTTTTCACAAAATAATACCCTAACCCGTCTTTGACAAAGTAAACAAACAGTGCTAAGATGGCTTTATTAAATTGAAAACGTTATATTACTGCTATTATCCTAACCGAAAAGATATGGTCTGACCGGAAAGGTGCGAAATTGGCAAGTTATTTTTATTTTAATATTTTATTTTAATAAATATATTTATGCTTTTACGCTCTCTTTCCGTCCATTTTTCGGAGAGAGAGTTTTTTTGTCTTTGATTTGTATTTGAAATGAGGGAAAACATGCGAAAAGAACATGATTTATTGGGCGAACTGGATGTACCTGCTGATGCTTATTACGGTATCCATACGGTTCGAGCTCTGGAAAATTTTTATATCACCGGTATTCCCATCCATAAAGAGTTGGTGGAAGCCCTGGTGGTCATCAAGAAAGCCGCTGCCATTACCAATATCAGTATTGGTGTCCTGGATCCTCAAAAAGGAGAAGCCATCACGACTGCCTGCGACGAAATTCTAGCCGGAGCACTGCGCAATCAGTTTGTCGTGGACTGTATGCAGGGCGGTGCCGGAACCTCTGCCAACATGAATGTCAACGAAGTCATTGCTAACCGGGCGATTGAACGACTGGGTGGACAAAAGGGCGATTATAGCCTGATTCATCCTTTGGATCACGTTAACCTCCACCAATCTACCAATGATGTGTTTCCAACGGCGGTGCGAATTGCTGCCATCCGTCTGTTAAAACCAGTGACCGAGTCCTTTGCCAACCTGCAATCGGCCCTCCAGGAAAAAGAAGAGGAATTTTCCCGGGTTATTAAAGCGGGCCGAACCCAGCTCCAGGATGCGGTCCCGGTGACCCTTGGTCAAGAATTCGGTGCCTGGGCCCAGGCTATTTCTCGGGATCGTTGGCGCCTTTACAAGGCCGAGGAACGGCTTCGTCAAGTGAATATTGGTGGTACTGCCGTGGGTACCGGGTTAAATGCACCCCGTTCCTATATCTTTACGATGATTGAAAAGCTCCGGGATCTCACCGGCATCAGCCTGGCCCGGACCGATTATATGATGGATCCCACCCAGAATTGTGATGTCTTTGTGGAAGTCTCTGGCCTTTTAAAAACCGCCGCCGTTAATCTTTCCAAAATCGCCAATGATTTGCGGCTGCTCTCCTCTGGCCCTTACACTGGCATTGGTGAAATTACTCTGCCAGGGGTTCAGGCCGGCTCTTCGATCATGCCAGGAAAGGTCAATCCGGTAATTCCAGAAGCCGTCAATCAGGTGGCTTTTCAGATTATCGCCAATGATACTGCCATTACTTTAGCTGCCATGTCGGGACAACTAGAACTCAATGCCTTTATGCCAGTCATTGCCAGAAATTTATTTGAAGAACTGGATCTCCTCAGTCATACCCTGCCGCTCTTTATTAAACGCTGTGTTGACGGAATAAAAGCCAATGAGCAGACCTGTCGTGAAAATCTCGAAAATAGTACGGTGATGCTGACGGCTCTCACGACTATCATCGGCTATGATAAAGGCACCGAAGCCGCCCTTATTTTAAAAGAAACCGGGAAATCCATTAAGGATATTATTCTTGAAAAAAACTGGATGACTGCTGCTGAGTTGGATGAGGTCTTAAAGCCCGAACGACTCACCTCACCTACTACGAATCGAAATAAATGATCGAAAGGAATAAAAATTATGAATGTAAATAGTATGAACGAAACCCCCATGGCCAGCCGAATGGCAATCGGTCTTTTCGGAAAACGAAATGCCGGAAAATCTTCGCTGATCAATGCCCTGACGGATCAATCAGTGGCGGTCATTTCTGACGTGGCCGGAACCACCACCGACCCGGTTTACAAAACCATGGAACTGCTGCCCATCGGTCCGGTTGTTTTTATTGATACCGCTGGTCTGGATGACACTGGCGAACTGGGGCTATTGCGGATTGAAAAAACCTATGAGGTACTGCGAAAATGTCATTTTGCCATTGTTGTGGCAGATATCGAAACCGGCATTACTCCTTTTGAAGAAGAATTTATTGATCAGCTGATCCAACGAAAAATTCCCAGCGTCTTTGTGCTAAACAAAGCTGATAAAGGCTGTCCTTCGCCTGAAGAAATTGCCACGCTGAAAAAATCCATTAAGATTCCCCTATCCTTTACCAGCGTTTATAATGGCACTGGGATCAAAGCCGTGAAGCAAATGATCATCGACCATGCTAATTACGAAGATGTCGAACCGGCGCTGGTTGGCGATCTGATTGAATCTGGAGACATGGTAGTGCTGGTGACCCCCATTGATAAATCGGCTCCCAAGGGCCGGCTGATTCTGCCACAGCAGCAAACCATCCGGGATATTCTTGAAAAAGATGCGGTGGCCATGATCACCAAGGAACATGAGCTCAAACACACCCTGGAAAATCTGACCAAACCGCCTGCCATTGTTATCACCGATTCCCAGGCTTTCCTGAAGGTATCAGCGGATACTCCACCGGAAATCCCCCTCACTTCGTTTTCGATTCTGTTTGCCCGACAGAAAACCGATCTGGCTGAAATGGTTAAGGGCATTAAACGGATTGAACAACTGGCTCCTGGTGACAAGGTGCTAATTGTCGAAGGCTGTACGCATCACCGCCAGGCCGATGACATCGGCAAGGTCAAAATCCCCCGCTGGATCCGCCAAATTGCCGGCTGCGATATTGAATTCCACTGGGCTTCCGGTGCCCATTATCCCAAAGATATTGGCGAGTACGCCGTCATCGTCCATTGTGGCGGCTGTATGCTCAACCGTCGGGAAATGCAATACCGAGTTCACACTGCCCGACAAAAAGGCGTTTATATCACCAATTACGGGATGTTGATCGCCTATGTTCAAGGTATCTTAAGTCGGGCCCTGGAACCCTTCCCGGCTGCCAAGCTGGCACTGGAAGAAAATCAGCTCAATTAATAAATTTTATCGAGACACCCTGCCTCTTAATCAGGGTGTCCCGATATTTTGGCGTAACGCCCTTTCCATTTCGACCGCCGTCATGGGTTTATAATAATAAAATCCCTGTACGGTGTCGCACCGCTTTTCTTTTAAGAATTTAATTTGCTCTTCTGTTTCAGCACCTTCAGCAATCACACTGAGCCCTAAATTTTTGGCCAACAAAATAATTGTGTTAACAATCGCCTGATCCTTTTCGTCTTCAGAGATGCCGTCAATAAATTGCTTGTCTATTTTGATCTGATCAATGGGCAATAGTTTTAGTCGGCTTAATGAAGAGTACTCCGTGCCAAAATCATCGATGGAAAGATAAACCCCCAGCTTTTTTAGTCCATTCAAAACACTGATAATATAACTGGATTTGTTAATGGCAATGTTTTCGGTCAATTCCAGTTCCAGATACCTTGGTTTTAAGTCGGTTTCTTTGATTAACTTTTTCAACTGACAAATCAACAAAGGATTCCTGAATTGGGTTGCTGAGATATTAATGGCCATCCGGATATGGGGCAACCCCATATCCTGCCATGCCTTATTTTGACTACAGGCCGTTTTCAAGACCCACTCGCCAATGGGATTGATCAACCCGGTTTGTTCTGCCAGCGGGATAATTATCTTCGGCGGTATTATATCCAGTTCTGGATGTTGCCACCTTAACAATGCTTCAACTGCGACAATTTTTCCGGTCTTCAAACAAACCTGAGGTTGATAATAAACGCGTAATTCATTGCGTTCCAGCGCATGATATAGATTACTGGTGAGTTTGTTTTTAAACCGGACTTCTTCTTTAATAACTGTCGAACATAGAACAAATTGGTTTTTGCCTTTTTCCTTTGCTTTATTCATCGCAATATCTGAATTTTTTATCAGTTCATCGGATGTTTCCCCATCCGTCGGATAAACCGAAATCCCCAGATTGGCGGATATATAAAACTCCTGACCATTAACAATAAAGGCATATTTAAACAAACTTGTGATTCGGTTTGCTACCTTTAAAACCTCTTTGTCACGGGAAATATTAGTTAGCATGATCAAAAACTGATCGCCCTCAAAGCGTGAAATTGTATCTGTTTTTTTTATGGATCTTGCTAATTTTTGGCTTACCTGGACCAGTAGTTTGTCTCCGCCTTCATGTCCCATGGTATCGTTGACGGTTTTAAAGCTATCAATATCGAGAAAAATAATCCCAATCATTTTACAAGTTTGTTTCGATAACTCTATTTCCTGATTCAACCGGTCCTTAAATAGCAATCGGTTTGGCATTCCGGTTAGTTGATCATAATAAGCACGATGATTTATTTCTTTTTCTGCTTCAATTTTTAACATTGCATCGGCTAAAACGTTGGCAATAATTTCAAGCAGACCTTCATATTCAAGGTTTAATTGCTCTTGCTCTGTTTTTATTTCAAAGGCCAGAAATCCTCTTACTTCGGCTTTACAAGCAATCGGTATTGAAATCATCACATCATTGTACTGACTTGTTTCTCCATTATTATTAAATCCTTTTCCCAAATGATCACCTTGAATAAAAAGATGAACGATTTTATTTTCAATAATCGATTTAATCCACTCTGGGGCTTCTTCGATCGGAATATTCTGATGCCGTTCTTTTTTTGACTCGACGCCGCTGTTGCACCATTCCTGCTGACAGGACAGCAGGCGTTTATCTTTATCAAAGAAACAGATACAGGCCCGGTTTATATTGAACAGTTCTCCGCTTTTACCCAACCATTTTCTGGTTTTTTCATCAAAATTGGCGGCGCTGACATTTAGAAAATCAGTCGAAAATTCTGAGATCAATTTTTGTATTTTTATTTGTTCAGCATTTTGCTTTAATCGCTGCACATAGAGTTTATTTACAAAAAATGCCACCCAAACACCAATCCCAAACAAACCCATTCTCGCCACATAAGTAGAGCTGTCAATTTCTACAATTGCTTGCGGTATTGAAATAAAAACCAAAATCTGGGTCAGAAATATAGACACCGTTATCCCAACAATGGCAATCCGGTTATTATAAACAAGGGCAATTATAATTAATATAAATGGAAACGCCCAAATTGTCAGACTGGCAATGCTGATAAACTCAAAGGTTATGACTGGTATCGATAAACCGATTAATACCATGATGATATAATTCTGGTACTTCTTTATTGGCCTGGCACGCTGAGCAATCTGTATCACAAGTCCAATCGCCAACAACAGCCCACTGAAAGATAGGATCGAGATCAGATCCTCCTGTTTTTCAAGAAAGTAACGGGAAACAATATTTAAAAAACTTCCAGCGATAAAGCATCCCGATAGATAATTGTATATTTTAGTGCGCGTCACTGTATTTAAAATGATTTCATCCCTATTGACTGGTGGCATCCTTACCAGTTTGTATTTTTTTATCGAGTAAAAAATTGCCAGGATTGCGACAAACATAACATTCGAGACTTTTTGAGTGGCTCCTGTTAGGAATAATTGTTCTCCAAGAATCCCCAGTATAATACCAATAACCAATGAAATACTGAACCCATACAAAATAAGCTGCGCCTGTTTCTTATTTCGCTGATCACCGGAATATGCCCCCCAATGCCAAAGCACGCCCAGTCCGATGCCGATATAACTATAAAAATAAATATAATACAGCATATTCCAGACATTATTTTCGGCTCTATTAATCCACCCAAACGGTGTATTTACTAAATTATACTGTAGGATGGCCAGATCATGAGATAGCGCAAAGATGTAAATAAAAACAGCTGCCGGCAGATAAATCAAAAAATAGATCCACCATTTTTTAAGCAAACTTTTTTTATTGGTTAGAATTAAAAAGAAATGCAAGAGTATCCCGGCAAAGGTGCACCAACCCAGAGCCGAAACGCGTCGCCAAAAAAAACAAGTCTCCATGTCCGCCACTGAAATGGACATGGCCAAGCTAAATGTCCAGACACTTAAAAAGATACATAGCACAAAGAAAAGCCGATTGCTTTTTTCTTTCGAGTTAACCGAAATAATATAAGAACCAAAAAATATATAACTTCCGCATATAATGAAAAACAAAAATGAAAATATCAATGGTAGTATCTCCACAAGAACTCCTTTCATCTGCTGTTTTTTAATTATAGAACCTGTTCCCCCGCGGTGTTGTATTATATACCCATAAAAAAATCAATGTGTCACATTTTCGACTTATTCTTTAACAAATTTAACCTGTTCCAAACCTTTTATACAATTTTTTAGTGTACACTCAACGTAAACTGCACAACATAAAATAGATTTTATGGAGGTTTTCTATGCCAAAAACGTATGTACTGGACACCAATGTATTGATTCAGTCCCCTCAGGCTCTGTTATCCTTTGAGGATAACAAGATTGTTCTCCCCATTGCAGTATTGGAAGATTTGGATAAGCTGAAAAATGAAGATGGCGAGCGGGGGTCAAACGCCCGGCAATCGATTCGCTTTCTGGAAGGGCTAAGACAAAAGGGAAATCTATTTGAAGGGGTGAGCCTGGAAAATGGTGGTCTGCTTAAAATTGAAGCAAATTTTGCATCAGTTGATCTTCCCTACGGGTTTCAGAGCAATTCCAATGATAATCGAATTCTGAAAGTATGTAAGGGACTGCTTAGTCAGGGTGAACCGGTCACACTAGTTACCAAAGATATCATCGTCCGGTTAAAATCCCAGATGCTTGAAATTCCTACTGAAGATTTTTTTGCCGAACAATCGCCGGTGTTTCAAGATCAGTACACCGGTCGAACGGAGGTTTATGCCCCGGATGAAAAAATGGATGAATTCAAGAAAAAGGGAATTCTGCCGGAACACATCTATGTCATGAATGATAAAAAAACAAAATCTGGGATTATTCCCGAATATAATCAATTTTTTATTATTCATTCCGATATCAATGAGCGAAAAACTCTGCTGGGGCGCTTCAATGGCAAAAAAATCGTCCCCTTAAAAAGCCTGGATCAAGAGCCTTTCGGGGTTAAACCCAAAAATGTCGGCCAGCGTTTTTTACAGGAAGCCCTGATGCAAGACGCCGAAACGGCTCCGCTGGTGATTGTCAAAGGCACCGCCGGAACAGCGAAGACTTTCTATTCTCTGGCCGTGGGTCTGCACCAGACCCTGGATCCGGATTTTAAAGGCTACCGTAAAATCTTAATCACCCGACCGAATGTTCAGTTTGACGATGAAATTGGTTTTTTACCAGGAAACGAGCAGGAGAAGATCGCCCCGTTGTTGCGGCCGATTATTGATAATCTCGAAATTTTAATGAATCGCAGTGATAAATCCCGATTTCAGAATGAAATCGAAATGCGCAAGAAAATTGAAGAACTTTTTGAACGGGGCGTCATCACAGCCGAAGCCATGAACTTTATCCGGGGACGCTCCATTACCCATACCTATCTGATTATTGATGAAGCCCAAAACCTCACCCCCAAACAGGTAAAAGGCATTATTACCCGGGTCGGCAAGGGAACCAAAGTCGTTTTGCTGGGTGACCCTCAGCAGATCGATCACCCCTTACTGGATGAAAAAACCAACGGTTTGAGCTATGCTTCTGAAAAAATGAAGGGCAGTCCGCTTTGCTTCCAACTGACCATGTTTGCTGATGAGTGTCTGCGTTCTGCACTGGCCTTCGATGCCACCCAAAGAATGTAAAAAATCAGGATGTGGTCTAGTCATCCGTTGACTAGACCACCTTCCCGATCATTTAATGAAAACCACAGAATTTACACATTTTTAATCTGGAATTAAAGACGCAACCTGAACACTTCCATATAATCTCAATATAGACCAAGTTCAGGAGGAATGAATAATGAATCAGTTGAATTTTTGTATTGATATTGATGGAACGATAACCGAAGCTTATGACTGGATTCCCCGAGCCAACGACTACTTCAACACACAAATCATCCCCGAAATGGTGACAGCATATGATGAATATATCGCGCTCGGGGTAGAACAAAAAGCCTTTGCCGAATTTTATCACTTATTTGGTGAAACCATTTATGAAGAGGCCCGCATCCGCTCCGGTGTAAAAGAGGTTCTCAATGCCCTTTATACCAATCACAATCTTCACTTTGTCACCGCTCGCGAAATAGAAATGAAAAACGTGACCGAAAAGTGGCTGTCTCATCACCAGATACCTATGAGTTCTCTATCATTATTGGGTTCCCATGATAAGGTTGCCAAAGCCCATGAATTCTGCTGTGATATTTTTATCGAGGATCGCTACGAAAATGCGGTGCAACTATCAAGTCACGGTTTTAATGTCCTGCTCATCGACTGTTATTACAACCAGGGCCATTTATTTCCAGGAATTACCCGGGTTAATGATTGGATCGACATCGATCGCCATATTGATAACTATCTTCAAACCTGCAATTACTCACAAATCGCAATTTAAATATTTTGATAAAACGCCGTCGTTTGTCATCTGTATCAGCGGTTCGGTCAATCATTTATCCAACGCCAAGCTGGATTTTGTGATTAAAGAAGTCAAAACCGCTGCCCGTGAGATTTTTAGACGGATGGGCTATTTAGAATAAAAAGTCACCCCGATTGCAGGACTTCGTCCATTACAATCGGGATGACTTTAAATTTAATTAACTCTTTGCTTACTTACTTCACCACTTCATAGGGCCAATCAACAATCCCGCCAAAATCATAAATATTGGTATATCCGATATCCACCAGTTTTTTTGCCGCCTCGGCACTTCGTCGTCCGGTACGGCAATAAACAAGAATGGTCTGATCCTTATCGGTTAAAACATCTGGAGCCTTGGCACCGATCTCCGTATCGGGAATCAATACCGCATTTTGAATATGTCCGGTGTTGAATTCTTCCAGGGTTCGCACATCTAAAATCACAAGGTCTTTTCCGCCACTTTCCATCATTGTTTTAGCTTCTTCAGCGGTAATTTTATTCACTGTCACCATCTCCTCCTTTGCTTTTTCCTGACTTGAACATCCAGCCAACAAAATGACCACGACCAGCAAGAGTATTCCTAACTTTTTCATCGCTTTGCCTTTCGTGAAAATCAATTCAATTAATAAATCCCATAGAACTCTTCCATGGTTTTGCCGCTGTTGTGAATGGTGGTTGCTACGTCAACCCCGATATATCGGAGATGCCAGGGTTCATAGGCATAGCCGGTAATATTGGTTTTACCTTGAGGATAGCGGATAATAAATCCATACTCATGGGCGTGGTCTCGGATAAACTGACCTTCCGCCGTCGAACCAAAATTCTCGACCAAATCAAAATCCACGGTTGCCGATGTCACATCCATGGCCAGTCCCAATTGATGCTCACTCATTCCCGGCCGGGCACTGACCAGTTCAGCTCCAGCCACCCCGTACATATCCACATTCCATTGATAAAGCGAAGACTGAGTCGCATAGGATCGATAGCCCGAACAACAATAGAGGGTCAACCCCTGGGCACTGGCACCGTTAAACAGCTGAATTAAGTGTTGGGCAGCATCTGCCCGCAGCTGCGTATCTCGGGTGGATGGCAGATTGACCCAAACCAAATCACCTGGCACATATTCTGCCGAAACACTGTGGTTTTTATTGACCAGCTGCGCCATTGATCCCAACTCATTTTCGGTGGGACTCGGTACCGGCACACCTTTTTGCTGAATAATTATTTTAATGCCTTCCAACCGCAGTCCTAAACCTTCGGTTCCGGCACTTTCGCCATTTTTAACCCAGGGCATCCAGCCAAAGCCTTCTGTATAAGCTTCATAATAAACATCAAATAGATCGGCATTGGCGCCAGTCAGTCGGATTTGGATGGCTTCCAGTCGCAACCCCTGATTGGAGGTTCCACTCATTTCTCCGGCTGCTTTCCATCCCTGCCAGCCGATATTCTGAACATGGGTCTGATATTCAATACCGATATTACTTTCGGGATTTTCATCTTTTATTTCGATGGCTTCCAAGCGGAGATTCTGTCCGGTTGTCCCACTCAATTCGCCATTCTTCTTCCACCCCTGCCAACCGATGTTCTGAATGTGAGTCTGATAGCTGTACTGAATATTAGTCGTCACAAACGGTCGTTCCGTTGAACCGGGAGCCGGATCACCCTTAGGCACTACCACAATTCTAATCCCTTCCAGCCGCAGTCCAAAGCCCTCGCTTCCGGCACTCATGTCGTTTTTTGCCCAATCCAGCCAGCCAATATTCTGGGCGTGAACCTGGTAATAAACATCATAATTCTTGGCATCACTACCAGTCAGGCGGATTTTAATGGCTTCCAGCCGCAGTGACTTGCCTTCCGTTCCGCTCATTGCGCCATTTTTAACATAATTCTGCCAACCGATATTTTCCACATGGGTGGTGTATTCCACTCCCACATCTCCGGTGACATTATCCAGTTTAACCTCGATCCCCTCCAGACGAAGTCCCTGGCTTTCAGTCCCGCTCATCGCTCCATTACTAACGTAAGCCTGCCAACCGACATTCTGTACATGGGTTCGATAGGAGCAACCCAAACTCGAATTGACGGTACTTTGCGAAGTTGTTTCTTGATTTACAGCATCTGCATTTATACTGACAGCGTTTTCATTTTCTGTTTGATTATCTTCAGCCTTGACGCCGCTAAACGCTGGGCTAATTATCAATAAAAAAGCCATCCCTAAGAAAACTGTTTTTTTTAAACTTGTAACCAAACCGATACTTGATCTTATCATTCCCATTTCGTCCTCACTTTCACTCATTGATATTCGTTTTTGTCATTTCTCCATAAAAAATTTCCACTTGGTTTATTTTATCATAAACCAGGTGGAAAATAGCTTTAAACTTATTTTTATGTATCAAAAAACCAGTTCCCTTAAGTTTCCAAGTGCTGCTTTTTAACCGCTACTTGATCATTTTGTTTTTTCCTGAAAGGTAGCCGCTTTTCGGAAATTAATAATCCAAACAATGTCAGCATCGTTCCCAAAACAGCCAGTGATGTTATTTTTTCATTTAAGACAATCACCGAAGTCACCACGGTGATTACCGGAACCATATAAATATAGACGCTGGTTTTCGTGGCGCCTAATCGCTTTACCGCCAGATTCCAGGTGACAAAACAAACGGCTGAAGCCAACAGTCCCAGAAAAAGCAAATTGAGTATATAAACCGGTTGGTAAAAAGGTGACAAACGCCAATGAAAGTCAAAAAATGGCAGGGTCGGAATCATAAATAACAGCCCATAAAAAAAGATTCGCCGGGTAGTCTGAATCGTGTGATATCCAAAAGCACTTATTTTTTTTGTTAGCACCGAATAAATTGCCCACACCAAGGCCGCCAGTACCGCCAGCAAATCGCCCAGCGGGTTGAGCTGCAACACCGTGGTACCATTAAAACTAATCAGAAATATCCCTATAATCGCCGCCACAAATCCGATGAAGAAATGGGCACTGAGTTTTTCTCCAGCTAAAAACAAATGCGCCAAAATGGCGGTAAAAAAAGGTGCGATGGAAATAATGACCCCCACATTGGAAGTATAGGTATAGGTCAAGGCAATATTCTCAAGTAGAAAATAAAGCGTGACCCCGCACAGTCCCGCCCCCATAAAAAGTATTTCTTCATGGCGATTGGAAATCGGCAATCGCTTGGGGTAGACCAGAGTAAGGGCAATAAACCCAATGGTGAAACGAAAAACGAGAATTTCGATGGGTGAAAAAGCTGTGAGCAAAATTTTTGTTGACGCAAAGGTGGTTCCCCAAACCAAAATCGAAAAAACGGCCGCTAAATGTCCGGTTAAATTATCTTGATCTATCAATCGTCGCTCCCTTCATCCGTAAATATTTTCTGATACTGCTTGGGGGTAATCCCGATGAAGCCTTTGAAGAAATTTGAAAAATGGCTTTGATCCGAAAATCCCGTTTGCAGTGCCACGTCAATGGGCTCCACACCTTTTTCCAACAAGGCTTTTGCGGCGTTGATTCGCACTGTCTCCAGATATCGGTAAGGAGTAATCCCTTTTGTTTTTGTGAAGGCTCGCACCAGATAATATTTGCTACAGCCGGTTAAGATCGATAAATCATTTAATGAAATCCGTTCCTGAAAATTTTTCTCCAGGTAGTCGCAGATTAATTCAATCGCAGCATTGCTTTCTTGATGGCGATGATCGGATTCCCAACTGCCATATTCGTCAATCAACTGTTCAATTAAAAACAAAAAAGCCTCTTCTTTGTTGAATTCTTTTTGTCCCTCTATCAGCATTTTGTGGAGTTCCCCCAGCACCGTTACCTGTTCACTTCGATAGACCACCGGCTGCTCAAAGACCAGATTTTCTTGCTTCCCTGTAATTTCGAAAACCACTGCCCTCATTATTTCCGGTTTGATATTTAAACACCGGTAATCCAGGGTTTTATCATCCACTTGTTCGCAGAAATGATTGTCATACGGATTAAAAAGCAGCAGATCTCCGGGACCAACTGTGTACTCTTTATTTTTACAGGATAATTTTCTGTGTCCACTTTCAATAAAACCAATCACATAATGTTCATGAAAGTGGTTGGGAAATTTTTGAATGATGCCTTTTAAACAAAAGGCTTCAATTTTCAGGTCGTTATCATACCGAACGGTACGTTCTTCGTTGTGTTTCATTTCCGCTACCTCCTTCTTTGTAACTAGTATAGCCTAATAAAAAACAGATTTCTTGGATGATATTGACATGTTTTCTTTTCACGTTTGCTTTCGAAAATGAATTGTTTTTTATTTATTAGCATGTTAACATAAAAGCATTAGCATACAGGTTTTATATGAAATAAATCAATTATTAAAAAATATATCATTAAAAATAAATTAATAAAAAATAAATTTGGCGGGTGATTGCAATGGGTAAGCTACTCATTATTAAAACAGGTGTTTCTGATAAAACTATTATTAAAAAATGTGGGGATTGTGATGAGCGCATCGCCAGATGTGCCGGGATTCCCTATGAAGATGTGTACGTTATTTCCGTCCACGAAAATGCTGTTCCCGTTCTAATGGATGATGTTACAGCTATTATTATTACCGGATCTCCGTTCATGGTCACCGATCTCGATCCCTGGAGCGTGACAACCTCCCAGTGGATTAAACAAATTGCTCAAAAGCATATTCCGATCTTGGGCATCTGCTATGGCCATCAACTTTTAGCTCAAAGTTTTGGCGGATCGGTAGGGTATCATCAACTTGGCGAAGAAAAGGGCGAAATTGAAATTGAACTGACCGAAGCAGGCAAGCACGATTCATTACTTGGCGTCCTGCCGCCAAAATTCAATGCCTATGCATCCCATGCCCAAACCGTTACGAGCCTGCCGGAAAATGCCATTGTGCTTGCTAAAAATAATTTTGAACCCTATCATGCGGTTTTATATGACCAAAATATCTGGGGAGTCCAATTTCATCCTGAATGCACCGATCATTTTCTTTGTGAGGCGACCTGTCAAAGCTCTTACGGCGGCACTTTAATCCGGCGATTTATTGATCTTGCCAAATGATTGGGACGCTCTCGCTAATGAGCCTGATTAAAAGTCAGCGGATGCTTCACTGTGCCAATTTAAATTTATAAGCATCCCAGGATGTCATTTACCTTGACGGATAGCTGGATATTAAACAAGGTCTCACTATCCGAAAAATCAATGTTTGTTATTTCAATGATTCGATTGATTCGATATTTTAAGGTATTGTAGTGGATATGCAGGCTTTTAGCCGTGAGAGTCGTATCCTGGTTGTGGTTAATGTACGCCATCAACGTCTCCAGAAAGTTACTTCCTTTTTTCTGATCAAGCTCTTTTAAGGTCTTAACCACCGGATGGATCAAATTCCGAATGTTGGTCTCATCCCGGAAACTTAAGATCATATGAGGAATGATCAGCTCATCATAATTTAAGATCCGACTGGTTTTCTTTAAAAGATCCCCTAAATTCAGGGCATTGTAAGCTTGTTTATAATGTTCGCAGAAATCATAAAGGTGATAGAATATTTTACTGATCCCGGCGGTACAGTCATTTTCTTCCAGTAAATTCACAAAAGAAGTCGTTTCCCGTTCATTTTGTATTTCTTCTGTTATGGTATCGAGAAGAATAACCAGCTGACCATTGTAAATAATCACGGTTTGGCGATTGAAAAAATTCTGAAAGATCCGTTTTAAATAATACAGTCGATCATTGGTATTTTGGCGGTTATCAATTCGGATTACCACCGCAAAAAGGTTTTTATATAACTTGAGCCCATACATCCGTTCCCGTTCTTCAATGGCCGCATGATCATACATTTTCTGATTTAACAGCGCCGTTAAAAAGGTGTCGCTTAATGAGTTCGACGCATTGACGATAGCATTGGTATCTTCCATATTCATGGCCAGAACATTACACAACATAATCAGAATTTCCTCATCACAGTCGGTAATGGGATGATGATATTCCAGGAGTTTCAAGTAAGCCAATGGCCGTTTGTTTTTTAACACCCGTCCCACCAATTGCCGGTGATTTAATAAACCGGTTTCCCAGATAACCAGAACCTCTTCGCCATCTTCTTTTTCATTGGTTGAATCATCGGTCATAATCGAACGGGCATATTCTTTATCAACATAACCTTTAGATAGCGTCCACTCCCAAAGCGGCTCATTTTCTATGTTATTGCCGCCGGAATGGGCAATAAAACAAAGTGAAATATCAACCAGTAGTACGGGATTATTCAATAGTTGATATCCTAAATCCAATAATTGCTGGATGGTATAACCTTTTTGGCAGGCTTGTAGAAGTTTTATCGAGCACTCACCAATTCGCCTTTGATCCGCAAATAGCTTTTCAAGAATCATCAGAACTGTTGCCAGATCTTGATCTTTATTCAAAGCAATAATCTTGGAAGGGTTGTTCTCTGATGCTCGTTCAGACAGAAGGCTGTCTTCAATAATAATAAAATGATACTTAGCCATTAAAGATGAATTCTTCATTGATGAGGCATTTGTCACATAAATATGATTAGCCAACAAACTTTCTGACTGACCAGAATATTTGTCATACCCCTGAATTTCGATATCCTCAAAGGTCTCATTTATCCTCGTTTTTATACCCGCTTCAGTTAATGCTGAAATAATTTTTTTTAGTGCGACAGCCATCAAGAAACACCTTCCCATATTTTTAAATTTGGTTCATTATATCATGGTCATAAACTGCTGTACATTAAACTCATTTAATAAATTAACTTTGCTAATTCATCGCCCGATTATTGGAATTTCTTGCACATTTCTAACCCCTAATTTGTAAAATTCGACAAAGTCAGTTTGTCCAGATGTTGCTCTAAAAACGTTTAAAATCTCAAACCCTCACAAAGACGAAGCCGACCCCAACTGCTATACTGATAGCAAATCGATGAATGACATTTCTTTAACAAAAATTCGTTCATGACTAACGTATAGGAGGATTAATATGGTACAAAGATACACCCAATTATGTCCGGTGGCTTTCGGAACAGGCGCCGTGAGTACAACCGGAGATGTGGCAAAAGAATTAGGCTTTAGTAAGGTTTTAGTCGTCACCGATGAAAACGTTGAACAAATGGGTCATGCCCAAAAAGTAATCGACGCTTTAAAAGCAGCCGGTATCGAATCAGTTTTATTTAATCGTTGTGAAATGGATGCCCCTGATTACACCGTTCAGGCCGGCGCCGATCTTGCCAAAAGTGAAGGCGTCGATGGAATCATCGGCATTGGGGGCGGCAGCGTCCTTGATACCGCCAAAGCAATCAGCAGCTTAGCTGCCAACACTGTCGATGTTGCGACCCTTCTGGACTTCTCAAGAAAGATGATACCGCTGGAAAATCCCTCTCTGAAACTGATTTTGATCCCCACCACCTCTGGTACCGGATCGGAAAGTACCATTATCGCCGTTATCAGCGATACCAAAAACCATGAAAAAATCGGTGCCATGACACCGCCCAGCTTTGCCATCGTTGATCCTGAATTGACCTTGGGGATGCCCAAAGCAATTACGCTTTATACCGGCATGGATGCTTTTTCTCATGTTTGTGAAGCCTTGACCAGTGTTCAACCCAATCCCCACTCCGATATTCTGTGTTATGATACCATTGAGCGGATTACCAAATGGCTGCCAATCGCTGCCGCCGATTCAATGCATCTTGAAGCCCGGGAAAATCTGGCGCTGGCCAGCAATAATGCCGGTATTGCCTTTAACGATGCCATGGTTCACCTGGGTCACGCCATTGCCCACTCCATGGGCGCCACCTTTCATATTCCCCATGGAATTGCCTGTGCCCTGGTCACCCCAGTTATCCTGGAATTAACGGCTCCCGTTTATCCCGAAAAAGTCAAAAAAATCGGTACTTGCATGGGCTTAACCGTCAGTGCCGCCGATCCCAAGGAAATTGGGATGGAAGTTGCTAATGGGCTACGTCAATTTCAGAAACAACTGGGAATTCCAACGCTTCAGGATTTAAATATATCCCGGGAGCAAATCATCGGTTGTACAAATTATGTCGCCAATGAAGGTTTGCGTTTTCTATGCCCAGTTCCGGCCACTGAAGAACTCATTACCGCATCGCTGGCAAAGATTTACGACTGCTATCAGTAAGTTTATTTATATAAAAGGTGATTGTGAAACGCCTAAACATCGAACAATGATTGCTTTGCGTTAGTTTCACAATTATCTACGCTTTTAAAATAAAGGAGAATTATTATGACTTTTGAAAATTTACTATCCCCCATCAATATCGGCACATTAAAAATCAGAAACCGTGTGGTAATGGGTGCCATGGGTTCAGGAACGGCTCATGACAATGCCACGGTTTCCGAATGTGAATGTGCCTACTATGCCGAACGCGCCAAAGGCGGGGTCGGACTGATTATCAACGAGGTCACCCGGGTCAATAATGAAACCGGCGTGATGATGCCGAGGCAAACCTCCGCCGCCACCGATGACTGCATCCCGGGACTGGCCAAGCTGGCTAAGGCTGTTCATTTTTATGACGGGGCCATCTTTATCCAACTTCATCATCCTGGCCGACAAACCGACAACATGGCTATTGGCGGGCGGGCGACCATCTCCCCCAGCGGGATCAAGAGCATGCTGACTCAGGCTGAATGCCGGGAAATGACCAATGCCGAAATAAAAAGCTTTGTTCAGGATTATATCAATGCCGCTGAACGCTGTTACAAAGCCGGGATCGACGGGGTCGAACTACATGGGGCCCATGGCTATATGTTAAACCAGTTCATCTCGCCGCTGACCAATAAACGAACTGACGAATATGGTGGCAGCACCGAAAATCGGGCCCGGGTGGTTAAAGAAATTATTGAAGGGATCCGCGAACGCTTGGGCCGGGACTATCCGGTGATGTTTCGGATTTCAGCCGATGAGTTTCTCCGGGAATCGATGTTCCCTTTTGAAGAAGATGGCTTGCTGTTGGATGAAGCCGTTGAAATCTGCAAATATCTGGTACCCTTTGGCCTTGACGCCATCAACGTCTCCGCTGGTATTTATGAAACCATGAATCAGGCCTGGGAGCCGATTTCTTTTGCCGAAGGCTGGAAAATCTATCTCGCTGAAGCGGTTAAAAAAGCGGTTGATGTGCCAGTCTTTGGCGTCGGCGTGATCCGAAACCCAGACTTTGCTGAAAAAATTATTGCCGAAGGTCGTGTCGATGGGGTTACCATCGCCCGAGGTCTGCTGGCTGATCCGGATTGGGTGAATAAAGCCGCCGATGGCCGAGTTGATGACATCCGTCGTTGTATTTCCTGTCTGAACTGTATGGATTCGATGATTGCCAATGGTATGAAAGGCGAACCTTTTGCCTGTGCGATTAATCCCCGGGCGGCTCGGGAATGGTTCTACAATGATGTCCGTCAGGATGGCAATGATCGTCTGGTGGTGGTCGTTGGCGGCGGACCGGCTGGCATGGAAGCCGCCAAGAAACTGGCTGAACGCCAATTTAAGGTCGTCTTATTTGAAAAAAGCAGTGAGCTGGGCGGACAGCTCGGTCTGGCCAATAAGCCGCCTCACAAAGAAAAAATCAACTGGCTAATTGACTATTATAAAACGCAACTCACTAAACTGGGCGTGGATGTTCGGCTCAATACTTCGGTGACCCATAATGCCATTACTGCCCTGAATCCTTATGCTGTTTTTGTGGGTACCGGTTCTGAATCCATTGTTCCCCAATCCATCAAAGGTGTCAAAAAAGCCAATGTCTGTACCAGCACCGATATTCTTACCGGAAAAGTCAATCTCTCCGGCAAAAAAGTGGCCGTCATCGGTTCCGGTATGACCGGGGTGGAAACCGCTGAACTGCTGGAAACCCAGGATAATGAGGTCTATGTGGTTGAAATGGCTGACCGCATCGGTCCGGATGCCAGCTGGCAGAGTTTCAGTGACGTCCAGGCGCGCCTGATTAAATTTGGAACGGTCTTTATGCCATCGCATAAACTCGTCGAAATTGAAGCTGTTTCCATTAAGCTGGAAAAGTCAGATGGTGAATTAGTGGATCTTCCAATTGATTATGTGGTTCTCTCCCTAGGCGTCAAAGCAGATCAAACCCTGGCTGATGAAATTGTCAGTCGCTTTGATAAGGTCGTCAAAATTGGAGATACCGCTCAAATTGGTCGCATTGCTAACGCTGTGGAAACTGGTTTTGTAGCCGCTTATCATTTAGTCTAAAATTAACTTGAACACTTAAACACTTTGTTTCGTAGCACTTAAAAAAAATGGCAAACCGCTTTATCGGTTTGCTATTTTTTAATTGCGGGTAACCTCTGCGTCTGTTACAACACAATTTCTACCGGTATTTTTTGCCTGATATAACAACTTATCCACAAGATTCATGGTATTGCTGTAATTTCCTTTTTCATAAGCACACAGCCCAATTGATACCGTACAGGGAAATTCGGTTTTACGGCATTGGAAGGCTTCCCGAAAGGTTTCGGCTCTTTCTGTGGCGGTTTTTGTAGTTTCACCCTCAATAATGACAACAAACTCCTCGCCACCATAACGACAGATCATCCCATCCACAAAATGTTCGTTCAAAAACCGAGCAATTTCTTGCAACACGACATCCCCAGCCGGATGACCATACTGGTCATTCACATCTTTAAATTGATCAATGTCGATCAACATCACCACGCCATCGCGATCCAGCTGATCAAAATAATCCACAAAATACCGACGATTATAGAGTTTTGTCAACTGATCCGTGATTGACAGCGTTTCTAACTGTTTTTTAGCGTTGGTCAGTTCGGTTACATCGCTAAACACCACGATGGTTCCATGATGTTTTCCGATTGGAATCAAGCGAATCTGATAGTGTTGCGCTCCGATTGTCACTGTCTGAATCCTATTTCCGATCAGAACATGAGCCAAAACCCGATATTGAGTAACCAACTCGCCTACCCTTAGCTCACCAAGGGCATCAAACAATGGTCCGGTGGCTCGGTTAATCTTTAAAATAAAACCTTCTCCATCGACGACAATAACCGCTTCATCAATGGTATTAAAAATCATT
The DNA here is from genome assembly GCF_963664135.1 of uncultured Acetobacterium sp. Taxonomy (NCBI): domain Bacteria; kingdom Bacillati; phylum Bacillota; class Clostridia; order Eubacteriales; family Eubacteriaceae; genus Acetobacterium; species uncultured Acetobacterium sp. Next base: position 2,684,443 of record NZ_OY760905.1, on the reverse strand, counting down.
TCATGGGTTACTTCGCTTAAAAATAAAATATCATATCGGTATAATCCGCTGGCTGCCAGGATGCTTAGAAAAATATACGAAAAAGGAGACAGATCAATTTGTCCGATTCCCCAACCCGACAGGTAGATAATACTTGCAACAAGCGGCATTGACATTCCCACAAAAATCAGGACGACCCGTCGCCTTGACGAACCTCTGGTTTTAAGAATTCGCTTTAATAAAACAATCAGCGCATATCCAATCGCAAAATATAAAACCGTCACCTGAACCAAATACCAGAAACCTTTTTCTATTGCCATGATGGGAAATCCCAAGCTGGTATCAACGCCTAAATGAGCATAATACCAACCATGCATCGGATTGGTCTGCACCAAAAACAAGGTAATCACATTGAGTCCCAGCAAAATTCCCATCAGATACCGATTGGCAAATTTTCGTTCGCCAACATATTCTCTGGCAAACCACATAATCAGAAAGGGATAAAAGGACATGGCGATATATTCCACACGAATCCACATAAACATCGACTCCAAATTTGGGCTTAATAGCTCAAAACCATAGGCAATCGTGTGAACAGCCATGGCAAACATCAGAATGGCAAAGGCTTTTACCCCAGAAATACCATTATGTCGAAAACCAATCAGTCCCAGACTAATCAGAACCAGCGATGATATCATTAATAAACTGCTTAAAATTACATTCATTTTATCCTCGTTTAATTATCAGAATACTCCAATTTCTTGTTTTTTTCATAAAAAATCGCTTAAATCCTATCTATATTATCCGGCAATTTAAATCGTTCCTGCTTAGCGTATCACAATGTCTTTGGCGAAACAAGTCGAAGGTATAAAAAGTCAACCGAGAAATTGCATTTTTAACCCGAGACGTAAAAAATTAAGACTCATTATTAATTGATTTGATCGGCTGATCAAATTAAAACAAGTCTTAATCTGGCTTGATTTAGGACTTAAATTGTTGGCGCCTATTCAAAATAATACGCAAAGCCTATTCTGATGTTGGCCTGCCAATTACCTTTTATAGGGCTAAACTTAAAAGCTGTATTGATATGCGAAGGTATCCCCTTCATTGCCAATAAACAAAACATAGGAGCCCGCCGCTACCGGGACGCTTTCTGATCCTGAAAATAGGGTGTCATAGCTGATGGTGAAGTCCGGCGCATAGATAATCATCCGTCCACCTTCCGGTAGAGTTACCCCAAATGTACCTGCTGCATCCAGTTTTTTTATCTGGTTTTCATTGGCCTTGATGATGCTGATGGTCTCTCCGTTTTGCATAGATGTAATATCCTGAGCATTCATACAAATGTAACTCATCACGCTGAGCTGCTTTTTGCCATCCACCTCGGTAATCCGGGGTTCAACCAGATCCCTGGCATAGGGAAGTGTCATTGCGGCGCTATTTGCATCTTTTAGGGCATAGGGCGTAAAAGAATCATCACCGCTGACATAGATAAAGCCCGGCAAATCTGAAATAGTGCCAGTGGCTACTGCTAATGGGCTCAGATCAGTGGCCGAGAAATTGATGGGTAGCCAATGTTTATTCGCAAAGGCGCTGCCATCAACCGGATTGGTAGCTTGCCCAATTTGTTGTCCCACAACGATGGCATAATTTCCGGTTGGCAGCGACTGGAGCATCAGTTTTTTATCAAAGCTTTCGCTAAAGGACATCCGGTTTCCGGAAGGCAGATAAAAATAGCCATCATCCATGTAGGGATAGCTCCCCGTACTGACAAATTCACTCCCATTGAATTGTTTATAATTTAAGGTGTTGCTCTGTTTATCAAACTCCACCTTGATAATACTACCACTGGCACCGTAATAACCGGCAAAGCCCAACAGCTGATCTGGTATCGCTGCTGAACCGGGCTTCGTTACTTCCTTGGTTTCACTTCCTGGCAACACGCCCTTTTCCTCCAGCAATGCCTGGGTAATGGCATTATTGATTGAGGCTGTATCGGCCACGCCAGCAAAAATCACCGCCACCGATAATTTCTGTTCGGGAAGTACATAGAGCTGTGAGTTAAACTGCAGGGTGCCACCGTTTTTACTTAAAACATGGATGCCCTGTTCTTCAAACGCCGCCACATTGATCATATCCCAACCCAACCCGTAACTAGTAATCGGCATCATTCCCGCGGGAACTGTTTCAGTTGCATATTGGGGACTGGTATACTCGGCAAAAGACTCTGGCGTCATAATTTTGTTGGCCAGCAAGGCATTTCCGAACTCGCATAAATCCACAGCAGTGGACGAAATGCCGCCGGTTCCCATCAGATTAACATATTCTGCCGGGAATGCTAAGCCGTTGTCATTATTATATTTTAGGGCAATATTGGGGTTGCCCGGTTTGAAATAACAACTGCTATTCTTCATATCTGCTTTAGTGAAAATATTTTTACTGACGTATTCAGCATAGGATTGACCACTAACTTTTTCAATGAGCACCTCGGCCAGCGTAAATCCATCATTACAGTAAACACTGACCACGCCGGGATCATCCTTTAAATTGCTGTTGGCCAGATACTTCATAAAACCTTCCAGAAAATTCGGATCGGCGGCCGAAGCAAAGCCGTTGGTGTAATCTGTTCCTGGCAATGCCGATGAGTGGTTTAATAGCATCCGAACGGTAATGTTTTTATACCGGCTGTCCTGCATGGTGAATTCCGGAACATAGTCAACCACTGGTTTATCCAAGTCTACCTTGCCAGCTTCCACCAGCTGCATCACCGCCGCAGCCGTAAAAACCTTACTGACTGAGCCAATATTAAACTGGGTACTGGTATTCACCTTGAGGGCCTCCTCCCGGTTTGCCATGGCGAAGCCTTCCTCATAAACAATTTTGCCATTGTCCATGATCGCTACGGTAGCACTGGAAGCCCCGCCTCCGGAAATGGCCTTCCAGATTTCAGTTCTCGCCGTGGCGATGGTCTTATCATAACTCTGGCTCTGGGACGTTGTCGTACACCCCGATAACGGAACAAGCAGCAATATCAAACTCAGGCTGATGGTCAGTAATTTTTTCAACATTTTCTTCATCCTTTCCCACATAAATTTCAAGTTACTCACTTTTATTATGATGCTTTTTATGAATGATCATTTTTGCTGTTGCAGTTTTAAACCCGATAGTCAAAGGTAAACGCATCTTCCGGTTTACCAATAAAGAGAATGTAAGAACCGGCCGTTACCTCAGCTCCGCCGGTTTCATTTGTCAAACTGTCATAGCTTGCCTGTAAACTTGAGTCATAAATAACAATTCGCCCACCTTCAGGAATCTCCGCCTGGAAGGTACCGTCTTTATCCAATTTTCGACAAACATTTAAACCGTCACTGCCAATATTGATCGGCTCATCTTGCTGGAGTGACGCTACGTCAGCAACGTCCATCATTTTATAATGCATCACCGTTAAACTGTTTTTCCCGTTTTCCTGAGTGATAACAGATTGCGCCAGATCTTTTCCATAAGGCAGCACCATTTCAGTGGTGTTCGCATCTTTAAGGGCATAAGGGGTATAAACACCAGCTGCCGAATAATAGACATAACCCGGCAACTCAGCTAAAACCCCAGTTTTACAGGAAAACGTATTCGCATCAATAGTACTCAGGTTTGTCGGAATCCATGACTTGCCCTTAAACTTACTGGTATCCTGAGTGGTATCGCCAGCTTCCAACTTCTGTCCGGAAACAACCGCTCCATCGGATAAGGCGCCGTGGATCACAAGCAATTTTTTTCCATAATTTTCTTCAAAGCCAATTCGATATCCCACCGGCAAATGAAAAGTGCCATCGCTCTGATACGGATATTCGCCCTGGGTTACAAACCCGCCATTGCTATATTTTTTATAAACCAAGGTGTTTTTTTCTTTATTGAACTCGACTTTGATGATGGCTGATCCATCGCCGTAAATCCCCGCATCGGATATTATTGATTCTGGTATGGTTGCCGCTGTAGGTGTCGCAACTGCCGTTTCATTGGTCTGATTCAACCCATTTTCATCGACGATGGCCTGGACAATATCATTAGCAATCCCTGTGACATCGGCATCTCCGGCAAAAATAATGGCTACTGAAATGTTTTCATCCGGAAGTACATATAGCTGGGAATTAAACTGTGGCGATCCGCCATTTTTTCCGATAACCCTGACTCCCTGAAGTTGAAAATCCGCTACTGCAACGCTGTCCCAACCCAATCCATAGGGGTAAAGCGGCGTTCCCGAGGGCACGGTTTCAGTTCCATACTGAGGACTGGTGTATTCCGTAAACATCGCCGCATTCATTATTTTACCCTGAAGCAGAGCCTGAGCATATCGGCATAAATCAACCGCCGTTGAAGAAATGCCGCCGGAACCCAGACTATTAATATACTCCACCGGGGCGGCAGTGCCATCTTCATTATATTTTAAGGCGATATTGGTGTTTGCTTGTTTAAAATTACAACTGGAATTTTTCATAGCAGCCTTGTTAAAAATATTCTTAGTCAAATAGTCGGAAAAAGACTGACCGGAGACTTTTTCAACCAGAATTTCCCCAAAGGTAAAGCAATCATTGCAGTAAACACTCACTTTTCCCGGATCGCCTTTTAATTGGGTTCCCGCCAGATAAGTCATAAACTGTTCGGTATAGCTGGCATCTGGTGCGGTCGTCTCGGCATTATACGCATAGGTTCCCGGAAAGGCAGCGGTATGATTTAGAAGCATTCTGACGGTGATATCCTTGTAGCGACTGTCCGCCATCGTAAATTCAGGCATATAATCGACCAATGGTTTATCCAATTCCAGTTTTCCCTGTTCGCAAAGCTGTAATATTGCTGCCGCTGTAAAAACCTTACTGATGGAACAGATATTAAACTGGGTATCATCGGAAACTGAAAGACCCGATACCCGGTCTGCCATGCCAAAACCTTCCTTGTAAACAACGTTGCCGTTGTCCATGATTGCCACCGTAGCACTGGATGCGCCTCCAGCTGATATCGCATTCCATATTTCGGTTCGTGCTGTCGCAATCGTTTTCTGATAGCTTTTTGTTTCAGCTTTGGTACTGCCACTGCAGCCCCCTAATATGGTCACCATCAGTATCAGGCTCAATCCCAATACCAGCATTTTTCTTCTCATCTCTATTATCACCCTTTCATGAATTGCTCTCTTTACATATTAACTTTTCCGCTAGTTTTTTTCTACCCAGTTTTTGATGAAATTACGCACTAAAAGAACATTACTTTGTCTTTTCTTTTCGTCGCGGGCAGTCGCCAACTGTCTGCGAGCAGCCGATTGGCTCGTTGCCTTCGCGCACATCAAGAAAATCGCTTTGCTCTTTTCTTTTCGTCGCGGGCAGTCGCCAACTGTCTGCGAGCAGCCGATTGGCTCGTTGCCTTCGCGCAAAAAAAACAGATGCATTTTTCTTACATCTGTTTTTCGTTTTTATCATTATACATTTTGGTATCTGCTTTTCTTGCCAGTTCCTCAAACTTTTCACCATCTTCCGGAAACTGAGCATATCCCATACTGATACCAACATATGCTTCTGGATACAACCCGGAAATTTTTTCTCTCAGATGAACAACTATTTTATCGATTTCTGAAAACTTGTTGCTTTCCAGCAAGATAATAAACTCGTCCCCACCAATTCTTGAAACCCATCCATTTTTACCTACCAAATCTGTCATGATGCTGACGGTATTTGAAATAAAACGATCCCCTTCCATATGACCAAATGTATCATTAATGGATTTGGTTCCATCTAGATCACAGACACAAAGATAAAAGCCATGCTTTTTCTTAATTAATGTCTGGAATTTCCTCTCCAGGCCATTCCGATTAAGAGCCCCAGTTAATGGATCTGTTGAGGCCATCCGTTCAAGTTCTTCGATCATATTTTTAGTAAAGCCGCTCCAAAGGATGATCCCAATAATATAAATAATTGAACCCAGAGTAAGACACGTTCGGATCACATCATAAACTACTTGTTCATTAATAATTTTTCCGATCATATCCAAAAATGTTCCAATCGAACTAAGGGATAACCCACAGATCATGATAATAAAAATGTAAGCCTTATCTTTTTTATATCGGGTTGCATAAAGGAGTCTGCAGGTATAAAAAAGAAGAATTAAAACAAAAACAAAAATTAATAATTTCCTTATTTCGATCATTGTTAACGCTCCATTCTGATTGGCTATATAAAACGCCAGATTCACTGGATTTCATCGGCAAATCCACTTTAGATTGCTTGCCGTCACGAAATTTTAACAAAAATCCTCGCTGTTCTTAAACGTTCTAATGAATTGATTTCTTTTTTTGCTTGCCGCCCATCACATCAAAGACATCGCTGATTGTGAGAAATGCATTTTCATCTTTTTCAGCAACAATCGATTTTAACTTAGCAATTTCCAGCCGGGTGATAACTGAGTAAATAACCACTTTTTCTTCTTTTGAAAAACCACCTTTGCCATCTAAAAAAGTGACACCACGACCCAGTCTGGCCAAAATGGCATCGGCAATTTCATAGGGATTGTCGGATACAATCATTGCTGCCTTTTCTTCGTTTAGCCCTTCAATCGTGATATCGATAACTTTAAAGGCAATAAAATAGGCCAGCAGCGAATACATCGCCCGATCCCAGCCAAAAATCAATCCCGCACTGCTTAAGATAAACAGATTGAAAAACATGACAATCTCACCAACTGAAAAGGCCGCTGTTTTACTAAAGACGATTGCCACCATTTCAGTTCCATCCAGTGAGCCACTGTTACGGATAATCAGACCCACGCCAATCCCCAGAATGATCCCGCCAAACACCGTTGCCAGCAAGACATCATTAGTTAACCCAGGAATGGGATGCAAAACTGATAACCAAAATGATAAGGATAAGATCGCAAATAGCGAGGATAGCACAAAGGTCTTGCCAATTTGCTTGTATCCAAAAATCAGAAATGGCAGATTTAAAACAATGATAAAGGCGCCTAAAGGAAGCCCTGTCAAATAACTGGCGATAATGGAAATACCAATGATGCCGCCATCAATAATATTGTTGGGAACTAGAAATATTTCCAGACCTACTGCCGCAATGATTGAACCAATAAACAGGAAAATGAATCTTAATATTTCTCTTTTTACATGGTTTTTTTTGGTCATTAATTTCCTCCTTATTCAGCCTAATTTTCGAGCCATTGTATAAATGTAAAGATTTGCATTTCAAATATCAAATTAAACGTAGCTTTCAGCTGGATGTTATCTGATCATCTGTTTTTAATTTGTCGAGCCATTATAAAACAAAAAAGCAAACGGCCATAATTAAATAAACTGCCAGCAATTGAACGCCTTCCAACCAGTTGGATTCACCGTCACTGGCGACTCTGTTGGCAATGAGAACACAAACAATCAACGCAACCAATTCAAACATATTGAACATAATACTCATTGGTGTAAATAATAGGCTGAGAAAAATTAATACTGGCGTCACAAATAAGATAATCTGCAAGCTTGAACCAATGGCAATTTCAACCGCTACGTCCATTTTGTTTTTATGCGCCATTACTACTGCAGTACTATGTTCTGCGGCATTTCCAATCAGTGGTACTAAAATGATACCGACGAAAAACTCACTCAGACCAACTGTCTGGGTCATGGGTTCAACCGCACTGATGAAAAACTCACTTTCAATGGCAATCAGTACAGTTGCTCCGACTAATACCATAATTGCTTTTTTAAGCGACCATTTGGCCGTTCCACCATCTTCATGTTTTACCGCATAAATATCCTTGTGGGTATAAAATGAAAAGTATAGACTCATCAAATAAATAGCAAACATAACCACACCAACAATAATGCTTAATCCCTCATATCGTGTATTGAGAAGTTCTGAAGGAACCGTGTAGGTAAAAATAGCGGGTATTGTCAATCCGATTACGGCAAACAACAACATGCTTGAAGATACCTCAATGCATTGTTTGTTAAACTTTTGTGTTTTAAACTTTATCCCACCAACCAGCATACTAAGCCCTAAGACCATTAGTGTATTACCAATTACCGAACCGGCAAGCGATGCTTTAACAACATCAAACAATCCTGCCTTCAATGCAAAAAAAGCAATGATCAATTCAGTTGCATTTCCAAAAGTAGCATTGAGAAAACCACCAATTCTTGGACCCGAATAGAAGGCAATTTCTTCTGTTGCTTCGCCCATTATTCCGGCCAACGGAATAATCGCCAATGCTGCCAAAACAAACATCACTGTTGGAGAAAAATGCATAAATTCTCCCACAATACTGATCGGAACAAAAACCAGTAAGTATTTTAATATTTTCATTTCTTCACTCTTCTTTCAAAGTATCGTTTACTTAAAATGATAACATAAGGTCATCAAAAAAACAAATAAAACGCGATCGCATTCTGCATAAAAATCCCTTAATAAACCAATTTAATCACTGTTATTTAATATCGTTCCATTCTTAAAGAATGTGGATCATCATCAGAACATGATAAAAAAATTTGTTTTAGGGTATTATATTTAGCATAATAAAATAGCTATGTTTTTATCCTCCAGTAAATTTCTGTAATTTACAAACAAAAATATTACTGCAAAGTTAATAAACTCAGGATATAATAAGCCATAAAGAAAAATTTAAACAGATGTTCCGATAACTGTTTTAAAAAAGGAGTGTGCATTTTTGTCAATTAGTGAAAGTCGACTGGAATTACTCAAGATTATTCTAAAAGATGAAGCAATTATCACCGAAGAAGAAGAAATTTTACACAAACTTCTGGATGAAAGCATTTCAAAAAATACCGTAACAGAGCATGAAAGCAAACTGACTTTTGGTCAGAAAGCGGCCGACAAACTTGCGAAATTTGCTGGAAGTTGGGTCTTTATTATTTTGTTTTTCATGACCCTAATATTTTGGGTTCTCATTAACACCCTGTTTCTTGCACAGCCATATGATGTTTATCCCTTCATTCTCCTCAATCTTATTTTATCCTGTCTGGCCGCAATTCAGGCTCCAGTTATTATGATGAGCCAAAATCGTCAAGAAGAAAAAGATCGTTCGCGAGCCAAAAACGACTACAAAGTTAACCTTAAAGCTGAGATAATTGTGGAAGATATTCACCATAAGCTTGATGATATCATTGAAAATCAAAAAGAGATCATCCACCGACTGAATATCCTAGAAGAAAAGGAAAATTGACTAACCTACTATTTTTTATATGTTACATTGATAAATACCATTAATAAATAACTTGGAGGAAATTCCATGAAATTGGATAATGATCTATACCGAATCATTGTAGAGTCATCCCCTAATATGATCTGGCGGGCTGGTACCGATACCCTGTGTAATTACTTTAATACCACCTGGCTCAATTTTACCGGCAAAACTACCGCACAGGAAGTTGGTACTGGTTGGGCAGAAGGCGTTCATCCTGAGGATTTTGATATGTGCCTAAAAATATATTTAGATGCCTTTGCCAAACAGGAATCCTTTGAAATGGAATATCGGCTCAAACGAAAAGATGGTGTTTATCGCTGGATCAATGACCGGGGCGTTCCTTATTTTATTGATGACCATGAATTCGGTGGCTATATTGGCAGCTGTATGGATGTAACCGACAAGGTGGAGGGTCAACAAATGCGCGATCTAGCCCAAAAAGACGGGCTGACCCGGATCTACAATCGCCAATACTTTGAACAGTTGGCCAATGTCGAATTCACCAAATCCAAACGGTTTCATTCTGATCTCTGTATTGCTATGATCGATATTGATAAATTCAAAAATATCAACGATACCCATGGCCACTACGCCGGGGATCTGGTCTTAAAAACCGTGGCCAAAACCATTAATGAAAGCATTCGAGCTTTTGATCTTTTTGGTCGGTTTGGTGGGGATGAATTTGTCTTGCTGATGTCAAATACCAACTACGCCGAAGCTTCCCTGATCATTTCCCGATTAAAACATATTCTGGATAACATTGAGATGAACTATAACGGTGCCATCATCCACATCAGTGCCAGCTTTGGTTTATATCAGATGCATGATGAAGAACTTCTGGAAAAGGTTATTATTGAAGCCGATAAGAAGCTCTATGAAATAAAAAACCACCGCAAGTCCTGTCCTGACAACGGTGTGGAACAACAGCCTTCATTTTAAGACAAATAAACTTTCTACACTATCTAAAAAAGCAAGTGAGCTCCTTAAAAAGGGTTCACTTGCTTTTCTGATATAAATGTTAATATTTTTTGATTTAACTCACCTAAACATTTTATCATCGGTCTTGTCTTTCTTTGACTGTCATTTTTTCTTAGCCAATTACTCCGTCTATTAAGTCGTATTCCCACCCTGGAATTGCTCTACTCAATGACTGAATGATAATCCAGTGCTTCTTTTTGGGGTGCAGGAATTTTTTTCCGGCTTACTGACAATAAAGCAAATACCGTTACGCCAACGGCAATGAAGAGCCAACCCATTATGGTGAAAAACACCAGATATAGCGAGTTTGTCCCCGCAATTTCTAGGATTCCTTTTAGAAAACTGCCGACAGTCAGCGTTGCAATCCCCGAGTTATAGCTGTTATAACCAAATCGGAAAGGCGCAAACTGGGTCATGCCGGATTTTAGCCGTTCCAGTAAGAAATAGAATAAAGCCCCCCCCAGCAAAGGATAAAGGAACATCCAGGTCATCGCAGCCGAATGCACCCCGTGTCCAAATTGGCCATAGATAAAGTTTATCCCAATTGCAACAAGTGATAAGATGGCATAGACGCCAATGGTTTTGTGGATTTTATTTTTTTGTCCGTTCATCTTAATACCCAAAATAAACAATATCACTTACCTCTCTTTCACCAGCGCTTTTACCATCAGTGGGATTATTTATGATAGCCCCATTAAAGACCATCGTGGATGATCCCCCACCATCTAAATTATAGGCAGTCAGGCAACCTCTTTCCTGAAACTCCTGAGCCAGTTGAAGCAGTGAAAGTCCAGCACTTTCGGTGGTCCGGCCATCTGAAACAATGACCACATAATGCAGTTCGGAAATCTGACCAATCGCGGTTCGGGGATTACTTTCCTTGGCCTGTCCGACTTCACTGCTGCTGTCCACCACAACCTGTCCGTTTTCAACAAGCCCCGGTCCAAAAGATAATACCTGCCTGGCATTGCTGCTTAATGATGCCAGACTAACCTGACTCTCTTCAATTACTGAAAAATTCCCATCATTATCAATTACCAGCGCTTCCCCATCTCCGGCCGTATCCCGATACGCCACCCCATTACGGACAACATAACCAGTATCACGAAAACCATAATAGTCGCCATTAATAGCAAAGATAGCGTTTTGAGTTGTAGCAATTTCTGAGGTTGTCGCCTTAATATTTCGTCCATAGGTGCTATTTGCAAAAGCTGTTTTTAAATAAGCTGGATCCGACACTTGAATATCGGCAACGTAAATCGTTGAGTCATATTTCTGCACAGTTTCGATACTAATTTGAATGTTTTCATCAACATAGGAATTTTCGGTAATAACTGGATCAGCTGGCGTTGAAGATACCTCCTGAGCCACCGTTTCAGAATCAGATGCTACGACAACCATTGATTTCTGAAGTACAAAGGCATCCAAAAGTACAAAGGTAAACATTCCGATTAAAAGCACTGTGAAAATTGCTGCCCATCGATATGGTTTTGAAAAAAATTTGATCATTTAATATGATACCCCTTTCGTTGATCGCTGAAAATAAAATTCTTCTGAATAAAATAACTGCCAAAGAACAAACAGGAATCAACAAATATTTTCACAATGGTAAGATGGATTGGCAGGCTACTTAAACTTGAAACAAAGAACCAACTCAAGATCATCTGACCAACAAAGAGGATCGTATACAACAGTACGTCTTTGCCTTCTTGGCTATTATTTTCGAATACCCAATGTTTATTGAGCATAAAATTGACGCCCCCAGACATCACCCGAGAAATGATGGTTGCTTCCAAGATACCCATGGAAGTCGATCCAAAAGCGATTGCCATCAGTAATGTGAATAACGAGTTATCAACAATTGCCGAAATAAAGGAGGATAAACTGAATTTTAAAATATTTAAATAAATACGGGCAGAGTCCTTAATCGCATGAAAATGGGAAGACTCATTGCCATTCATATAGATGGTTTCAATCGGTACTTCAACAAAAGGCACCCTCTTTTTCCCAACTTCCAGCAAGACATTCATTTCGTATTCATAATGATCCCCGGGAATCTCCAGCAATACTTTAGTCATTCCTTTGGGCATTCCTCTTAAACCGGTTTGCGTATCCGGGCATTTTTGACCAGTGCTTAATAGATACGCAAAAGAGGTAATGCGATTCCCCCATTTACTTTTAAACGGGATACTGACATTATTAAAATTCCGGGTTCCGAGAATGAGGTTATCTGGATTTTCTTCCAAGATCGTCGCAATTTTGAAAATATCTTTGGGTGCATGTTGTCCATCTGCATCTGCGGTAACATAGCCGCTGGCATCGGGATAGACTTTTGCCGCATGGGCAATCCCTGTTTTTAGGGCCACCCCTTTTCCCATATTGATCGAATGTGAACAGACGTCACAGTCCAGTTTTTCTCTTAATATATCAAAAATAAGTTCATACCCAGGTGAACTGCCATCATTTATAACAATCGTTTTTAAATCAAATGCTTTCAATTTCTTAACTAAAGTGATTAACTTTTCATCAGGATTTAATGCGGGGATAATCACGATCGGTTTCATATGTCTGACCTCCTTTATTTATTGTCAGTATCATATCGCCCTAACGTGATTGTTATGTGATTGGGTTATGAATTTTAGTGTGTTTTTATTTCGAATCTCAGTTTCTAGGGATTTTTTCTAATTGATGGTATAATATATCATCAAAGCTATGTATTCAAAGGAGGTCACCCATGTCCCATGTCTTAGCCAAATCTGCTTATAAAAGTTTAGAGGAAAGACTGAACCGCTTCCCCCAGGGCGCTCCAGCTTCAGACACCTTATATAAAATTCTTGCCATCCTTTTTTCTGAAAAGGAAGCAACCCTGGTGGCACAACTGCCAATCCAACCTTTCACCGCCAAAAAAGCTGCTAACATCTGGCATATGACCGAAAGCGAAGCCCGAAAAATTCTGGATGAACTTTGCTCCCGCTGCGTTTTGATGGATTTTAACAGCGATGAAGGAACTCGTTATCTTCTCCCGCCACCAATGGCTGGGTTTCTGGAGTTTTCCATGATGCGGACACGAAATGATATTAATCAAACGCTTTTAGGTGAATTATTTTATCAATATATGAATGTTGAAGAAGATTTTGTGAAAGAACTTTTTTTCAGTACCGAAACCCGCCTTGGCCGGGTATTTGTGAACGAAAGTGTTTTGGCCGCCGATAACAAGGTTCAAATTTTGGATTTTGAACGGGCCAGTCAGGTGATCAAAACCACCGATCACATTGGCATCAGCATGTGCTATTGTCGCCATAAGATGGCGCATGTCGGAAAAAACTGTCATGCCCCGGTTGATGATATTTGTATGACCTTTGGTGGCACAGCGGATGTCTTAATCCGTCACGATTTTGCCCGCAAAGTGGATGTGTCTGAAGGTATGGAAATCCTACATAAAGCCTATGAATACAATCTAATCCAATGTGGCGAAAACGTGCGAAATGATGTCTCCTTTATCTGCAACTGTTGCGGGTGCTGCTGTGAAGCCCTGGTTGCCACAAAAAAATTTGGCAACCTCCACCCGGTGGAAACTTCGGGTTTTTTACCAACCCTAAATGAAGACACCTGTATTGGTTGCGGGAAGTGTGAAAAAGCATGTCAGATCGAAGTAATCCAAATGCAGGAAATTCAGGGGAAAAAGATTCCAATTATTGATGAAACTATTTGCCTTGGCTGTGGCCTTTGTGCCCGCGACTGTCCAAATAAAAGTATCCTGCTGAAAAATGTTGAGCGAAAAGTGATCACCCCCTCCACCTCTGTTCACCGGGTAGTATTGATGGCCATCGAAAAAGGCCAACTTCAGGAATTGATCTTTGATAACAAGGCCTTGTTTAGCCACCGGGCCTTGGCTGCCATCCTGTCCGCCATTCTTAAAATGCCGCCAATCAAAAAAGCTATGGCTAGTCAACAGATGCGATCTGTCTATTTAGAAAAGCTTATCAAACAGAATAATTAATCGTATCCTCAAAACATTGGTGAAGCCGCTTCAGTTTCGAAGCGGCTTCACTCTTTTTTGCCAAACTATTTTTTGGTAAACAGATTGATAATAACCAGCAGAATAATTGCTCCTACAACGGCAACAAAAATACTCCATAAATTAAAACCGGTTACGCCGGTACTTCCAAAAAAGCTGAAAACAAAGCCGCCAAGCATTGCCCCCAAGATACCAACAATAATGTTTTTTATTAAACCCATATTGCCATTGTTCTTTGTAAATATACTTGCCAGCCAACCGGCTAAACCGCCTAGAATGATCCATGTAAAAAATCCCATCACTGCACTTCCTTTCTTGATTTTCCATTTCTTTCCAGTTTTTACCCTAATATCTCAACTTTAATCAGCCTAATAGCTTCTTGCTAAAATTACTGTTTTTAATGCTACTAAACTGATACGATTATAAATATCCCGAACATTGAATTTCCTGCGCTAAATTATTGAATTAAACACCCTCAATCTTATTCAATTTATGCGCCACTTAAGGTTTAACGTCTAAAATATAAAATTGTGGAGTTATCCTAATTCTTAATTGATCCGGTTTCTGGAATAAAAGCAATCTTAATCGATCCATAAACTTATTCCAATAAAATGAAAGAAAGGTACTTTTTATCGCAATTAATAAAAAGTGATGCAAAACTATGCAAATTAATTCAACAGAAATGCCCTTTTCTGATGATTTGGACATTAACGGAAGTCTAAAGGAGTTTATCCTGCAACAGCAGGTTTATCGGGCTGCCATTAAAGAAATTAAAACCAAACTTGAAATACTGGATGAAGAATTCCAGGCCAAATACGATCACAATCCCATTCACCATATGGAATACCGTTTAAAATCACCTCAGAGCATTGCCGAAAAAATGCAAAAAAAAGGACTGGAAATTACTGCTGATAATATCCGCAAAAATTTGACTGACATCGCCGGTGTCCGGGTGATCTGCAACTATCTGAACGACATTAATCGGATTGCCAATCTCTTGCTTCGTCAGGATGATATCACCCTTGTCCGAAAAAACGATTATATCACCGAACCCAAGAAAAACGGCTATCGTAGCCTTCATCTGATTGTTCTGGTACCTATTTTTCTAGCTGAACGAACCGAATCCATTGCGGTTGAAATTCAAATTCGAACCATTGCCATGGATTTTTGGGCCAGTCTCGAACATCAATTGAAGTATAAGGGACAAAGCGATATGTCTGAAGGCCTCCGAGAACGCCTTAAATATTGTGCCGAATCGATCACCCGTCTGGATGAGGAAATGCAGACGATTTATAAGGAAATCAAATCTGAAGAGTGTGCTGAATTTTAACAAAAGCCGAGGATAATATCCTCGGCTTTTGCGTTTTAAAAAAGATTTCTTTCTCATGGCGCTGTTAACTTTTTATGGAATTCTCTTATTTTTTCGTAAATTTAATTGACATGCGTTATTTTTTATGCTATCTTATTTGTAATGATTATTGTTTGATAGTTATTTCATTTGGCAGTTTCGTCATTCTCTATCTTTGATTAGATGTTGGATTTATGGGTATCTAATTTGATAGTCGGTTAATTTTTCAACTTTCTAAAACAGATAATCATTTTATCATAACCACTTTTTACATTACAAATCAAATTTTATAAAAATATGGAGGAAAACAAATGGCAGAATCAAAAACACTTAACAATCTGATGGCGGCGTTCGCCGGAGAGTCCCAGGCAAACCGAAAATATACCGCTTATTCAAAAAAGGCTGAGGCTGATGGCAAGGTAAATGCTGCTAAATTATTTAAAGCAGCTGCGGATGCTGAAACCTTACATGCCCTGAAACATTTTGAAGTGGCCGGAAAAATTGACACCACCGTTGAAAACCTTAAAGATGCCGTAGCTGGTGAAACCCATGAATATACCGAAATGTATCCGGATTTCTTAAAAGAAGCCGAAGCTGAAGGCAATAAAGAAGCAATCAAAACCTTTACCTTTGCAATGAAGGCTGAAGCCGTTCATGCAAAGCTGTATCAGGAAGCCTTAGAAAATCTTGATCAGACCGAAGAAATATTCTACTATCTCTGCCCATTATGCGGAAATATTGAAAAAGCAGTACCTGATAAATGCGCTATCTGCGGCGTTCCCGGAACAAGTTTCATTAAATATTAAGCAATCACAAGTATTAGGCAACCAATTAAATCTCCTAACTTAATAAAACCAGAAACATCTTGCCATCTCATTAGCATGATGTTTCTGGTTTTTTATAATATTTTTTGTAATTTCGCTTCAATCACATCAATTTCTGCTTAAAATTACACTAACTGTCTTTTGGCGTATTTATAAAAATATGCTTCTTTTTTCATGAGCTCTTCATAGGTGCCTTCTTCGACGATATTTCCCTTTTCCAGTACCAGAATTCGATCACAATCCAAAATTGTACTGAGCCGGTGGGCAATGACAATCCGGGTGGCATCCAGATTTTTCATACTTTCTGAGACCGTCTTCTGCGAGCGATTATCCAGAGCACTGGTGGCTTCGTCAAAAAAGATAATCGCCGGATTGGCCGCAATGGCTCTGGCAATCAGCAGCTTTTGTCGTTGTCCACCTGACAGGGTACCAGCGCCTTCAGCAACCATGGTTTTAAGACCCATGGGCATTTCCCGTATTTCCTCATCCATACCTACTTTTTTAAGTAACGCCCAGACATCATCTTCAGATAATTCTTTTTTTGATCCAGCGATATTGGATAAGATATCCCCGGGAATCAATTGGCTATCCTGAAGGACAACGCCCATCTGTTTTCTGATTTCCCGGATATCGACACTTTCCAGATCAAAGCCGCCACAGTAAATACTGCCGCTTTTGGGTTTTTCGAAACCTAATAACAAGCGTAGCAGGGTCGACTTGCCACTGCCGGATGCTCCAATAATGGCGACATATTCCCCATGTTTTATTTTGATCGAAATATTGTCCAAAATGGTTGCGCCACCCTCATAATAGGAAAAATACAAATGCTTTATTTCAATATCGCCCTGAATGATCCCGGGCGTCGTTTTATACGAATCCACCTCGGGAACGCCATCGATAATCGGTTTTGTATTTTCATACTGAGGAACGACGGAGTTAATCGAAATCAGGGTTTGAACCAATCCCAGCAACGAGGATATAAAAATCGCAAAGGCTGAATTTATGGCGACAAAACCACCGGCTGAAATGCTGTTCACGCTGACGTAGTAATAAATAACAACCATTGACAGGGTCGGCAGAGCGATGGTAGTCAACCGCAGCAAGGCCATCAGCTGTCCTCGCTTGTATTCGACCTTTCGTTGTTCGGCATATTCCCGAACCCATTTCAAATAAGCCCGACTCTCTGCCCCGGCAACACGAATGCGTGAAACTGAAGTGATTAATTCAAAAACCATTCCGGAAATATCGTTGGACATTTCCAGTGACTCACGCTGGCATTTCATCTGCATCTTCCCAATAATCAGGGTGATGAACACACTGACAGCCGTCAGACCCATGGCAATGAAACCAATCGTCGCACTGATTGAAAAAATGTAAAGCCCATTTACAATCGAAAACGAACTGGTAATGATCATCGTAATCACATTAACTGATAGTATTTTCTGAATCATCGCAAATCCAGTGGCGCGCATCGCCAGTGCCCCGGATGAATATTGTTTAAAAAACGAAGCGGGCAATGACAAGAGTTTATCCAGCAGGGAATTCTGTAAGATTGATACTTTCCCCTGAATTCGTAGAATACACATGCTTTGAACCATGTTAAACAAACCACGGCTAATGGCAACCGCCACCAAAATGAAACCCACAATCAGGATGGTCACCGATTGGTTTTGGGGAATCCAAACATTAAAGGTCTCTTGCATGGCCATGGCTGGCAGGAGCGACAAGAGTGAGGCGGCCACCGCTAAAATAATGGTCCAGATCAGATCTCGCCAGCGGAACAGTTTCAGCCCCAGCTTAACCATCTCCCGAAAAGTTACCGGTTCCTTGGGCAGCGGCGGATAGAACACATAGGCTTTGGAAAAAGCCGAATGTTCATCAACTTCTGTGGCTTCCCCCTCATAAGTCTGACACTCGTATTTGGACGGCGATTTAGGAATTAATGCAACCGCGTCCCCATCTATGGTAAATGCCAGCATCGGGCCATTGTCATTATTATACCAGTCCCCATTTAACTCCACCAAACGAAAGCGAAACCCAGATTCATCAGCGATCAGTTTAAACTGGTCCTGTCCACTGTAGAGTTTCCTTAAAGGTGGAATTTTCACTTCAATTCCAATCGTTTCAGCGACCTTGATCATTGCCGAAATGAGGGGATTATCTTCCAGCGAGACAACCGATTTTTTTGGGGATAAGACACTGTCAAACGCTTTCTTGGCACTGTGATCATATTTTTTGTTGATCTGTCGCATTTCTTCTAATTTTTTCGCCATTTATCTATCCCTCAGTTCTAATGAGATTTGCATACTCACCACCTACAGCCATTAATTCGTCATGGGTTCCCCGTTCCGCTACCGTTCCACAATTTAAGACAATGATTTCATCACAATCACGAATGGTGGATAAGCGATGTGCAACCAGAATGGTGCTGATTCCTCGGCGTTTGATGTTTTCACTGACCTCGGCTTCGGTAGCTGTATCCAGGGCACTGGTGGCTTCATCCATCACCAGTATTTTGGGATTTTTACAAAGCGCCCGGGCGATTTCCAGCCGTTGGCGCTGACCACCACTTAAGTTTTTTCCGCCTTCACTAAGCACATGATCAAAGGCATTGGGCAGAGCCAGAATATCCTCATAAATACAAGCATCTTTGGTGGCCTGGATGACATCCTCCACTGAAATGGTTTCATCCCACATGGTAATGTTATCAAGTACCGATGCCGAATACATCACAATTTCCTGATCCACCGAGCTCATGGTATTGTACCGCAGCTCAGCGGGAATCGCTTTAATATCGATCCCGTCAATCCGGATTTCACCGCTCCAGGGCTGATAAAGGGTCGTAATCATTTTTGCAATGGTTGATTTACCACTGCCTGATGAACCCACCAGGGCAATTGATCCGCCGGCTCGCAGTTTCAGGTTTAAACCCTGAATAATCGGATCTGAGAGTCGATTATAGCCAAAAGTCAGCTCCTTGATTTCGATTTCGCCTTCCAATTGATCACAGTCAAACCCTTCTAGCGATAGCTTTTCTGATTCCAGGGCTACATCTTCGGGATATTTCTCGACATCGTCCAGTCGCTGAATGTCAGCAATCATCCCTTGTAAGGCGGCGCTGGTACTGACCAGTTCGCTCATTGGCTGGGTAAAGCCTGTCATCAAGGTATTAAAGGCGACAAAGGTCCCGATGGTCATGGTTCCCATTAAGACGTATTCACTGCCCATCATAAAGATCAAAGCCGTTAAAACACTGGTTAACAGAGTCGGCAGCACTGAGATCACCGCTTCCATCCGGCCCATCCGCTGTTCCACTGCCAAGGTTTCGGCACTGAGTCCGGCGATGCGGGTAAAAAAATTATCTTCTTCGCCAATGGACTTGATGGTTTCAATGGATTTCAAATTCACCATAATCCAGCCAATCGATTTCCCCTGGTATTGAAGTAATACCCGGTTGTTGTCGGCATTCTTTTTGGCAGTATACTGGAGCAGAAAAATATTAATTCCAGTAATCACAATTCCGATCAGGGTCAAGATAACATTATATTGAAAAAGCAGGATTAAATATAGTAACGCCGTCACCAGATTGACCAGGATTCGTGCGAGATTGCTGGATAAGGCAGTTGCTACTGTATTAATGCTTTGCATCCGGCTGTTGATGTCCCCGGATTGTCGCTGATTGAAAAACTCCACCGGCAATCGGAGGACATGGCGCAGATAGGTTCCAGCACTGTCAATCGCGATATAATTCTCCATTCTCACCAGCGCATTTTCTTTCAGCCAATTGAGAATAGCCTGGAGGATTACGGTATTTAACAGAATGAAAATAAAAATCAAGATATCAAATTTTTCAGTATTATTTAAATAATAATCCACAAATATTTTCGAATAATTGGCAATAACCAGTCCCGGGATAACTAACAAAACACCCAGAATCAGGGCGTAGATCAAGGGGGACATGCCAGTTTGAGAAAGTCGTTTAAACAGAGCCTTCCAGACATCCGGTTTTTCACCGACTTTTTTGAACGCCGGACCCGGCCGTGATTCAATAACCACCCCGGTAAACATGGCGCCCAGCTCTTCTTCGGTAATCACCCGCTGTCCTGAAGCGGGATCACATAAATGAACCTTATTATTTTTAAATCCTTCAAGAACGACAAAATGACTGAAATCCCAGTGGATAATCACCGGCATTTCCATTTCCTTTAGCTTATCGACGGTGCAGACAAACCCCTGTGATTCCAGACCATAAAGTCTGGCCGTTCTGGCAATGTTTCCGGCTTTTACCCCATCTCGGGAAACACCGCAATCGATACGTAACGTCTCCAAGGTTTCAAAGCGACCATAATAGGCTAACACCATGGAGAGTGAGGCTACCCCACATTCCACTGCTTCCATCTGAAGAACGACGGGTACCTTGACTATTTTAGGCAGTTTTATTTTCTCATCCTGACTTTTTTCGGTTTCTGGTTTCGTCATGAGTCTTTCCGCCTTTCTAGGAGATAATCAAGTCAATGAGATATAACTTATCGGTAAAAATGGTTGCACTGCCAGATGTCCCCGCCGTGATTTCTCCGGTGAAGCCATTGTTTTCCTTGGTCCAGACATAATTCCCCTGAGCATCAACCTTGGGATCAATAATAATCAGCATCTCAACGGGACTTGTTTCATCCTGAGATAAGCCACTCAGCTGGACACTTCGAACCACCCCTCTTAAATAGCCATACTTATCACTGTTCACCGATTCCAGGGCCACAAAAACCTTGTCCCCCTGTTTAATATTGATCGCCCCTTCGTAGTTGGAATAGGCTTGAACCACCACCGTGGTATCTTTATTTTCTCTTTTGGCAATTTGGCAAAAGGTACTGTTTTTCGCCAAATATGCGCCATCCTGATAGTTCAGTCCCGAAATCACACCGTTTTCCGGAGCGACAATCATGGTTTGCCGTTTGACCATACTCTTCTGCTGATCGGTGAGAACTGCCCCATTTGAGATCGGAGTTGCGGTGGCTTCGGTGGTGATCACTCCCAGTAAATCACCTCGTTGGACGTAATCACCATTGGAAACGGCGACTTGAGACAGAATGCCCTCATTTTCAACAACGACATCAACATTTCCCTCGCCATAGGATACTACGGCATCCAGAGTTGTTGTCATATTAATGGGCACGGTCACTGAAAAAACAATGACACAGACGAGGAAAATGGTAATGCCCAATAAAATTAGCAGATTCCCGGGACCGATGACGGTCATCAAAGCTGAATGTTCATTTTTTTTGGTACTTTTATCATCTTTATTCTGAAAAATGGATTTATTCACTAGCTTTGTCCTCCCCCAGTCGGATTATCCTTAGGTACCAGCTGGTTATTCACATAGATCTTCTGAAATACCGGAATCCCGTTGATCAGCCGTTTATCAAAATTCAAACTGCCATAAATACTATCAAAACTGTTTTCGGCCAGCACTTTTTTGAGGACCTCCGCCTCCAGGCTCTGGGCCTTGTTCGCTGCATCGGCGGCCAGATGCATGGAGACATAGGCCTGGGCTGCCGGTAAATCCGGAGCCATCCCATAGGCCTTCTGATATGCCTGAATGAATCCTGCTTCTGAACCAACTGTGGCCGTACTGTTAAAATAACTGGTTACCTGGGTCAGGCTTTTCATGCTCTGGGAAATGACATAGGGCTGGACTTCAATATCATACGTGGCAAAAATCGGCCGGGTGTTGCCAGTTTTTTCCAGATAGTCATAAAGCGTCGTGATATCATTTCCGACACAGGCAGTGACGATTGCCTGGGCTCCCAGACTGTCCCATTTTTTCACATAATAGCGGAAATAATCGAGGTTTGGTAGGTAAGAAACTGCATCCACAATTTCAATGCCTGCCTGTTTGGCGTGTTCTTCAACCTTTTGAATATAGTCTTTGCCATAGGTATTACTGGCAGTATGAACCATGGCAATCTTGGTGATTCCCTGAGCCGTCATGCTTTGAACCATTTCCGCAGCCATTTTGTCATCGGACGGGGCGCAGAGATAAGCCCCTTCGTTTTCTCCCAGACTTACCTTTGAACTGGCAATAATGGGCGCAAACAACAGCTTATTATTCTGATTATAAATACTGGCCACCTTCAGCACATCGTCGGTGCTGCGATGACCAATGACAATCGGAAAGCCCTGTTTTTCTGCGATCATGGTCGCTACTTCCACTGCTGTATTGGTATTATTGCCGTCATCATTATAATTGATTTCAATAGCCTGATTTAGAATACCACCCTGATCATTGATTTCTTTGGCGGCCAGTTCGATTCCATTTTTGAAAGAAGCGCTATAATCTTCGGAAAATGGATAAACCACATCCACTGACAGGGTGCTTGTTTTAGTAGTTTTGGCGGTACAACCAAAACAAAGCACACTGCTGATGACGAATATAGCGAGGATGGATACGATCATCCGATTTTTTTTCATAACGCTCTCCTTACGTTTTAGGTAATCCGGTAATTGCAAAAGTGCCGTGATCTTACCGATAAGCTTAAACTAAATAAATGCTGAAAACAAAATCAAATGCTTGTCATTCATTTTTATCAGCAGGTTTTTCATCTCCGCGAAAGGCAGTTTCAGTTTTTCTGCCATTTCGGTGGTGGTAAATCTTCCGGAATAGCTGAGCATGTCAATTTCGGTTTGGCTGAGCGAATCCAGATCCAGCATTGAAAAATCTGGAATTTTGTGGATAACCCAGCTATTTTTTTCTGCCTCAGTGAGTTCGTGCCATTCTTTCAAAACGCCCTTGTATTCAATCAGCTTTTTGTAATATGCTACCATTAACGGGTCTTTGGCATAAATAAACTTAAGGTAACCAGCGGCAATGCCATAGTTAAAAGCCAGGTCAAAGTCTGCTCTGATCCGTTCTTTGGGAATCAAACCTTTTTCATACTGGTCTTTCATTTTATTGGAAACCGCAGTAATAAAACGGGAGCGACCCATACAGATTTCCGGCAGAGACAGTTCCTGGGTATGGTTCACAGGGAAGTCCTCCAGGTTGGTAAGACATTCCCGATCTTCCAGAACAATCCCAAAGGTTTCCGGGTGATTGTAGATCTGCGTTCCAGGCAGAGGCATCATAAAGGTTGTTGATAAATCCAACATTCCTGGAGCTAAGTCCAGGAGTTCCAGGACTTTTTCGGTGGTTTCCTGAAGCGTTTTTGCTGTTTCGAAGGCTCCACCGATAATATAATTTCCGGTTAACTGGGGCAATCCTTCGGCATAACAGATTTCCACCACTTTTTGGATGTCCTCTGGTCTGGCCTGTTTTCCATAGGCCTTTAGTATCGCTTCCACCCCTGACTCCATCCCGATCTGCATTCGGACCATCCCGCTGTCAATCATTTCGCGGATCAGTTCGGGATGCTTTACCAAAAAACCGGGATGTCCTTCGCAAAACCAGACAAAGTCATGATTTTTCCGAAGGGTTCGGAGTCCGGACAAAATCTTTTTCAATCGCACTGGGTTGGTGGTAAAGGTATCATCACAAAAAAACAGGTAACGGGGACGCTGACTGTTTTTTATGCGCATTTCGATTTCGTTTAGTACTTCTTCAGCCGAGCGCATTCTCAAATTCTTGGAATTCCCGCCCTCAAAGCAAAAAGCGCAGCGATAGGGACAGCCCCGGGCGGTAATCACCGACAACAGTGGTCGTTCCTGGTAATTAAACACATCTTCATTTCGAGGCAATTCGTATTTTGAGAAATCTTCCAGATAAACGTAATCGGCGTTTTGATCAGGCCGGATTTCGCCCTGAACAAAAACCTCTGCTCCCCTGACCTTGGCATTTAACCAGGATAACAGTGTTTCTTCCCCTTCGCCTTTGATAATCGCATCAGCTCCAAAGGTCTTCAAATCTGCACTGGTCATATGCAAGGTTTGAGGGCCTCCCAGCACCACATAAAAGTCATTTTTTCTTTTTAAATAGTGGATAATGGCTGCAACCACTGCACGATTATCAAAATCACAGTAAAAACAGACCGCAAATAAGTCGTCTTTCATTTTTTTAATGGTTTTCACCGCATCAGTGCTGATCCCGGTATAGGCGATTGCCTCAAAACCATTGGCATTGAGTTGGGCGGCCAGGGTTAAGATCCCCAGATTTTCGATCATTTCAAAGGTCCGTCCCCGGACCATGCGCTGCGTATAAACCAGTAAAACCTTTGGTTTACTGGTTATGGTTTCCGATATAAAATCCACTTATTCCCCTCCATTTTATTCAGGGATTGGGCTGCCTCACCATAAAAATCCGGGTTCTTTTCCTGGGGATCCAGATTTTTTCTGGCCTGCTGCAGCACTTCTTTTTTCGATAATCGTCCGTTGCAGAGTTTTAAGAGGGTATAGTCGATTTCATCCAGCGTTTGATCAAATATCTGCGGTTTTTCGGCCGTAACATCGGTATATAACCATAATTCGAAGGTTCGATGGATAAGCGCATCTTCATCATTTCTCCCCAGTTGAGCATTGATAACATACTCATCCGAGGCCCGCATTTTCCAGTAAGCATCATCAATCGGAATATTTTTATAGACATAATCATTCCAACGGGTAAATACCCCGTATTGGCGGCCGAGTCGGTAAGAATCCAGAATAACCGCTTCGGGAATTTTTCCGTCAAAATAAATTTTGCGCATTTCATTCTGCAGTCGTTTATTGGCCTGGAGCCGAATATTGATCAGATCGGTAAAATCCAGTGCTTGGGTTCGAGAAAGGGGAATATCCTCATTACAGCAATCAATCAGATCCTCATAAATTTCCATACCGAATTTTTCGGGATTAAGGGTAATGGGGGTCTTGGGATAAGGTAAAAATGAAAAATAAGCGGTTTCGAACTGACCAGGGGCATTATGGAGCAGTTCCATAATCAAGTCTTCTGATTCTTGAATGGTGTCCCTCGTTTCATGGGGCCCACCAATAATAATATTGCCGGAAATGCCATGAATTCCCGATTCCACGCAATGATCAATGACATCCACGGCCATTTTTCGCGTTATTTTTTTATTATAACTTTTTAAAACCTGATCACTGCCGGATTCCAATCCAAAAAAAATCTTTTTAAGACCGGCATCCGCCAGATTCCTGGCCATCTCCCGATGCTTGTCAATGGTTGAAATATGGGCGCTGGCAAACCAGACAAAATCATAATCTGCCCTGATTTTGTTGACTTCTTCACAAATCTGATCAACGCGTTTATGATCCAGGGTAAAGGTGTCATCGAGAAAATTAATGTAATTGATGGCTGGGTTCCGTTTAAAGTTCGTTCTGATTTCCGCCATCAACGAAGGCACCGAGTGACGGCGAACCCGTTTAGCATTGGCACCTTCATAGCAAAAGGTACAGCCAAAAGGACAGCCTCGTCCGGTTAAGATCGGCAGCAGTCCGTAATATTTATAATCGTTGGTCAGAGTTATATCCGGCCAGGGAATATCATCCAAATCTTCCGGTGGCTTTCTTGGTTCGGTTTCCACCAGTTTTCCGTCTTCATCCCGGAAAATAATCCCTTGGATATCGTTGAGCGCTCCTTTTTTTTCGATAAAAAAATCCATCAGTTCCAAAATGGTTTCCTCACCCTCACCGATACAGGCCGCTGCGATCGCTGTTTCTTTTAAAAAATCGGCATCCATCCCGGCAGTTTGAGGGCCTCCCGCCAATAAAATAAGCTCCGGATACTGCTTCTTTACTTCTTTTGAAAAAGTCTTAACCCAGTGAATATTGTTAAAATCACAATAAAAACCGATGATTTTCGGCTGATCTTCTTTCTCCATCAGTGCCTTGACATAATCCATGGCTTCTTTGGCATAGCCTTGAAACATCTCGACCTGATAGCCTTTTTTTGTTAATAATTGGGTCAGGATATTCATTCCCAGATTGCTGCCGGGAATATAACCGCTGACATAGCGGTGTGATTTAATCAATAATAGTTCCATCTTCTATATCCCCCTTTGAACTACTGACTTTGGACCATCCAGTCAGTACTTCGAAGGGGAAAAATCCCCTTCTTCGCTTACTAAGCTCTAGCTGTTTGTGTTGCTGTAAATGCGTAATCCACGCCTACAATACTTAAACCACCGGCAGCCTGATCCAATTGATCATCACTGATTGGTTGTTTGGCCTGTGCTTCTTTAAAAGCAGCATCAAATTCAACTGCTGTACAGCTGTAACCCAATTTTGCAACAACTGCATCAAATTCTGCTTCTGTTTTAGCATCATCTAGTTGTTTTGCCAACGCCTCATCGGTTAATACTTTTGCGGCTAATGCTTTTGCACCATCAATACTCATGTTCTTCCTCCTTTCCAAACGATTTTGGCTAAATCATAAAATGAGTCAGCCAATATTTAAAATTAAATTGATATAGAATATCAACTAACTTTTCATGGAATTCCACCTGGTTTTGATAAGGGCCACCGAATAGTGAAAACAATTCAGTTTCGATATCGGCCAGGCTTCTTTTTCCGGCACAGCGCAACAGCAACCCATATTCCAATGGTGAAAGTGCCATGCCATCTAATTTTGGGAACCCTTCGGTAAAAGTCATGGTTCGCCAAAGTTCAAATGTTCGTTGGGGGTAATCTCTGGTAAAATCCAGGGATTGCGCAAAGTCCTGTCCCTCATTTAAATAAAGAACATAGTAATATTCATAGGCTCTGGGATTGGCGGAAATTTCCTCAAACCATCGGCTCCTGATTCCATAATTCAGAGCAGCTTTAAATTGCTTCATTACCACTTCGTTTTTCAATTCATGGTTTTTAATTTTCTTTTGCATACTTTGACGAATGATCTTATTGAGTTCCTGACGGTTTTTCATGACCTGATCCTGACTGCATCCCACCGGTGTCACAAATGGGTAATCATCACTGGAAAGATGACCGTCTTGGTCATGAAGCTGTAGCTTGAATTTTTCCGGATTATTTAATATTGCGGTGCCCGGATAAGCTCTTAAAAATCCGGTGATGATATCAATGACTCCGGGAGCTTGATCCATCAGGGTTTGGATGAGTTTAGCGGTTGCTCCTGATTCTTCCTCAGGCCCGCCAACAATAAAATTGGTGGCAATCTGGGTCAGTCCGCAATCGGCGGCGTAGGACACAAATTCAATAATATCCGTTATTTTTACATGCTTGTTGTACTGATCGATGACCTTCTGATCTCCGGATTCAATGCCAATCTGCAACCGGATCAGCCCAGCCTCAATCATCGTGGGCAGGATATCCATCCAATTTTTTATTTGCCCCACATGGCATTCGCAATACCAGACCAGATCCCGGCTTTTTCTGATTTCTTTCATCCCTTGACAAAATTCTTCAATCCGCTCTCTGTCGAGGGTAAAGGCATCATCCATGATAATAATATAGCTTAAATCAGGATTGTTTTTTAAGTTGAGTTTAATTTCATCCAGCACTAACGGAATGCTTCTTAGCCTTACCTTTTGTTTGCCAGGACTGGGTGCGCAGTAGGCACATTGATAGGGACACCCTCTACCGGTAAAAATCAATTTGCCATAGGCGTGATCGATATGTAAGGAGGCATGGTAGGCCGGTAGCGGCAGGGCATCCAGATCTTCAATAATTTCCGGCAGCGTTTCCGTAAAAACCCCGTCTTTAATCATGACCAAACCTTTGACGTCGCTTAACTCGCCATTTTCTTTTAATATGGTATTTAAGAGCTGCGGCAGCGCGTTCTCACCTTCGCCTCTTAACAGATAATCGACCTGGCTTTTTTCCAGAAATTCGCTTCCTAATCCAATACTTTGGGGGCCGCCAACGATAATGGGAATGTCCCATTTTGCTTTTATTTTTTTTGCGAGATTTTCAATCAGTTCGCGATTGTCAAAATCACAGGAAAAACCAATGGCCGCTGGTTGGTTCTTTTCTATTTCTGACATGAGTTTTTCTGGTTTCCCATGAAAAACAAGAGGCTCAAAGCCAGCCACTTCCAGCGCGCCTGCCAGATAGAAAAGCCCCACATAGTCATGAGCATTTGTTTCGTATTTTTTTGAGACATTACAAAGGAGTATCTTCATCTTATTACCCATTTTCTAGAATGGAACCACAAGAAGCCAATATTTTTTATCAAAAACTTTCATGGTTTCTATGATCCGTTGCATCAATTCATCACGGCTTTCTTCAAATGGTTTACCAAATCGGTCATAGAGGATGTCAGCAATGGTCGCGATGGTACTTTTGCCGGTACAGTATTTCATGATCTCATATTCAAAAGGTGATAATGCCTCGCCCCACAACACCGGATAACCCTGGGAAAAATCCATATCACGCCACATTTCAATCATTCGCTGGGGTCGCCAGTTTGGTAGTTCGACCGGATCTACATCCGCAACCCGGCTGGCGGATTCCCGGGCCAGCATGGTGTAATAGGCTGTTAAGGTCGGCTTATGGTGGGAAATAATATTAATCCAATATTTGGGACCGTTGGCAGCCATGGATGTTTGATAGCATCTTAAAATCTCCTCGTGACCTAACTCCCCATCGTTAAGCATGATTTTCACCTCATCCACAAAGCTCTGGAGGTATTCCTGATAGGCGCCCATGATCTCCCGTCGATCCATGGTTTCACTGTCCATAATGGGGTAATCAGAAATACTGCCGAGACCCTGTTGATCGTAAATCGTCAGTCCATATTTTTCGGGGTGAAGACCAATATCCGTCATCGGGTAAGGCATCACAATACTGGGGGCAATTTCCATCATTCCCGGGCCCAATCGCAGCAGCTTGGCCCCAAAGGCTTTGTTTTTCTCGATATGCTCCCGGTTTTCAAAGGGTCCACCAACCAGCAGGGCGCCGAAGACCTGTTGAACCCCGGCATCGAAAGCCGCTTTCACCACGGTTTCCACCATTTCTGGGGAAATGTTTTTGCGGTAAATTTTGAGCATCTCCTTGTCCACCGTTTCAATGCCGATTTGAAGGCGGTTAAGTCCAGCCTCAACCATCTCTTTTAATACTTCCGGTCGTTTGCTTAAGGACACCACATCGGCCTCGCAATAGAACTGAAAGGGTTTGATTGCCTGAAGCGCTTTGGCCTCCCAGCAGAACTCATCCAACCATTTAGGATTGGTGACCAGGGTATCGTCACAGAATTTAAAATAACTCAGTTCCGGATATTTAAGCAGAAAATGTTTCATTTCGGCAATGACATTTCCCACACTCCGCTGACGCATCGGCCGTTTTAAGGCCCCTTCATGACAGAAAACACAGTGGTAGGGACAACCCCGGCTGCTCATCAGATAAAGGCTGCTAAAGTCAATGGGGGTAATGCTTTTATCATAAGCCGGGAATGGCAATTCATCCAGATTTTCCACTACCGGACCTTCGCCCCTATCGATGCATTCATTTTTCCCATTGGTATAGAAGATCCCCTGAATATCATCCAGGGTTTTCTTTGCTTTTAAAGCATCCAGAACTGCCACCATGGCCAGTTCACCTTCGCCTCTGACAATGGCAACGGCCTGGGACTGCCGCAGATAATCTTCATCCAGGGAAATGGCTTCCGGTCCACCAATCAGTACCGGAATTCCGTAGGTTTGGGCAATCGTGGCACTGACTTTTTTGGCGACGTGTTTATTTTCGAAATCCACCGAAAAACCGACGCCGCATATTTCACTAAAATGATAGCGTTTTAGATAATCGATGGCCTGATCCGGCCGACATTCACAGACAATGGCATCATATCCTTTTGAATCCAGATAGCTGGCCAATCCATAGATGCCCAGAAAGGCACCATTTCGACTAAAACCGGCAATTTCCATCCCGATGGTTGATAATTTAAAAAGAATGAACTTATTTTTCACGACACCCTCAACTTTTTTCACCGCTGCTTTTTCCCGGTTCTGCCATTTTTGATCGGCCGCTTTTGCGGAAAGCGATCCTGACATCACACACATGCCCACTTTTTCCAGTTTTTTAATGGTCTCCAGCAGATGCAGTTTAAACGTTTCAAAGCTCTCAAAACTTTTCTGATATTGCGGAAAAATCATTTCTGCCATTTCGTTTATGGTCAGTTTTCCGGAGGTGTATTTCAATACCTCAAATTCAAAAGGCGAATAAACAAATCCATTTAATACCGGAATTTCTGCTGCTAGCTCCGGAGTCAGGGAAAGCAGAGCAATCCGCTGTGGATGGGTATCAAATACTGCTTCTCCTTCGTAATCCTTAGTGAGCTTATCCCCCCGGATTCGGGCCTTGTACTGGGCATCAAAATAGGGGTAGCGCGAATAGGCCAGTCCCTGCCACATCCCACTGAGGCCGTATTTTTCACTAAGGGCATAGCTTTCCAGAATCACCGTGTCAGGGATTTCGCCATCGCTGAGCATTTTTCGCATTAGTCGGGTATTCGTTTCGAAAAACTCATTTCGGGCGGCGCAGATTTCCTCAATACTCAGGGTTGCTGTTTCAATCACAGGAAAATCGCCAACTGATGTGATGGCCTGTTCATCCTTCACAAAAATCCCAAAGGCTTCCGGATTTTTTGACATCGCAGTTTCTGGGAAAGGCATATAAAAGGTACTGACCACTTCGACCATTCCCCGACCGGCTCTGATCATTTCATTGACTGTTTCAAAGGTATAATCCAAGGTTTCCCGGGTTTCCAGTGCGCCGCCAATGATGATATTACCCACCAGCTGAGGCAGTCCGGCGGCTTTGCAGATCTCAATGACTTCAAACAGCCCTTCCCGTTTAATTTTTTTATTATAGATATCAATGATATGCTGATTACAGCTTTCAATCCCAATCTGCATTCGCACCAGACCAGCGTCCACCATCATTTTCACAATTTCCGGATATTTAATGACAATATTGACATGAGCATCGGCAAACCAGACAAAGTCGTGTTCTTTTCGCAATTCTTTGAGCTGCTCACAAAAAGTTCGCACCCGTTCCTTATCCAGCGTGAAGGTATCATCGCCGAAAAAGATATACTTTACATTGGGGTTCTGTTTTAGGCGACAACGGATTTCTTTCATCACATTTTCGACACTGCGCCGCCGGACATTCTTGCTGTTTGCCCCTTCATAACAAAAAGAGCAGTGGAAAGGACACCCTCGTCCTGACATGACTGCCATATGATTAATTCCCTGATGCTGGGAGGATTTAATTTTGCCGGTAATAATGGGCAATTCGTCCAGATTCTCAATCGCCGGATAAATGCCGTTGTCATAATAGCTGCCGTCTTTCCGATAGGAGCACATCCCGGCGATGCCTTCCCATCGCCCTATTTCTTCATCTTGAATGGCGTGGATGGCTTCATAAAGAGAAAACTCGCCTTCCCCTCTCATAATCGCATCAGCATGACTGGCCCGCAAAAATTCTTCACCCAAACCAACAGTTTGGGGGCCGCCCACAAAGACAATGGCACCAAATCGCCTTTTAATTTCATTCGTAAAACTTTCAACTGCTGACTGATTCTCATAATCACAGTATAAACCCACCACGGTGTTTTTGTCTGAGCCTGTCGCTTCCAGAAATTCCAGCCCTCTTAACAGTTCACCTGAAAAAACAGCCACATCAATCCCTTTGCTGGCCATCATTTCTGCCAGTGACATATGGCCAATGGGCTCAATTTGCGTGATTGAATGGGTCCGGGTTCCACGATGAATAAGCATCAGTTTCAAGTTGATCGTTTTCACTATGTGCCTCCAAGTTTAATTTTTATGTATCTTTTAGGATATATTTCGCAAATTTTTATTCTCAGTGTATTCTTTTATGCGTGTTTTGTCTATTCCTTTTTTGTTAAATCAGCTACACTTTTTAGCTTTCACGGTCTCCAAAATTTCTATTTGAATTCAGCGCCCTTGTGATTTGATGTTGAACTATTTTATTGACCTCAACAAAATGGTTCAATTTAAATGCTTTTCATCATCTCATAAAGTTTTCGGGTGGTATTAACATTTCGAATTGTCATTTTTTTATAAAGGTCGGTTCCGACAATTTTGGTCAAACTGCTGCGGATGACATTTTTTCTGTCAACTGACCAGATAATCACACCGGTTGCCTGTAAGGCGTTATCAATACCGGGTTTAACGGTCAACTTTTTCATCACCACGGCCTCGTCCAATCCACTTTCCAGAAACAGCACATCGCATCTCATGGTATCATCATTCTTCCAATCAGCTGGCAAGGTTTCCATTAAGATTTCAAAATCATTCAGGCTACGAATCAATACCGGAATGTCCAGATCATATTCCTGATAAATTGCCTGACGCAGTTTTTCTGCTAACGCATCTTTGGTCTGATGCGAATCCACAAAAACTACATTGCCGGAATTAATATAGGTCACCACCGATTCCAGTCCTAACCGCAGAAATGTTTCCTTTAATTGTTTCATCTCAACTTTGTTTTTTCCGCCCACATTAATTCCCCGTAATAAAGCAACATATATCATGAATTTTTCTCCTTGTTTATTAAAACACGCTTTGATCATCCAATTCGGTAATAGTTATAAACGGCTGGGGACTCATTTCATGCGCGCCAATCATTTTTTCCATCCAGATCATGTCATACCAGGTTTCCAGCTTATAACCGCATTTTGAAAAATGACCAATGGTTCGGTAGCCTAAATGTTCATGAAAACCGATGCTCCCGGGATTGGGATAGGCAATGCAGGCATAAAGATTACAGATATGCTGTCTTTCCAAGACTTTCTCCAAGGCCTGATAAAGTTTTTTGCCAACCCCATTTTTTCGGGTTTCCTGTTTAATATATATGGTTGTTTCCACCGACCAGTCGTAGGCAGCCCGGTTTTTAAACTCCGACGCATAAGCATAGCCAAGGATTTCCTCATTCCGTACGGCCACCAGATAGGGGTATTTACTCAGGGTCTTTTTCATTCTCGCACTGAATTCTTCAATGGTTGGTACGGTATATTCAAAGGTGATGGCGGTATCCCTGATATAGGGTGCATAAATAGCCAATATTTTTTCTGTATCCGATTCCATTGCCATTCGTATCGTGATATCTGTGTTCATATTTATATCCTTTTCTTCTCAATTTTAACCCTTATATTATATCATTTTTAAAACTGCCGTAAAAGAAATCCCTCCAAATTTTGTTTGAAGGGATTTTGATATTTAGATTCAATGCACCAATTAAATACACCGACTAAATACGACGATTTAATTCGGTAATAAAATTCAGCTTTATTTATAGAAAACGCTTAACTGCTTCAAGCGGCATCATGGTTCGCTCCACGATGGCTTCCACGGTCATGCCCTGGTCATAAAAACGCCGGCATACCATGGCCATACTTTCACCGACTTCGATGATATGATAATCCGGATCGTAAAAGCGGATGGCCCGCTGTCCCCAGGCGGCTTCCTCCAGATCGTGTAGATATTCGATACCTTCAAAAGTCTTCAGATGCTCTAAAAAATCATCAAGTTGCTCTTCTTCAAAGTACATTTCCATATCGTTGCCCCGATAGACAATCGCCGTTTCTTCGGCCTTGATAAATTTTGCCCAAAGAGCCTTATCCTGCAATGAGAACCCGGCATCGAAGGTAATATTCTCACCAAAATCCATTACTACTTCTAGACCAAAGACATCACAATAAAATGCCCGTGAACGATTGATATCATCCACCACCAGCATGGGTGCTTCAAATTTCATTTCTATTCCTCCTCGTTTTTGAATGATTGTACCTCAGTAATCACGACACCTGTCTGTCATGTTTAAATCGATTATTGGTATTTTTCGCTGATTCTTTTTGTGATCATCAAAAACTCTTTTCTCAGCGCTTCAGGTTCAATTAATTCCACCCCATCACCAAAGCTTAACAGCCAACTGAAAAGATTTTCTTTACTGGAAAAATAAAATTCAAAACGAAGTTTTCCCGCCCTGGTCATTTGATAACAATCCATCCCGTATTCATCAATGAGTCGCCATTTCATGACTGGGTCAAATTCTGCCACCAGATGAATCTGGCTGGGCATGGTCAATTGCTTCTGACTGTTATATTCTGGTAAATCCCGGGGTTCATAAGTCTCGTCCTGAACTTGCAAATCCCAAAGGCGGTTAAGTTTAAAGTGACGGTAATCCGAGCGCTCCGGACAATATCCCCAGATGTACCAGGATGACCATTGATAAACAATTAAATACGGCTCAATCTGGCGGCTACTTTCACCTTTAGGTGAGTAGTAATAAAAAGCGATCATCCGCCTCTGGTCAATGGCCTGTTTAATGGTTTCAAATTTGGGTGCCAATGAATTTTTATAGTGTGAGGACAGGTCAATGATGATATGGTTATCCGGCTGGGTTGTTCCCCCATTGACTGCCAGTTTATCAATTAGTTGCCGATATTGATTGGTTCCAGCGACGCTGTCGAGACTTTTTAGCCCGGCCAGGATGGACTGCAGCTCTGCTGATGACAGCAGCGTTTTATCGATCTTATACCCTTCCATAATGGCAATGCCGCCGTTTGCTCCCTGAGTCGTCGTCAGCGGGATTCCAGCCTTACAAATGTCTTCAATATCCCGGTTAATGGTTCGGCGGGAGACTTCAAACATTTCCGCCAGATAGGGCGCCGTCACTTTTTTTTGCTGCAGAAGAATTGATAATATCCCAATGAGTCGATCAATTTTCATGCACTTAACCTTTTATTAAATCGCTTTTGAAGACCATTATCTAAACGTCCAGAAAAGCGATCACTTTATCAATAAACACTTCCCCGTCGAGATGATCAAGTTCGTGGCAAAAGCATTTGGCCAGATCATCTTCGCCGGTAATAATGATTTCTTCCCCGTTTTCGTTTAATGCTTTAACAGTCACTTTTTGCGGCCGGACGGTGGTTCCAAACTTTCCCGGGAAGCTCAAACATCCCTCGGTGCATTCCTGTTCGCCACTGAACTCAATAATTTCCGGATTAACCAGTTTCATTACGCCTTCGCCCATATCAATAACCACCAGTCTTTTTAGGATCCCCACCTGATTGGCGGCAATTGCGGCGCTATTGGGAATGCTATGCAAGGTTTCCAGCATATCATCAAAAATCATTTGTATTTTTTCATCGATT
Source organism: uncultured Acetobacterium sp. (assembly GCF_963664135.1). NCBI lineage: Bacteria > Bacillati > Bacillota > Clostridia > Eubacteriales > Eubacteriaceae > Acetobacterium > uncultured Acetobacterium sp. Next base: position 2,648,999 of record NZ_OY760905.1, on the reverse strand, counting down.
TCGATCACTTCTTTGCACTTTTTTCTGAGTATTGGATCCTCATCCTGTCGAAGTTGTCGTATTGCCATTGCTTCCTCCTGCTTCATTTTACTTAGTTTTCTCAAGTATATTGTGAAACGAAGGCGCTGTCAATGGGTGCTGTTCTTCAAATAGTGCGGAACTAAATTTTGAGAATCTTTACTCCTCATTTTGTTCACCGCCGATATGGCTTATTTTTTTGTAGAAAAGTAAACCCAGCAAGCTGATCACGGCTGTTAGCCCAAAGACCCAAATAGCAACAGTATAGTCTTCTATTCCCAATGCATCGCCACACATCGTTGAGGTAATAACCGAAGGAATCCGGGCGATCCCAGTAATGAGTAACCATGTCGAAAATTTCATCTTTGTCATTCCCATGAAATAGGTCATGATATCTTTTGGTGTCCCGGGGATCAGAAACAGAATAAAAACGATACTGTTGAGTTTTTTGGTATTCTTTAAAAATTTGAGTGACTGTATTTTTTCCCTAGTAACAAAGACTTCTACTGCTCTCATGCCGATGTGACGAACAAACAGAAAAACAATCGCACTTCCAATCACTGCCCCGATTAAGCACAACAGGCTTCCTTCCCAGAACCCAAATGCATATCCAGCCGCAATTTCAAGGGGTTCTCCCGGAATAAAGGCAACAATAATCTGAAGTGTCATCATCCCAATAAAGACTAAACGACTGATCAATCCATTATCATCCACCCATTCCCGGTATTGTGGCAACTCCGATACGAAGGCGATCATGGGTTTGCCAACCAGAATAAGAATTAAAATTGAAAGCGCCCCAAAAATTAGAATCGCCACTGCGCTAATCATTTTTTTTCGTCGATCAGAATGATCTTTGATTTGATTTTCTTTTGATTTTATATCTAATGCCAATAAAAAACTCTCCTTTCAAATCGGAATATTCTCCGCATTCTTCAAGAAGAGTTTATGTTACATTTATCTACTTTTTATAAACTAACCGAATTATTAATATTTTCGGGGAATTTTGCCGTAACTGACCCACCACCGCTGACGTTATTCGTGATGATCAGTGAACCGCCATGTTTTTCACATAGTATTTTGCAGATATGCAAACCGAGTCCAAAATGATTTTCTGCTTTTGCCGATTTTTCGGTTTTTCCAATATAGAATGGATCGGATACCTTGTTTAATTCATGCTTTCCAAACCCCGGCCCATCATCCATAACCCTGATCACAAATAGATCCTGGTTGATATCAAAACCAATGGTTAATTTATTTTTTGCAAAACGCACCCCATTCGACACCAGGTTTTCATAAACCTGCATCACAATTTCAGGATCGATCGCATGATATTCTTCTTTGGTATAATTTAGAAAAGAAACTTGCAGCGACCTTTCCTTGCCTAATATTTCCGCTGATTCCTGCAACTGAACAATGAAAGCATCCAGTTCCACTTTCTGTGGATATACCATAATATCCTCCAGTTTCTGCAGGGTATTCATGCTTGTGACATAGTTTTCAAGCCGCTCTATATGGTCACTCATTGTCGTAACCGTAAGTATCTGTTTGTCCCTGCTAATTTTATCCTGGGGCAGATATTTTGCCAGGAAATCGGTATAGCCCCGCAGCACCGTTAGTGGTGTTCTCAAATCATGAGCAAAAGCGGCATTAAGACGTTTCCGTTCATCCATCGTTCGCCACATCTGGCGATTGCTTTCCTCTAGCGATGCCCGCATTATTTCAAATGACTGGCAAAGTTTGCCCATTTCATCTTCACTGTTATAGATCACTTGAAAGTCCAGATCATTCTTAGCAATTTTTCGGGATGCTTCATCTAAAATACGGAGTGGCTTTTTTAATTTCAACTGATAGAAAATTAGCGCTTCGATCCCGATAAGTCCGCCGATTGTTGTGACAACCACGACCATTTGAATATCTGACATCCAATCGATCAGTACGGCGTCCATTCCAACTGGCTCGTTTTTTACAATTTGGGTATTGTAGCCCGGAGCAATTTCATAGTCTTCAAGATAGGGTGCCATAATGGTATTTTGAAGGTTCTCAAAAACGGCCAATTCAAACATCAACGCGATCGTCGCCGCCAGCAGCGTCAGCACCGTTAAAAGTATGAATGCCTGGGAAATCGTCATATTTCTAATCCTGAATTTCCGCCAGAAGCGGGATCTTATTTCACCCATTTATATCCCACGCCCCATACGGTATCAATATATTGTGGGCTTCCGACAGCCGTTAATTTCCCCCGAATTCGCCTGATATGTTCAACCACAACAGAACTGTCACCGTCACTCTCCCAGCCCCAAATCCGTTCGTAAATGCGCTCTTTATCAAAAACCTGACCACGGTTCATTGATAAAAGCTCAACGATATCAAACTCTTTTTTAGCTAAGCAAACCGGCTCGTCACAATAATAGACTCCCCGTTCCAGATAATCAATGACCAAATTCTTGTCGAATTTTGTTTTTGTTTTAACTTGATTCCTATTTTCTCGTCGCAAATGTGCTTCTACCCGAGCACCCAACTCATCGATACTGAATGGCTTTTCGATGTAGTCATCGCCACCAGCCTGAAAGCCATTGATCTTATCCGACGCTTCCACCTTTGCCGTTAAAAACAAAATCGGACAGGGTACAAACCCCCTGATTCTCTGACAGACTTCCAGTCCGTTCATATCCGGCATATTGATATCCAGGATGATCAAATCCGGTTGCTTTTCAACCTTACGCATTGCTTCCGTTCCACTTACTGCAGTTATGACCTGATAGTCATTTATTTCGAAATAGTCCTGCAGTAATCCGACAATATCGGGTTCATCATCAACAATTAAAATTTTGCTTTGCATCTGATCGCCTCCCCCTTCACGTTTCTATGATAACCATTATTTATCAATTTTTTATCAACTGTGCACACAAAAATAGTCCTTACCCGCTTTGGCACATAAAATTAGTCGGCTTTTTAAAAGACAACGACGCTACTTTCCATAAAAAAAAGACTTCCTGACAAACGATCTGTCGATGAAGTCTTTTTTATAGCGAATTAAATTATGCCTACCACCTTGTGTTTTTCATTGCCCAAACTCATGGCTCAAAATACTCAAAAATGATCACATCAAATTTCTTCTTGCAGTATTCAATGTCGTCAGTGTCCTGAACAGTCCATCCCACCAGCCTTCCGGTTAATAAATGGAACAGACTCAGACCTAATTTTCGCCGGGCATCGCCATGACAAAAAGCCATAAAATGGGGACGCGCGACAAAATTTGTAGCAAACGAAATAATTAACAACCACTGCCAGAATTTAACATCCAGCCCCTTGAGACTTTTTCGGCCTACCGAAAGCTGTCCCCTTACCACATCCGGCCGATTTTTGTAAAACCATCGGACAATTAAAGGATGGAACGATTCGACGCAATAAAGCCCTTCATAATCATCGAGCCTACTTGCCGTCTTAGAGCATAATTCGTTGATATTTTTGGTGTTTTTGAGTTCTACAATAAGGGGAACCTTCCCATCCACCATTCTCAGAACTTCTTCAAACAAGGGGATTTTCTCCTCAGTATTTTCCAGATTATACGCTGCCAGTTCATCATAGCTACAGTCTGTGATTAACTTATCCACTCCGCACAAACGCAGTAAATTGTCATCGTGAAAAACAATGATCTTTCCATCAGCGGTGAGATTTAAATCCATTTCAATCCCATAACCAGCATCCACTGCTTTTTTAAAAGCGGCCATGGAATTTTCCGGTATTGACTTATCTTTTTCGTGTAATCCCCGATGGGCATAGTAACTGGTCCAAAGTCGGTCATCAACCTCCTTTGGCATTCTGCCCGGGAGAAGCAATAAAATATAAATAATAAATATGGCTATTCCGGCCATGATATATAGTGTCATGTTCCCTCTCCACTCCTGTTAATCGATAAATAATCGTCAATTTCTGTTGGTGATTCTCTATTTACCCTGCTATTATCTCTATCTATCATTAAAACTTGATTAATGTTTGAATAATATTATGTTAAATTTAATTTTTCGGACCGTGTTTGACCCGATGGTCTAAAAAATTCAAAGATAATCACATCAAAGCGTCTCTGGCACGCGTCGCTATTATCAGTGTCCCGGACTGTCCAACCGATCAGTTTCCCGCCCAACATCTTAAAAAATCTCAGACGGAGCCGATGACGGGCATCTTTGTGGTTATATGCAATAAAATGCGGTCGGGATGCTACATTTGTCATAATGGAAGCAATCAGCAAACCTTGCCACAGTGGCATTCCTTCAAAGCTTTGGTGGTTGGCAGCTAGCTGACCACGGACCACCTTAGGCTGGTTTTTATAAAACCACCGGACAATTCCCGGATGAAAAGACTCGATACAATATGGTCCATGATAATCACTGAGCTGCTCTGCTGCTTTGACACAGAGTTCCGGCCAATTTTTTGTGTTTTTAAGCTCAATAATCATTGGCGTCTGCCCAGCTACCAGCTTGAGCAGGTCTTCCAGCAGAGGAATTCCTTCATCGGTGTTTTCCAGGCGGTAAGCCGACAGTTCCGCTGCGGTGCAATCGCTAATTTGTCGATCCACACCGCAGACCCGCAACAGATTGTCATCGTGAAAAACCACCACTTTTCCATCGGCTGTCAGATTGATATCCAGTTCCATTCCATAGCCTGCCTCAACGGCTTTGGCAAAGGCAGCCATGGAGTTTTCCGGAATCGACTTATCTTTCTGATGAAGGCCGCGATGGGCATAGTTGCTCCGCCAGAGTCTCGCGTCTGAGTTTTTTGGCAGTTCAGCGGGTGAAATGATATAAAGATAGAGCAGAAATAACAAAAATAGGGTTATGATAATTATTATAAAAAGCATGCTGTCCGACCTCCGATTTTGATATTATTGCTCAGATCATTACTCAGATCAATCCACCACATCAAAGACCTCCAGCGTGGATCGGGGTGCAATCGGTTTTGAATCCCCATGCTGAACCATCATCATTGTTATAAATGCCAGTCCGGTGAACAAAGCTCCGTAAGGCATCAGGGTTTGATAGCCCAGATGCTCTAAAAGAGCTCCGGAAATAATCGGCGTGATGACCTGGGCCGCCATCGAAGCGGTGTAATAATATCCGGTGTAACGGCCGACGTTGCCGCCCTTGGACATTTCCAGAACCATCGGCAGGGAATTGACGTTAATCGCCGCCCAGGCGACCCCAGCCAAAGCAAAAGATACATACAACATTGGATTAAAGGCCGTATAAAAGCTGGCGGTCGCAAAAACGGTTGCCAGAACAACTACCCCCATCAGGATTATCTTTTTACGCCCCAGCCGGGATGATATAATCCCTACTGGTATAAACGAAATAATTGCCGTAATACTGGCTACCATTAAAACCATTGCGGACTGCGATTCTTTCATATCCAGAGCAACCAGCGAATATTTAGAAAAAGCCGAGGTAACGGCATTATAACCCATAAACCAAAGTGCTACTGATAAAAGAATGAAAATTAAACTTCTGCGATATTCTTTGGGCAGTTTTTCGTGGTGAACCAGGGTTTGATCATCATTCTTTGCTTCTTCCACATCGATCCCCATGGCCGCACTGTCCCGGTGCATTTTTTTAACTGCTTCCGGTTCATTGACAGTTAATTTGAGAATAACCACTCCGACAATCATAATCCCGGCGGTAGCGAGAAAAAGCGGCCAGTAGTTAATATTGTCTTTAGTCGGTGCAAAAAGAGCCATCATCCCCAAAACAAAAATCCCGCCAACTGCACCCATCAGATTAATGACGGCATTGCCCTTTGATCGCAGTGGCTTGGGGGTAACATCCGGCATCAGAGCCACTGCCGGCGATCGGTAAAAGGCCATTGCCAACAAAGCCAGCGCCAGGGCGACGACAAACAAACCCATTTTAGTTGCCATGACCGCATAGGGAATTAGCAGCATCGATACCACCGCCATCGCCGTTCCGCCGAGGATATAGGGCATTCTTCTGCCCATTTTCGTATTGGTGTTGTCCGAAAGCATCCCGAATAATGGTAGCATGAAAAGAGCCAGCACATTGTCAAAGGACATCACTACCCCTGCCATGGTGTCACCCAGTTGAAAAGCTTTTAACATAATCAGGGGAATCACAAAGTCGTACAAGCTCCAAAATGCACTTATGGTCATAAATCCAAGTCCGACCAAAACGGTGAGGCGATAATCCAGTTTCATCAACACGCTCCTTCTTTTCTCTATAAAAAGTATAGCATCTGGCGTTTGTTTTATCAATGTCCTTAGCCAATCTTTAATAAATCTTCATAATTTAGTTATCGTCATTTGATTCATTAAACTTTACCTATTCTAATTGAAAAAGCGCCTGATCAGTCTTAATCAAAACATTAAATTCAATCTCCGGCTTGTCAAACCGATCACAGTTTGATAAACTATAGAATCTTAATAGAATTTTATTGTTTTGGGTGCATCTACTCGGATGCATCCATTAAATTTTTTATATGATCCTGGGAGGAAGCAGCAATGAAAAGAATATGTGTCTATTCCGGTTCCAATCTGGGGGTTCGTCCGGAATACCAAGAAATTACAAAACAATTAGGCCTGGTGCTAGTAAAAAATAATATCGAATTAGTTTATGGCGGATCGAAAACCGGTTTGATGGGCGAAATTGCCAATGAAATGATTAATAATAATGGCTGCGTTACTGGCGTAATGCCCAGAGGACTTTTTCCAAAAGAATGTATTAATGATCATCTCACCCAGCTGATTGAAGTCAATAGCCTACACGAACGAAAACAAACGATGGCTGACTTATCAGATGGTTTTATTGCCATCCCTGGCGGTTTTGGCACCTTTGATGAACTTTTCGAAGCTCTCAGCTGGGCTCAACTTGGTATTCATCAAAAGCCGATTGGCGTTCTGAACATTTCAAATTTTTTTGATACCTTCATAACCTTAATACAAAACATTGCCACTGAGGGATTTATGAATCCTTCCAATACAAAGCTTATTCTGGTTTCGACAGATCCCAGTGAGCTGATCAATCAAATGCGCCAATACACACCGCCTGTTTTGGGAAATAAATGGAAGCAACTGGATCCAGCATAAAAACCGGCCGCAGGAGTGATAATCAGACTGAACAAAACGCCATCAGAATGAAAATTCTGATGGCGTTTTGTTCTAAGATCTTCTATATCTAACGTCGGCCAGTTAAATAATAAATGGCCATTTGGGTTCGATGGGAAAGATTGCCCTTGTCCAATATCACACTAATATAGTTTTTAACGGTGCCTTCACTCAGAAACAGTTTTTCAGCAATTTCCTTATTCGATAAACCATCGGCCACCGCTTCGATAATCCCCAGTTCTCTGGCGGTAAATATACTGCCATCAAAACCAGTGCTGCATTTGGTTTCCGGTTCGGTAAATTTATCAAGCACCTGACTATCTAGAAAATGAACCCCATGATAAACGGATTTGATGCTCTGTTTTAATTGTTCCGGGGTATGATTTTTAATCAGGTATCCGTCGGCGCCATTTTTCATGGCCTGTTCCACCAGTTCACGGTCATCAAAGGTCGTTAGGATCAGCACTTTGCCCAGACCTTGAGCCACAATCTCTTTGGTTGCGGCAATGCCGTCCATAACTGGCATCTGGATGTCCATCAAAAAGACATCCGGCTTTTCTTTCATGGCAAATTCCAGCGCTTCTCTGCCATTTTTGGCACAGCCGACAACATGAAACTCGTCATCGACCCCCAGGATGATGCCCATGCCATCTCGCACAAAATCAGAGTCATCAACAATGATTACCTTTATTTTATTCATGCCTGTCTCCTTTCCTCAACAGATGTCAACGGAAAAATCATATTGATCCGAAATCCGTTTTGGCCATCAATATCAATTAGTCCATTTACTTTCCGGGTGCGGTCTTTCATTCCCTGAATCCCCATTCCCGGCACAACTGTATCACAGCTTGTGCCGTTATTATAAATGCTACAACGGACGATTTTGTTCATCACCATCAATTCGATGGCCAGTCTGGAGCATTCGGCATATTTAAGGGCATTAGAAACTGCTTCAATGGCATTATCCAGGATCACTTCCCAAATGTGATCGGGGATCTCTTTATCTTCACCCTCTAATAGCAAGGTCGCCTGAATGCCGTATTTTTCCCGGCATTCTTCACATAATCCATGAAGCTGCAGCAGCGCTGCCTTTTTCCGATCCGGTTTTTCCTTCCGTAAGATAAAGCGGATTTCATCCATGCTTTCCCTTAAGGTATCGATCACGGCCTGAATAATCCGGCTGCTTTCTTCCGGTTTATTACTGATCAGTACTTTGCTGGCTTCCAGTTGATAAACAGAACCGTTAATGCTGTGCCCCAGTTTATCGTGGAGCGCCTGGTAGATTTGGGCTCGTTCTTCCAGCATTTGATTTTTATAATACAGGCTGTTTTGTTCCAGTTTCTTTTTAAACCGCAGGTCTTTGTCCGAAATGGAATCCTTTAGTTTAAACTCTTCCTGCTCATAGTTTTCAAGCTTATCTTGATACCTCTTAATCATCACATGATTCTGAAAATAAATAACACTGATAAAGATACAAAAAATCATATAAACGGCTAAATCCGGCGGATTGAAAAAAGCACCGCCGAAGGCCATCAAGCCGACGACGAGGGACAATTTAAAATAAACCGTCGTATCCAGTACCACCACCGGAATTAAATAAAAACCGACGCCGCTTTCCCGAAATAAAACGAAGATCAATATCGCCAGGATTATTTCAGCAAGTAAGCAGCCGATTTTCTCCTTGTCCAGCAACTCATAAAGGGTCGCTACCGCCAGAAACATTCCCAGCAAAAAACATTCCAGGCTGATCGCATGAAGCGATTTCGCACTGCCAACAATCACGTATGCCAGCATGATCGTCAGACAGCTGAATTTCATCATCGAGAAATAGTATTCCTTCATCTTTTCAACCATCTGTCTGACTTCCCATCCCCAGTTTATTTTATGGACATTTTATCACATATTCAATTTTTACTTCAACGTAATTGTTTAATAATCTTTTTTTCCAACCATAACACCAATGGAGGTCCCGGCCATGAGGATCAGCAGGTAACAGCCGACAATCAGCCCATACATTGCATAAACCCCAGTTTCTCCCGTCATCAACATTTCTGACGCGACAATTACCCAGCGCTGGGGAATCAGCAGGGATGCTTTTACCCACCACTGAGCCGCACTGGTAATCGGAAAGTACAGGCCGGCCATAATGTTGGACACAATCCAGATGGCAAAGACCGCATAGGTCGCGTTCATGGTGTTGCTGACCAAGGTGCCAATGACCACTGAAAGGGTACTGATACATAAGCCCAGACCGAAAACCAGGAACAAATAGCTGCCAAAAGGGATACCAAAATCAGTACTCACCATCATCGGCGTTACCAAGGCTAAAATACCGGTCTGTATCGCAACGGTCAGCAAGATCATGGCCATTTTTGCTACGACATAATTGAGAATACTAGCTTTTGACAAAAATATCCGGTTATAGACCTTGTTGTTTTTTTCCTTGACGATGATATCCGAAATAAAGACCCCACAGAACAGAAAACCCATTGTCAGCGCCGCAATTGAATAGCCGATGCGGGTGCTTTGGTGGTTCTGCTGACTGGTTAAGGTCAGGCTATTGCCGACTTCCACCGCTTCAATTTGTTTGCTGAGCCGACTTTTTTTTAGTTCACCGAGCATCGTAGCCAGTGCTATTTTATCATAGCTCGTGCTGTCGGCTGCTTGCATCATAAAGCTGACGTAAGTATTGACCTGGCTGGCCAGCAAGTCATTTCGTCCATCCTCGGTGATCTCCATGATCGACAAATCACCGCTGCCGCCGGATAATATGTTCGACTCAAAATTCTCGGGAATATAGATCACTGCGCCAATATTGCTCTTCCCGGCGCTGTCGATACTGGCTGCTCTGGCTACGGGCAAATCAACTACTTCCTGGTTATAACGGAAGATACGAAAAATTCCTGAGCCCGCCAGTTCCTGGGCCAGATCGTCGGATAGTTCGGTGTTGCTGTTGTCATAGATTTTAACTAAGAGCTTGGTATTTTCAATGCTGGTAATATTTTCATTCCGGTCTTCAATGTTTTGAACAACATAAGAGGTGTCATCCTTCATCGTCACGGTTTCGTCCAATTGCAGCGACAATAGACCGGCTGATAGAATCGGCAATAGTATCACTAGACACAGATAGCCCTTATTCCTTAGCAGTAGCTTCAAGTTTGTTTTTACCATTGTAAAAAAGCCATTCATTTTATTCCTCCACTTTCCGGTTCATCAGCATGCTGCCTAATATTCCAAATACCAAAATCAGGCCAATCAGATAAATCAGACAGGTTCCGGTGTAATCACTGAATCCTTTGGTGGAAAACTCCACCAATGTCCGATTAACATAATAAATGGGTGATGCTTTCATCAGCATGATCGGGAAATCTTCATAGAAGTACGGATCAAAGGAACCACCGAAAAATCCCAATACCCAGGTCAATGAAAACCCTACGACCACGCTGACAACCACTTTACTAAAGAGCTGATAAAGAAAAACGCCAATTGCCGCCGCTGCCATGGTGGAAAGTAGGATGATTCCGACTGAAGCCGGAAGCTGTCCCCAGTGCACGTTAAAGAGTAGCGCCGATATTGTCCAGGCCAACCCCATTTCAATAAAGGTTACCAGAAAACAGGGCACGAATTTAGCCAGATAAAACTGCGTCTTGGTCATCTGCGACACCCGCATTCGCTGGGGAATGGCATTTTTACGCTCACTGGAGATAACCGCCGCCAATGGCATCATCCCGCAAAAGCTCCAGAAGACAATATAGATAATGCCATAATAATCGGTGGATGTGGGCATTGGATCCACTTCCAGCACTTCCCGGGTTGTCATTTTACGATCCGGTTCCAGTAGTTTTATATCAATTATTCCCTGTGCCATCTGGGCTTTAGCCAGGGCGGTATTGGCGTCTACCTGATAAAAGAAGCTGTCAAAAATGCTCTCTGTGATCAATGCCTCAGCCTTTTTTTCGCTTGACTGATACAGGATATAATCATCATCCTGGATGTCCACAAAGGCAGTGATGGTTCCATTTTTAATCAGCTTTTCAATCTCACCTTCCGGATATTCGATGAGCGTTACATCGTTCTCGGCACTTGCTTTTTTCAGTTCCGGTAAATACGTTTGATAGGTGCTGTCTGCCGTGATCCGGTAGCCCACCGTAAACGGATCGATTTCCCGAGCCGACGCCATCATGTCCTTAAAAGCACTGGACAGCAGGGCAATAACAATGATCGGCATAACGACCATCATTAGTAAAAAGGCCTTACTCCGAAACATCAGTTTCATGTTATTTTTGATCAATATCAGTGGCATCTCACAGTTCTCCCTCGGCATAATCGCGGAGCTTCTTGCCGGTTAAGGTCAAAAAAACTTCTTCCAGGCTCATTGTCGAGTCAATTTCCGCTGTGACCAATTCAGTCAGTTCTTTTTTGGTGCCCATGGCAATGATTTTGCCATTATCCATAATGGCAATCCGGGAACAGATCGCTTCGATTTCTTCCATATAATGGCTGGTATAAATAATGGTGGCGCCTTGTTCATTGGCAACCTTTATTTTTTCCAGAATAAAGTTTCGGGATTGGGGATCAATGCCCACCGTCGGTTCATCAAAAATCAATAGCTCCGGATGATGGCCGATGGCACAAGCAATGTTCAGCCGGCGTTTCATGCCGCCGGAAAAGTTTTTACTGAAGACATTGCGTTTATCCTTTAATCCCACAAATTCCAATGAATCATCGATTGCTTTTTTCAGTTCCTTGCCCTTTATTCCATAGAGAGATGTAAACAGCTCGACATTTTCCCAGGCTTTCAAATTGCCATGAATGGCCAGCTCCTGAGGAATGTAGCCCAGTCTGGCTTTGGCCTCCTTCATATCGGTTTGTGCATCTTTTCCAAACAGCCTGATTTTGCCCGCTGTTGGCTTCACCAACGAACAGATCATATTCATCGTGGTACTTTTACCGGCACCGTTAGGTCCCAACAGTCCAAAAATCTCCCCCTGACGGATTTCCAGTGAAACATGATCAACGACGGCCTTGCCATCATATTTTTTTGTCAAGCCTTCCAGTTTTACAATTGCAGTTTCCATTATTTATGTCCTTTCTTTATCACACTTTTTTTATCTACGACTCGTATCAATCCGCTATCACGGATTTTCTATACTTAAGATATCATTTTGATTGCCCATAACACAGTGCAAAAAGCAATAAAAGGCTATGACTTTCGTCATAACCTCTTTTTTTACCCGCTCCGATTTTAACATCGACAGGGCACAGCACAACTCGAAGTAACGCTCTTGGTTATTTTATATCAAGCAACCTTATTATATTTTCACCCAAAACTGCCGCTGCAATCGCAGGTGTTTTGGCCACCTTTAAGATCGCTTCTTGTGATAATGCCAGATCTCCAAAGGGTCGATCCACCCCAAAGATACACTTTTCCGGCAGTTCATTGATAACAATCCCCAGAACAAAGGTGGAATAGTAAGCCGATGTATCCAGGTACAAATTCGGTATTTTCTTGACCAGATCCATAGTTTCAAGCCAGTTGCTCCCACCTAAATGTCCTAAAACAATGGGGCTGTGTGGGTATTGCTTTGCATACGCTGCAATCTCCCGGATATCCTGTACTCCCAATGGAAAAAAAGCATGAATCCAGATGGGCAGATTCCTAAACTCACTCGATGCTTTAAAGATATTTTCCAGCAGCTGAATCTGACCAGTGCCAGGGGTGAATTCGCCCAGACCGCTTAACTGGTTTCTTTTGATATTTCTTTCCACATAGGCCATTGTGGTGTCATAATCCAATCCTGGCGGCACCGCTCCAAACCCCATATAGCGGGTGGGATACTGCTTAATCGCGGCCACCAATTCGGTAATTGATTGTTCTCGCACCTCAATCATGGAGCCTTTTTTCCCTGCCAGCAAATCGCTCAGATACGCCATGGCTACTTTTACTTCCTGGGCATTTTCAGCCATTTCCGGATGAAACGATGTTGAAAACAGAATCGTTTTATCAATTCCGGCCGCATCCATGTCTTTTATATGTGCTTCAACCGGTAAGGTCACGTGGGAATGTCCATCAATAATCATTATTACTTTCCTCTTCTTTCTTTTACTCAAATTTCTTTTACTTAAATACACTATTAGATTGAGTTTCTCTCTATCTTTTATTATAATGCGTTTAATAAATAAAAATAGTATGCACTTTTATGTAATATACTAACGAAAAGGAAAGTAATGACGATGCCAAAAGAAATCTGTTTTGTTACCAATAAAGAACCCTTTGAATATACCCTATCGATTGTCAGTGGCAAGTGGAAGTTAAAAATTATTTATCTGCTTTCCTGTATGGGCACCGTCCGGTATGGCATTTTAAAAAAGAATATCGATGGGATCACCCACAAAATGCTGAGTTCCCAACTAAAAGAGCTGGAAAATGAAGCGATCCTTTTGCGAAAAGAATATCCTCAGGTGCCCCCAAAAGTGGAATATTCCCTGACCGAAAAAGGGGAAAGTCTGATCCCCCTGGTTGTCGCCATGTGCGATTGGGGGCAAAAGCATCGGAGCACAAATTAAGATAAGTTTACTCTATCCACATAATAATCGCTTGAACCGATTCGTCTCCTTTTATTCTCCGTAATTATACTCATCCTGACTTTTAAAGGTAAAATAGGCGATTGATATCATCAAAATAACTGCACTGGTGAATCCCGTAATGGCAATCATCCAACTTTCGGTATCTTGAGGTTTTGAAAGTGTCTCCATCATAATCCCAGGAGAAATTAAACTGATCTTATCAATGACTTCTTCCGAAAGATTCAGTGCATTTCCGATTCCACTCGCAATCATTTCAAAAAAACGTGGCATAAGAACTAATCCACTCGCCATACTCCAGATCATCGCCGCCTTAGAAGAACGTGCCAATATCGAAATCATGATGCTCATTGATGCAAATACCATAATGTACCCCCATAACGGAAGCAGATATTTAGCCACGGTTAACGCAACGCCCAGATCACTTAACAAACCAATAATCACGGTAATTGGGGTAAGATATACAAATGACAATAATAAAGAATTGACTACCATCGCGATCAGTTTTGCACTAAAAACCTGACCTTTTGTGACGCCAGAACATAAGATGCAGTCTAAAACATTATGCTCCCGGTCAGCCGAGACTAAATCAAAGTATACCGACATTACTGCCCACGCTCCAAAAATGATTTGCGGTAGAAATATTGCCATAAACTCAACGTGATTGGTCGCTACCAGTTCATGGTGTCCATTGGAGGTAAAAAAGAAAAACACGGTAATAGCTGCCAGTACCATCCAAATAACAAACGTCCTCAAACTCAATGTGCGTTTGATATCACGGCAAGTCAATAAAAAAATCGTATGCTTCATCACGATACCGCCTCTTCTCCCAGATGCAGCTGTTCCCGTATGACATTTTTGACTTTGGAAAGCGCTACTTCAAATACATCAACGGAATGGAAGGTGAGTATTTTAATCAATTCTGCTATCCCGTTTTTATCCGTTTTTACATGGATCGTCATCCGATCTTCACTCGCATTCAACACATACTGAGCTGTCAAACTTCGAAACACCTCGTCTTCAATGGGACTAGTCTTCACAATATAACAACTTTCCAGTTCCTGATTATAGATCAGCTTTCCGTTTTCCATAATGGTGATATTGGTACAAACCGGATCCATATCCTGCAGAATATGTGAAGAAATAACGATGCTCTTGCCGCGGTCATGAATTTCTTTGATGAACTTACCCATTTCATAGGTGGCACTTGGGTCTAGCCCTGCCGTTGGCTCATCTAAAATGTATAAGTCGGGATCCCCAATCATAGCAATCACCATTTGCAATTTTTTCTGTTGCCCCGGTGAAAGATGCTTGACCTTTTTGGCCGTATCCAAGCCAATCTTGTCGCAGAGCCGAAATCCTTCGACGGCTTCAGTTTTTCTAAGTGCCGAAAAAAACGAAACCGTACCTGCAACGGTTTGCCCATCATCAAATCGACAGCTTTGTGGCATGTAACCAATATATGACGTTTCGGTGTGAAGTGAAATACGACCATCCGTCGGTTTCATTAACCCTGTAATCAACCGAAGTAGCGTTGTTTTCCCTGCGCCGTTTTGACCAACCAAGCCGTATACGGCACCTTTTTCAATGATAAAATTGACATTGCTGAGAACTTTTGTTTTTCCAAAATCCTTTTTAATATGTTCTAAACATAAAACATGTGTGCCCAATGTATTACCTCCTTTTATGAAGCATAAATCAGCTCCTTAACAGGTAGTCGTAAATCAGACGAAAATCATTCTTTTTTTAATCATTTGTTTTTAGGCGATTTCACATTATCTTGTAAAAACTTTCAAGGATTTCATAAATAAAAAAATCAGGCTACAACTTTCGTCATAACCTGATCCATTGCTCGGGATGATTCATACTCTCCTGAAATTTTTCCAGGAATAAGCCCATATGATAGCCATCAGCAACGGCGTGGTGAACGGTGATCGAAAAAGGCATCATTTTTCTGCCGTTTTTTTCAAAAAACCTGCCCGCCTGCATAACGGGAAAATAATAATCAGCTTTACCATAAGGTATCGGTGAGTAACTGCTAAACTGTGTCCACGGTAGCATCCCAACCATAAAGCTGTTGGGAGGCGGTAGCTCCGGCTTTGCCAGAATCCCGTGGTTCCCGGAATATTGTTTCTGATCATTCATGTAGTTCTGATAAAAGCTTTCAAAATCCGGAGTATATTCCGTCCACATACTTGACATGGTTTTGTCATCCTCGTGAAAACAGGCGTAGGAGGGATGTAAGACCTCATAATAACCCAACTTATCAGCTGTTTTTGCTACTCTAAATTCCGACTGCTCGGTTATCAATTTTGCTGCCAGATAGAGATAGGCAGGAAAGAACTTTTTGCCCGCTTCTTTAATCTGATGATATGCCTCGGTAATATCGATCTCCACATTGAGGTTAAACCCGGTGGGCAGCATTTCGGTAAAATAATAAAAGTATGGTCTTCGATCCCAGCTTTCAAAGTCAATGGGATGAAATTGTGTATTCATTTTTAACTCCTTGTCTCAACTAACTCTATGTCCGTTTTTGTTTTCCAGTAGCGGGATCCATCTTGCTCACGACGCAATAAACCATAATCAACCAGTTCCCGTCTCAATAAAAAATAATCCCCAAAGGTATGCCATTTACTACAGATTTCATTGACCTCACGTTCGTTATAATTGCAATCAAGCTCGAACTTTTCGGCCAGATACGCCAGTAACGCCCGACGCTTCTGGCTATTTTCTGATAATTGTGCGATTCTCCCAGAATCATCTAGAAATTGATTGATATTACATTTCTCCATTTTTACCTCCGCTTACACTACCCATAATCCATGCTGGCTACAATAATAATACAGACGACTGCTGCTCTTTTTCATCAAGTTTCCACCAACTATTTTAGGCAGATGGACTGACGCATTTTGCTCCGGATAGAGCTTGATGAACAAGCTTCTATCACTTGTTACATAGGCCACAAAGGAAAGAAAATGGGTTTTGATCATGTCATGATCAAAGGTGATGTAGTATTCCCCATCGGCATCTTCTACCGTGGCCGCATGTTTTTCATCTGCCGGTTTGGCCACTAATGCTGTCAGTTTGCGTCCACAACAAGAAAGTTCCGCATCGCCAGTCGTGCTAATCACGTTTCCACAGTTTGGACAAACATAAAATTTCATCTTCTTCAGATTTCCCGTTTCCATGTCATTTGATTCCAGATCTCCTAATAGTATTTTTTCAATATTCACTTTAAATAGTTCCGAAAGCTCACCCAGCAGGGATACATCCGGACACCCCAAACCCCGCTCCCATTTGGAGATCGTTTTATCACTGATGTGCATCTGATCGGCAACCTGTTTTTGGGTCAGTTCTTTTTCTTTTCGTAGCGCCCGCAGCAGCGTTCCCACCTTAATGCAATCCATTTTCTTACCTCCATGAATCTATCTTAACCAATTGTCACTGACTATTCAATCAACGCTCCGTCGAGTTTTATCTCTTCAGTACATTGGATCGATATTAATTGATAAATAATCTATCTTAGAAGCTTTCACCCCTATCAGTTTTTAAATTTCACCAACAAACAGAACTAAACAACCAGTTCTCAACATTAGTTTTCGATATAACGAAAACCATCTCGTTTATCTATGTTAGTTTTCGTTATATCGTAATCTATTTTAAATTTATTCATTCTAGACTTTATATTGTCCCAATCTCATAATTCCCTTTATAAATATTCCCCAACCCGCCATCAATGGAAATGGGATCCCCGGATTTGAAAAAATGACCATTAATGGTGCATTCCTTCCTGAAGTCGTTGACTTCCAGACCCTTGCATTTTACAATACACACCTTACCCACGCTGGCGGCTGCCACAGCGGCATGGGAGGTGACCCCGCCCTTGGCGGTAATTAGCCCATCACAAACAAAAATTAACGGAATATCATCCGGTACTGTGTCCGGTCGAACAAGGATGATTTTCGCATCTGGACAAGCTTTTTTTAAGGCTTCCATATCGGCCATATCAAAGGCCAGCAGACCTGACAGCACTTCGCTGCTCATGCCAATGCCATGTCCCACCAGTTCCATCTCGTTGGGAGTTGGCAGAAAAGTCGAAAAGGAAGTCTGTTTTTTCAGATTCTGGTTTCGGGTCTGGAGAATATATAAATCTTCGGCGTTCTCTGATTCAAAGGTAAATTCAATTTCCTGGTGAACAAATCCATACTCCTCGATGAGTCGTCTCGCATAGTTGACGAGAGCAGCATAAATTTTCGGAAAGCCCGATTCCAGCGATAAACTGCTGTCCCGATAATCCCGATTTCTTTGGGTTTCGCTAATCGGCAGGGTATTAACCAAACCCGAAACCACATCCTCACCCTGACTGCAGAGGGCAAAATCGCCGTATAAATTAATTCCCGAACAACCGTTAAAGGGACTGCTGGTAAAGACCACGCCAGTGCCTGATCGGGCGGACCGGTTGCCCAGTACCATCTTTTGAACCACCACGGCTGTTCCCCAATCATCGGCAATCTGCAAATGATCCCGGTAATAAACTGCGCTTTCAGAGAACCAGGAGTCCAAAACCGAGCGGATCGCCTGTTTTAATTGCTGAAATGGATCACTTTCAATTTCGATACAAAAGTCAGTCAATACCATTTTATAACTGTAGGCAATTTGTTTCATCTGGTCCGGGGTAAAATGGATTTTTAAATCCACATCCCATTGTTCCTTATATTCCCGCATTACCTGATCAAAAATATCCCGGTCAATTCCATAGGCCATTCCCCAACTCTGGAGAAAACGCCGGTAGCAATCCCATGCGGTCCAACCAAAACCATCTTGCTGACTATAGGCTTCCGCAATTTCGTCGTTGATCCCGACATTCAAAAATGTTTTCATGGCCCCGGGGAGCGAAATGGATGAGCCGGACCGAATCGAGAAAAACAGCGGGTTGTCAGCTTTCCCAAAAGCTTGGCCGGTCAGTCTTTCTACAATGGCAATGTGGCTCGCAATCAGCAGATCCATATCGTGCATCATGTCCGGATGGCCTTCGATAGTTTCCTTGTGACGAAAAACTTCGGTGGTAATGACAAAGCCCGGGGGAACGTGAAAACCGTAGGTAAGCAATTTTTTTAAGAAATAGGCTTTGGCTCCCAAAAATACCGGGTTATCAATTTCCGGGGTGCTTTCAGTTAGTAAACTGAAGGTAATATCTGGATCATAGGTCATCATGCTTTCAATAAAGGCACTGGAATAATTCTTCATCATACTTCTCAGCCCACTGATGGTATCGGTGATAAAGTTGTCCAGATCCTGAACCAGAAAGGCCGTCGCAAGATTGTCCCGCAAAAATTTTTCCGATTCGATATGGTAAAATTTTCGGCTATCCCCTTCCATCCTGACTTCTTTTGCGACCAGAACCTGAGGAATAATGGCCTTCATCGGGCGCTCAAAAAGATCAAAAAAGTATTCACTGATAATCTGCTTAATATCATTGGCCATAAACTGGAAAATATTAATGTACTGGTGAATCGAAAAGCTGGGTGAGGCCAGCCCGAACTTAAGCATATCCACATGGGAATTAAAGCCTTGATTATAGATACCATCAAGTTCCAAACCATCCTTAAACAAAACCAGCACATGGTAAATCTGCCTAAAGGTTTTGGCGGTTATATATTCGGAATTAAAAGGCTGGGTGACCTGCGTCATTAGCTTGGTGGCAGTTCTTTCCAGCCGATACATCAGACCCAAGGCATCAAACTTTGCTTCCGCATACTGCCCGTACATGGACGGAATATCGGCGGCAATGTGCCGTTTGTAATAAATGTTTTCGGTGGCTTCACTCTGGTTTGGATCTAAGATAATTTCCTTGAGATGGTTCATTAGCTCATAAATTTGTCGAATCGATGTTTCTTTCTGGTTATCTTTCAGGCTTTTCTTGAGCTCGGTTAAGTTACCGGTAATATGAAAACTATAACCGCTGAGCATCGCCAGTACATCCTCGAATTCAAAGGAATACTTTTCCAGCAACAGAAAATAAACCCGGAAAATT
The DNA here is from genome assembly GCF_963664135.1 of uncultured Acetobacterium sp. Lineage (NCBI taxonomy): Bacteria > Bacillati > Bacillota > Clostridia > Eubacteriales > Eubacteriaceae > Acetobacterium > uncultured Acetobacterium sp. The sequence continues at coordinate 2,629,251 of NZ_OY760905.1, read as the reverse complement.
GCCACCACTCGTTTGGCATCCAGATTGGATTCAGCTTGAAGTCGCAACAAGGCGTCTCTAATGACTTCAATATCCAGGGTCATCAATTCTTCGGGATTGGATTCAAGTTCATCACAAAGAATTTTGATGGTTTGATGAGGTCTGATAAACCATTCACTCGCTGTGTTCAAATCTGCAAAAATTTCATGGGGAATGACATCTTTTAGCGGTCCCTTGTCTCCGTCATACCAGTAGTTGATAATCTTTCTAGTCAGATCAATGTGGGTGTTGTTACTTTCAATGTGAATCTGCTTTCGCATAAAATGGATCAGCCGGTCTTTTCGCCGGGATGCCTCGTCAATGGTGGTGGTCACATCCCGTAGTTCGCCCTCGGCTCCGATTTCCCTAAAATAAACCGGAAAGATCCGGGCCAATTGCTTGATTTCCCGATACACCGGAGTGATTTCGCCATTGAGCAACTTGGTAATGTCCCGTTGGAAAAGATCGGTGTCGGAAATAAAGATCCCCCCCAGTTTGAGGTTCACAATCAGCGCCGCCAGCAGTTCCCGCATGGCTTTGGGGTCTGCTTCAATCAGTTCCAGCCACACCCGAATATTTTTAACATGATTGGAATCAATGAGAATCTGCCAGTCGGTGTTGAGACTCAATTTTCCCGGATAGTTAAAACCCAGATTAATCAGCGCTTTGATGAAATAATCAATATTAGCCAGATCCCCTTTGGCAATGATCTCTTTACCCAGGGTGAGAAGACAATCCAGCACCGTGCCACTATGCTCGGTATTGAGATCCTGAAACTCAGTCATAATGGTGTTGAGAAAATCCGTGATATCTTCCGAATCCAATTCATCAAAAATATTGCGCAGATTCCGATTGATGTCATAGATCAGGTGATCGTTCAACGTTTCCATGCCCGGCAAATGAAGCAGATAATACAAATAATAGATGGTTTCCAGATGGGTCGGAAATTTTTCTGAAAAACCGCGGAAATAGTTGGCAATGTCATTAAAAAACAGTTGCTGCTGAAGCCCACTCCACTCCGTCGCCTGTTTTCGCTGATCTCTGAGATTCTCAAAAAAAGCATGGCCGATTTCTTGAATGTCTGCTTGTTTCAGCTGGGGAAATAGTTTTTGCCGGGAATCAAACCACGTATCAGCCTGTGAAGTACGATCCCAATAATCAATGCAATGATCGAGCAGATCGGCAGTGATTTCTTCCAGCGTTGCGGCAAATTCGGGATATTCCACTACCTTATTTAAATATATTTTAAATACGCCTGAATTTTTTACATAGAGAAGCTCATGCTGAGCCATATCCTTTTTGAGAACCTCGATGCACTGAAAAATAATTGTTTTAGGAACGTTTTCAAGATTTGCCAACCGATCCATAAACCGGATCAGAACCTGACTGAGCAGCGCCCGCTGACTGTCTTTCAGTTTTGTCTGCAAAACCGATTGAATGATCTCCACCAGCACGGTGAAAGCCTTTTCCGAGTCTTTGAGTGAATGGTACAGCCAGATATCGCCAAGACAAATAGTCTGCAGTGATTCGATGACGTAGCGGTTGTTCCGATACTTATGATTGAGTTCCATCAGAAATTCCTGGGTGCGTTTATGAATCCCCCAGTAGTCTTTTGATAATTCTCCAAACCATTGTTGAATTTCCGGAATCTCGATATTGGTTTCCCGAGTCTCATTAAGATTAGCTTCTAAAGCCTTGGAAGAAAACACGTTAGCCATTTTTTTATCCCCCTAAGAATCAATCGATTGGGTAATTTAAATAGTGCCTTAGTACTTGACTGTCTATTTGTTTGTTCATGAGTATAACGATATTCGTCTGTTGAATTAAATATTGATTTTGACCCAGCTTTTCACTTTCAATATTTTATTACAAGCTATCCACCCTAGCTTCAATCATTATTTTTTTCTGTTTCACTCATTTCTTTAATGATACCCCGCTGTTCTGGTTCAGAAACAAAGCTTCTTGCAGAATTTTTATATCCAAAGGAATCCTCACTCCATTTAGCGTTACAATAATATATTTTCGATAATGTCTTTTATTATTCACAACTATAATTTTACCATATAAGTACAAAATAGAGACCTTGTGGCAACTATTATCCAAAATCATCCTATTGCAATGCAAATTTTATAAATATTATAGCAATTTTTTTTAATAATTATTGAATTTACAGCTAAAAGATGATAACCTATGTCGAGTGGTTTCACTCAAATAAAAAATAAGAAAGGACGTGAATAAAAATGTCAAATCAATCAAGCATTGCCAATCCGGCCCCCCTTGGTCTTTTAGGGTTTGGTATGACCACCGTATTGCTGAATTTGTGCAACGCTGGCTTTATCCCGCTGTCAATCGTTATTATTTCGATGGGATTTGCTCTCGGTGGCGCAGCTCAAATCATTGCAGGCGTCATGGAATTCAAGAAAAACAATACCTTTGGAGCAACTGCATTCACCGCTTATGGATTCTTCTGGTGGTCATTGATCATCATCTGGATTAACCCATTTACCGGAATAGCAAAAGCCGATCCTATGAGCATGGGATTTTACTTGGGCTTATGGTGTATATTCAGTGGATTTATGTTCATTGGAACACTGAAGCATAACCGGGCTACCCAAATAGTATTTGGTTCCCTAACCGCCTTGTTCTTTCTTCTTGCGATGGCCAACTTTACAGAGTCAGCATCTGTACATATCATTGCCGGATATGTTGGAATTTTCTGTGGTCTTTCAGCTATTTACAATGCTGTAGGGCAGATCATCAATCAAGAGTTCGACAAAACAATCATGCCATTATAATTATCATATTTCTGAAACTTGTTAAAATTAAAGGGCTATTACATTCTTTTGTAATAGCCCTTTAATTTTATATATAACTGGTTAAATGATTATTTTTACCGTGTTTCTGCCGTTTTCATTTGTAATGGCCAACGATTTTGCATAGGTATTAATGATGGCCAGTGATATTTCATTTTCTTCGGCTTTTTCCAGCTCATAGGCTTCACCGGCAAAGCTTACCTGGAGGGTAATCTCACCGCTTAAATCGGAATACTCAACCAGTAAGGATACACTGGCTTTGGGAAATGCCCGGAGCAGGATGGCCAAAACAATTTCCTCGCAGACCAATTGGACATTCATAATCTGCCGATCGGTAAACATCTGCTTTTTGAGGAACTCCTCAATTTTGGCATTGAGCTCATAGAGGTCAAAACCACTGCCATCGGCGGTATATTCAAATGCGGAAATTTTTCGGATGAACGCTCGGGTCTTGGCATTTTGAGGATGATCAAAAATTTCAGCCGGCGATCCATCTTCATAGATTCCCTTTTCATCCATATAGAACACCCGACTGGAGACATCCCTGGCAAACTTCATCTCATGGGTCACAATCATCATTGTCATCCCCGTTGATGCCAGTTTGCGGATAACTCCCAGCACCTCGCTGACCATGGTGGGATCGAGGGCGGAGGTGGGTTCGTCAAACAAGACGATTTCCGGTTTCATCGCCAGGGTTCTGGCGATCGCTGCCCGCTGCTTTTGTCCACCGGACAACTCGTCGGGAAAGGCCAGGGCTTTTGATCGGAGCCCGACCATCTCCAGATATTGCAGCCCTTCATCATAGGCTTGCTGTTTGGGGATTTTCAACAAATTAACCGGTCCCAGCATCAGGTTTTCAATAATCATCAGATGGGAAAACAGATTGAAGGATTGAAACACCATCCCCATTTTCTGGCGCAGTCCAGAGACGTCGGCATTTTTAGCCAGAATGTTCTGGCCATCAATGACAATCTCGCCGTTAGTCGGTGTTTCCAATAGGTTAATGCAGCGCAGAAAGGTTGACTTTCCGCAACCTGATGGCCCGATGATCGAAATCACTTCGCCCTCTTTTATCTCGGTACTGATATTTTCCAGCACGCTTAACTCGCCGAAGCTTTTGGATAAACCATTGATTGTTATCATTTCACCACCTCCGCATCTCTCACTTCTGGATCCACAATCCCTTTGACCACTCGTTTGCGACGTTTGGGATCGACCCGTACTTCAATTTTTCCCAGTACGATAATAAACAGGTAGGTGATCACAAAATAGATAAAGGCGGTCACAAACAGCGGGAAAAATGCATCAAAGGTTCGGCTTCGAATGATATCTGTCATCTTGGTCAAATCCTGAATCGCAATATAACCCACCACCGAGGTCATTTTTACCATGCTGATAAATTCGCCCTTGAAAATCGGCAAGATGTGTCGCAAGGCCTGGGGCAATGTGACCTTAAAAAAGCTGGACACCTTGGTGAATCCCAGGGCATAAGCCGCTTCCAACTGGCCTTTGTCGGTGGCATCAATGGCGGTTCTGAAGATCTCTGCCGAATAGGCGGCAAAGTTAATCGAAAAGCCTACCACGGCAATCAGGATCGGGTCAATATCCACTGAGGCAAATAAAATATAGTACAGGATCATCAGGGTTAAAACAATCGGAACCCCCTGAATCAACCGGATATAAACAATGGCAATCCCTGACAGCAGCTTTGATCGGGACTTCCGCATAGCACAGATCACAGCCCCCAGGATACTGCCGAATAACAGTGACAACATTGAAATGACAATGGTTGTCCACAGCCCTTCTAACACCAGCTTATAGCGATCCTCAACAATAAAGGTCTTGTTGTAGCTCTCTTGAATCGATCCGAAAAAAGCAGTTATCGCATTGCCGCTACTGACCGTATTTTGCGAATAGGCCTGATTTTTGATAATTGCCGCGGAGCTATCCGAGGTCATCGGTGTCAGAAATCGAATCGACTCGGCCCGTTCCGGTGTATAGGCCAGGGAAAAAGCCAAATCAATCTTCCCGGATGCCACGGCCGGAATAACCGCTGAAAAATCCATGACGTCTACTTTCAAATCCATCCCCAATTCCGAGGCTAGAATTCGGGCCAGATCGACTTCCAGTCCGACCAGTTCATTGTCTTTATAATAAGAAAAAGGATAATCATCGCCCAGTACCCCGACAGCAAGGGTTCCGTTGCCGCCACTCAAATTAACCGGGGTAAGCACCTTTGCCGCTTCATCTGCGCCAAACCATTTGGCTTCCAGGGCCGTAAACGATCCATCATCAACCATTCGTTTAATGACCGGATCAAGCTTATCGCCCAGTGCGGTATTCGCCTTGCTGACACCGACGGATGAAAAAAACTCATAGTAAGGCGGTAGCGCCGCCAGATCCGGGTTATTATCGAGAATTTCCTGAACCTTGGACTGGCTGGTCAGCATCGCATCAACCCGACCTGATTTTAATGCTTCCATTATCGATGAAAAATCTTTGAATTCATATTCCTCCGCCTTGTAATTGGGGCGAAATCCTTCAATGTGAACCATCCCGGTAATGAAGCCCACCCGTTTCCCATTGAGATCATCGTTGGTCTTGATGGTGGCAGCTTCGGTATTGCCCGCATACATCGTTTTTCGCACCAGCACACTGTTATGCAGTACCACATAGGCGTCACTATAAAGGACTTCCTGTCCCCGCTCATCAGTTTTAAAGAAGTCGGAGATGATAATATCGCCTTTACCGCTTTGGAGCGCCGGGATCATGGCCGCATAATCCATGGTAATAATTTCATAATCAATATTAGCATAATTGGCAAAACGTTTGATAAACTCGATATCGTATCCAGTGAGCTCACCGTTTTCGTAGTAATTCATCGGTTCCGTCATGCCATTGGTAATGATCGTCAGCTTCTTTTCCGGGTTCTGTGGTTTGGGAATATCTGGCATCACCCCGCCGATATTATCAATCCAGCGGGTAACCATTTGATCGGCAGTGCCATCTTCATGAATCTGTTTGATAAAAGCATTGACCTGATCATTGAGTGCCGTATTATTCAACCCCACCACCGTGGCGATTTCAATATTACCCAGTTCCTCGGGCAGCTTGACCAGATCGGGATTGCTGAGCAGAATGCGGTCAACTCCGGAGCTGTCATAAATGACGGCGGTGGCCTTACCGCTTTTAAGCGCCGCCACCCCATCGATAAACTGGGTAAAATAAGAAATTTCGGCATTGGGCGTGTACTCTTTCGCCACTTCTTCCGGCGGTGTTCCTTCAGGGACGCCGATGATATAGCCGGCCTGATTCAAGTCACTGGTACTGCTGATTTTCGCTTCATCTGCGGCCGAACAGCCGCAAATCATTAGCATCATGCTAATACCTAATAGCAGGGCCAGAATTCGCTTCTTAGTTGACATTGTCGGCCTCCTCTACGCGGTCTTTTCTGACCACAAACACCTGGGGATTGGGAAAATAACCTTTCGTAAAATCCACCCGCTGAGCGCGTTCGGGGGTATTATACATGGCTGCGATGACATCACTCTTCCCGGACTGCAGGCTGTCAATCATCGCGGAAAAATCCATATCTTGATATTCGGTTCGCATTCCCAGCTCAGCGGCGATTCGGTCCATCAGTTCCACGTTCATGCCGGTGAGCTCACCGTCTTTAACAAAACAACGGGGCTCGGTCAGCGATGTCACCGCAACATTCAGTACTGGCCCACTGTCATTTTGGGGGACATTAACGATCTGATAGTCCCCGCCGGTTTCCGGAAACCAACGGGTAATAATTTCGTCCATGGTGCCGTCACTTAAAAAGCGATTCAGAACCGCATTGATTTTCTGATTCAACTCGGTATTCTCTTTATTCAGAGCCATCGCCGTCACCTCATCCGTAAGAGGGTCCGGTAAAATAACCACCTTATCATTATTTTTGGTGTAGTTTTTTGCCGATGCGTAATCCATAATGGCATAGTCAATTTTTCCCGCCATCAGTGCCGCCGACTCATCCACATAATTATTGAAACGGCTGATTTTGGCATCGGGGTACTTACTCGGAGCAATGATCTCACTGACTGTCCCGATCATCGTTCCGATTTTGGCCATTTCAACTGGGGGAAGGGTGGCTGCCGTCTGGCTACACCCCGCAAGAAATAAGGTAATAAGTAGGCATAAGCTTACAAAAACTCTTTTCATTAATATCCTCCATTCATAATCCTGATCACTTTGCTTCCTGGTTAATAATCTATTAAAAAAGCTGGGCCCATTTCTGGCTCATCTTAATAAAACGATCAATCATACTCCGCTTTGTCTTATATTGAAGGTTTGAAAAAAAATCCTTATTCCAGTTAGGATAAGGATTTTTTGATTGTTAGAATATTTTCATTCTTTTCGAAACGATAGTTCACCTCATCCATGGTCTTTTTAACCATTAAAACACCCAAACCGCCGATCTGTCGTTCTTCCGCTGTCAGCGTTATATCCGGTTCTGCATTTTCCAATGGATTAAAGGGATTTCCCTGGTCGATAAACTGAATTTCCACCAGTGGCGGATCACCATAAGAATCAAATTTGATGATAACATTGCCATCTTCAGGAGTATAGGCGTAGTGAGCAATGTTTACATATAATTCCTCCACCGCAAGATCAATCTGAAAGATCATTTTCATGCTGGCTCCGACTGCCTCCAATTCGGCATCGATAAATTCAAGTACCCTGGACAGATTATCCGTAGATGCATTAACGGTTAATTTTTTCATATCACTGGTCTCCTTTACTATTTGTCAACAAATCCACCGAAACTCCCATCACATCAATCGTTTTGATCGAATGAAATCCGAGCTTCTCATAAAAGTTCTGGTTATCTTTTATATTGCTGTTTTCAAGATAAATGGGGCAGTCACTGAACTTTTTTATATCATATTCCATCAACGCCCGACCCGCGCCTTTAGCCACGGAGCCAAGCATAAAGATATAATGATGCTCCTTATTATAATGATAGCGCTCAGTTATCAGCGTTTCATTCTTAAGCTTAATCATGCTTTTAATCTGAATCAGCATTGAAAATTTGAGTATTTCGCCAAACATACCACTTGTCAGCACACTGCGCATGCTGAAAAATGGTGTTCCTTTGTGATTCCAAATAGATGCTCCGACGATTTGGTCTTCTGAAACAGCGACATGAATTTCGCCATTGCGATTATAGTAGTCCACCATCAGTTTGATATACCGGCAAAGATCCTTGCTATTCTGAAAAACGATATTGTATAATGGATCGTTTTTGAAGGCTTGGCACAAAACATCGGCCGCCGCTTTCAGGTTATTTTTGTCTAGTTTTCGGTCCCATATTGTTATCATACCTGCCTCAAAAATACTTCTTTATCAAGTTCAAAAAGGGTCATATCATCTCTTGTCCAGCGCTCTCTACCACCAAGAAATAACATACTATTGAATCCTTCAGTTGTGATGGCAAAACAAAATACGTGCTCAATCAGATAGTCTTGATTATGTTTTTGCCTGAGATAATTCCAGAGTGACTCATGCAACCGTTTTGAAACGCCCAGATGGCGGAAAGCTTCATCAACAGCCAAATCTAATATCAGGATCGTGTTTGCCTTTCCTTTTTCCAGTGGCACCACTTCACTTTCATTCAGATTATCGTCAATGTATTCCTGTTTAAATACGGCCCGCTCATAAACTGAAGCGTCAACACTAAAAAAACTGATAAAGCCCATCAGAGTATTCCCTGTGTAGGCAGCAATAACGCCGTCTTTGAACTTCAAAAACCGTTTTTCGGCCATCCCTTCATTTATTAAAATTGAATCTCCGAAAATCTTACAATCGAGAGCAAGAACAGCATCAAAATCTGCTAGCGATAAATCCCTGCCGTTTTTTAATATAATCTCCATTTCCCTACTCCTCAAGTTTAAAACCGAGCATGGTGATGTCATCAAACTGAGGTTCTTTATCGGCAAATCGATCAACATCTGCTAAGATATCGGCACAAAGGGATTTAATATCGTGCTTTTCTTTTGAAGCGACCAATGCCGTCAACCGATCCAGTCCATAAAACTCACTGGTGGTATTATTGGCCTCAGGAATCCCATCGGTATAAAGATAGATAATATCGCCTTTTTCGATTTGCGATTCATTCATTTTATATTTAGCGGTTTCCATCCCGGCACAGACAAAGCCTTTTTTGCCGGTGAGCATCTCAACGGTACCATCCTTTTTCCAGATAATCGCCGGATCATGTCCAGCATCACACCATTGGAAGACGCCGGTCTTCACATTGATAATCGCAATCAGCAAGGTGACAAACATACTCTGTTCATTGTTTTTACACAAACTGATATTCGCTTCGGTCATAACCTCGTCGACCGGCAATCGTCGGAGAACCAGATCTTTTACCGTCGCTTTGGTCATGGCCATAAATAAAGCCGCGGGAACCCCTTTGCCGGAAACATCCCCGATGGTAATACAAAAATGGTCATCATCCACAAAGAAGAAATCATAAAAGTCGCCCCCGACATTTTTAGCAGCTCGCATGGAAGCATAAAGGGTAAATTCGTTTCGATCAGGATAGTCAAAATTCTTTGGCAACATCCCTTCCTGAATCAGGGTGGCAATCCGAAGCTCGGTTTCAATCCGCTCTCGCTCCGAGGTGACACTGGTAAGTTCTTTAATATAGCGACTGATATCGCTGGTCATTTTATTAAAGGCCTCGGCCAGAATTTCGATTTCATCACCCGTTTTAACATCAATATTCAAGGCGACAATCTCACCTAAATTATCATCCATATTGATGTTTACAAAATCGGTAGCGTTATCCACAATAACCTGAAGCGGATTGATAATTGATTTATTCAAGAAGAGCAGATAAACAGTGATAAATAATCCAAAGATCAGCAGTGCAATCGCTGATACCAGCATAATATACCTATTAAGCGTATCATTGATAGTTTTCATGGACATATCCGCCCCAACGATTAATACCGGATTCCCCGCCGAATCTTTTAATACGTCAAAAGCGGAAATCAGATAACCAAAATCGCTATTTTTTGTAATCACGACTTTAGGAGCGTCGGGATTAGTTAAGAGTCTGTTGGCGGCATTGATATCTTCCTGAGGATAATAGTCAGTGCCTAAAAAATCACCCAGAACAAAGTGACCCTCATCCCCAGGTTGGGTTCCCTGTCCAAACACTTTAAAGCCGTTTGCCGTAGGAACATAAGCATACAGGTATTCAAGATGGTTTTGTTTCTGAATGTTTTGAAACTGCTTGATCAGCAGATCATAATCCGCATCTTTTTCCTGGGTTTCAAAATAATTGTTCACTTTATCCACCGGTACGATCGCAGATGCCGTATGTACCAGTGATGAAATATTATCTTCATACCGTTGGAACATGGAATCACGGTAACTGAAGTAGGAGATCAGAACGATAATCACACAAAGTAAAATTGCCAGAATCATACTTGCTGATGCAAACTTGGTTTTAAGACTTATTCTTCGGATACTTTTTGGTTCTTTCATAAATGCCACCTTGTTCTACAAAATTATAAGAAGATTATTAAATACAAGCGTTCGATTATAGGCAAACGATTTTGCTTTCTTGCGAACAATGGAAACGCCTAGATAGTCCAGAGCTTCATCGGGTTTTTCAGATTCTTCAAAAGGGTTGTAGCTGGTGCTGTCGTCCCTGATCCGAATATAGATGTCCTCTTCAAAAAGGGCAATTTTTATATTAATATAATGGGATTTACCATCATTAAATCCGAAAGTAATTATATTGGCTGCCAATTCTTCAATAGTCAAATTAATGAAGTAAGCATTCTTTTGACCAATCTCCAACCGTTCACAAAAGGCTTCGATTTCTTCAACACAGGTTGTCAATTCTTTAATATCAGAAGAAAGGGTGGTTTCATATAAATTATCTTTAGCGATGATCGGTTCCCGAAACAGTAAAATATTTCGATATCCTCCCTGATTTTTGAGAATAACCGCGGCAAACAGTAACAACATCATGGTGATGGTTTCTGCCGCGACAATGGCCATGGCCGTGCCTAAAACGCCAAATCCTGAGATAAACCATGCGGAAAATGCAATCAGCAGCAAAAAACCCCGCATAAAATAAATAACTCCTGCCAGAGTTGGCCGTTTGGTTGTCTGATAGAAATGGGCCATCACGCAGTTAAAGCAGGTCTGCACAACCCCGAAGGCAAAAATCCGGATTGTCTGCTCCACTAGCGCCAAATTTTCAGTCACTCCAAACATTGAGGCAATCGGTCCGGCGAAGATAAGCAGCATCGCTGCACACAAAACACTGAGTAACAAGGCCGTCTTCAATGATAAACGCATGGTATCATACACGCCTTCGGTATCCTTTTCACCCGCGAAAGTTGCCACCAGTGGGGCCAATGCCAGGGAAATTCCATCAAATATTGCATAAGCAAATAAGGAAACATTAAAAAGGATATTATAGACTGCCAGTCCCCCTAACCCCACTGTCACACTTAACAGATTATTGATGACAACTAGGGCAATTCCTTGATAGATAAAAGCGGATGCGATTCCAAAACCACCGTGAAAAAGGCGAAAACCTTCTTTTGGATTCAGGGAAACTCGGCGTAACTTGAGATGATTATTTTTTTTAAAAAAGTGACTGGCATATACTACAACGGCTGAAAGCTGGCCAATTGCCATTGCCAGCGCTGCTCCAAAGACGCCCATATTCAATCCGAAAATGAGCACCAGATCTAAGACCAAGTTGACTACTACCGAAACACTAATACCCAAAGTTGACAAGAATGGATCAGCATCACTGCGAATGACCAGTGACATGACCGGCGCCAGAATAAATATCGGTGCTGTCAAAACAATCGGCCACAGATAATCAATGGCGGCATCAATCCCAGAACCTCCGGTAAGATTGATGATTTCTGGGAGAAGCATCATTCCAAAAACTGCAATCAGCACACCGATTACCGACGTAAAAAACATCGTCCGGGTAAAATGGGCATTGGCACCGTCTTTATCTTCAGCACCAATGCACTCTGATATTTTTAACGATCCGCCCACTCCAAAAGCATAGCCGAACAAGTTATAAACCATGTACACTGGCATTGAAACCGCCAATACCGAAAGTCCGATTTCGCCCAATGCATTTCCCAGGATGATGGCATCCACAAAGGTGCCCAGAACCACCCCGGCTGAAGAAAGGATGCTGTTGATGACAAATACTCGAAATGCCTTATTAACAAAATGTTGATTATTCATTGTGCCCTCTCTCACGGTCTCCTTTTCAATCATACTCAACTGAGCCCAATGGCACAGCTAAACAATCCATTTTAACTTTTCTGTTGTCAAACAAATTCTCGTTGATTATTTTTAAATGATTCATCGCAAACAAAATTGCTTAATCAGAAAAATGTTATACGAGGCTATTATAGCATATAATCTTCCTTATTTGTCGAGGATTTATGTATTTAGTTGTGATATTTTTTATAAATTTAAACATGAACAGTTTTATTTTACATGAAAGAAATCCCGAGATTTTACATCTGGCTTTTTGATTATTGATATACAATTTTTCATTTCTTTAACTTTTCTTAATCAAGAATCATTTCAAGATACATTTAAGCTTATCAGCGTATATTATAAACAAGCAAAGCATCATCAAACACTTAAACTATCCTAACCTTTCATGAAAGCAACGGTCTCGTCGAAGAGCCGTTGTTTTTATTTTTTGCGACTTCCTTTTTCTGCCATAGAAACAACTTTTCTCAACAATATTATACAATGCTCAATATTCACCACTTTTAATATCGATAATATATTTGACAAAACTAAGGAATTGGCATAAACTGAAACTAATAGCATTAGTTTATGCAAAGGAGCATCATCAATGGCAAGAAAAGGCTTAGATTCGGAAATGATTATCGCAACCGCAGCACAACTGGTTGAAGAAAAGGGCTACGCCAATTTTTCTTTAAATGAGCTTGCCGCCAAACTTGGTGTAAAGACGGCTTCTCTTTATAATCATATTGAAAGCATTCGGGAAGTTAATTCGAAAATTTCACGGTTGGCAGTCAGCCGATTGCACCAGATCCTGGAAAATGCAATTTTCGAAAAAAACCGTGATCAGGCTCTGATGTCGCTGGCGATGAGCTACCGAAACTTTGCCAAAGACAATCCCGAATTATACAAAGCCGTCATTCGCTTACCATCCTCAGCGGATGATCAGTTGAAAGAATCAGGTGCGGAGGTAGTTGAACCAATTATTAAGGTTCTTAAACGCTATGACCTGGATGGACCGGAAATGATTCATCTTTCCAGAGCCCTAAGAAGTGCCATCCACGGATTTGTCGAAATGGAAGAAGCGGGATTTTTTCGCAGACATGATGCCAATATCGATGAAAGCTATAAAAAAATGATCACTGGCTATATTCTACTCCTAAATGGTTATCATACTTAAAATTATTTTTAATAGAAGGAGAAAATTCAATGGGAAAATTATTTTATCAAGGTCATGGCAGTTACCGGATTGTTTCAGACAAGGGGATTGTGATATACGTCGATCCATTTGCGGGGGCAGGTTACGATCTGCCTGCCGACATTGTCCTGATCACCCACGAGCATCCTGACCATAATAACTTGGCACTACTTCACCAAAACGACAACTGTACGATCCTTAGACCGGAAACCATCCTGATCAATGGGGTTTATGGGAATGTGACAATTGATGAAATTGCCCTCCAGGCAGTGCCCGCCTATAATTCCGGCCATGATAAAAACAAGTGTGTTGGTTATCTAATTGAAGCTGATGGTATTAAAATCTATGCTTCCGGCGATACCTCAACCACCGACTATATGCAAGACGTATTGTCAAAAGAAAAAATTGATTATGCCTTGCTACCAATCGATGGTTTTTATAACATGGATCCTGCCGAAGCCTCTGCCTGCGCCGCCATCATTGGTGCCGCCCATACCATTCCCATTCATATGAAACCGGGCGCCTTGTTTGATCGTAAAATAGCTGAAACCTTTGTGGCTGAGGGACGCTTGATTTTAGAGCCGAATGAAGAAATAGAACTGTAAATTTTTGGAGGTAGACCAATCAATCATATTATCAAAGATACATCCTTTTATAAACTGGTAGCCGCCATTGCCATTCCGATCACCTTACAAAGCCTGATCACCATTGGCGTGAACATGACCGATACGATGATGGTAGGAGCGCTGGGCGAAGTGCCCTTGTCCGGCGCTTCCCTAGCCAATCAGTTCATTATGGTTTTTCAGATCTGCTGCATGGGGATTGGGATGGGCGCTTCGGTCCTCACCTCCCGTTTCTGGGGAATGAAAAACCTGGATGCTTTAAAAAAAGCCATTACCATCATGCTGCGTATTTGTCTTGGTTTCGCACTGTTTTTTTCGCTGGTGACCTTTTTTGCCCCTGAAGCGATCATGCGCATTTATACAACAGATCCGGAAATTATTCGTGAAGGAGCGCTATTTTTCAAATGGTCCATTCCCTGTTATCTGCTGCTGGGCCTCTCGCTGACATCCACCATCGTACTGCGAAGCGTCGGACAGGTGCGACTCCCCTTAATTTCGTCGATTTGTGCTTTTATCATCAATATCATTTTTAATTATCTGCTTATCTTTGGCAATTGGGGCGCCCCCCGGATGGGAATTGAAGGGTCTGCCATATCTACATTAATTGCCAGAGTTTTTGAGTTCTCTTTTATTTGTGGTTATTTATTTTTTGTTGATAAAAAAATAAATTATCGTCTTCGTCATCTCTTGATGCGCTGCCGAGATATCTTAAAAGAATATGTTAAAATAGCTATTCCAGTGCTGATCAGTGATGTTCTTTTGGCCCTCGGGAATAACGCTGTCGTCATGGTTATCGGACATATGGGCGTCAGCTTTGTTTCCGCTAATGCCATTACAGTGGTTCTTCAGCAACTCAGCACCGTCTTCATCCAGGGAATTGCCAATGCCAGTGCGATTATTACCGGCCATACTCTGGGTCGGGGCGATGAGGAAACGGCCCAACAACAAGGGTTCACTTTTTTATATCTGGGTATTGCCGTGGGAATCTGCGGTGCGGTGCTTATCTGGATCGCCAGCAAACCGATGATCAGTTTTTACAATCTGACCCCAGCAACCCAACAAATTACCTATCAACTGATGCTTGCCATCGGATTTATCGTTATCTTTCAGTCGGCCAACAGCATCCTAACCAAGGGAGTTCTCCGCGGCGGCGGTGACACCCGGTTTTTAATGATTGCAGATATTATCTTCTTATGGGTTGTCTCGGTTCCACTTGGCGCAATGGCCGGTTTGGTCTGGCATTGGCCGGCCTTTTGGATTTACACACTGCTGAAAATTGATCAGGTTATCAAAGCCATCTGGTGCATTTATCGGTTACGGAGCCGAAAATGGATTAAAAAGATTGCGAATTATCCAGTGGATCAAATTCAATAGGGACTATTTCAAATATATTGATAGTCATTTCTTTAGAAAAGTGATAAAATAATTATCACGTGTAATTTTTATCCAGACAACGGTTTTAAATAATCTGAATAATCCCTATACTAACGGAGGTAACCCATCTTGCGAATTACCAGAGACGAATTTCATGGACTTACAAAAATAACCAAAAAAGATAAAAAAGAAACCGCTCATGAAACTGCTAACGAAATACCCTTGAGCACTTCATCCGAGCTTCCTAAAAAACCTAAACTTAAAGTCGATCTATCGGTGAAATTATCAGATGCCGAAATAAAAAAACAGTTGTCAATTTTGGCTGAAGAAACAATCAATCAATTGTCAGATGGAAACAAAACCCTTAGAGATGTTGAAGATATCTATCTTATTTTCAAAGGCCAAATGATGGTCATCAATAAGTGTCGTTTGCTTTCAGTGGCTGAGCAACAAGAACAAAATGCACAAGTCTACGCCTGTTATTACAAAAAGAAGTTTGAATTTAAAAAATTAGAACTTAAAAAAAGAGATTAATTTTACCAGAACCTTTGAAATCACCTTAAGCTAATCTCTTTTAAGGTTCCCTATATCGTCTTTCTATCTAAAAAATCCAGAATCAACGATTCTGGATTTTTTAGTAACTCGATTGATTTTATCAACTATGGTTTAATATTTAACTGCAAGCACCCCTCTGCCACTACTTCTACATGTGCTGATGACATTGATATTTGTTATTTTTAGATCAGCTGTTTTTGCTACTTAACAGAATCGAAAAAAACATCAGCCAACATTTTGAAAATAGCTAACCTGAACAAAAACTTAAAGATTAGATGCGACCATTGATTATATCACTAGTTAGTGATATAATCATAATAACGAATAATTCTAATTTTCAGAAATGCTTGAACACATTTAAAAATAAAGGAGTGCGCTAATATGAATAAAAAAATGCCTGTCTTGTTTGTCGGTCATGGTTCCCCGATGAATGCCATTGAAAACAACGAATATACCCGAGGCTGGGAAGAAATTGCTGCAAAAATCCCCAAGCCAAAAGCAATTCTATCCATCTCTGCCCATTGGTACACAAACGGAACAAAAACAAATGATTCAACTAAACCCGAAACGATCTATGATATGTATGGTTTTCCAGAAGAACTTTACCGGGTTGTTTATGACGCTCCCGGTGCACCAGAGTTGGCCCATCTGACCCAAAATATGATCACCAAAGCTGTCGCCATTGACAATACCTGGGGCATTGATCATGGCACCTGGTCGGTGCTCCATCGCATGTATCCGGCTGCGGATATTCCCGTCTTTCAGCTCAGCATTGACCTCAACGCACCACCAGAAAGCCATTATCAGATCGGACAGGAACTCCATTCCCTGCGGGATCAGGGTGTTCTTATTTTTGGTAGTGGAAATATTGTTCACAATCTGTCTCGAGTGAATTGGGAACTCAATGGTGGTTACCCATGGGCTGACGAGTTTGATGCCTACATTAAAGATAAAATTTTAAATCACCAACATCAGGATGTCATTAATTACCATTTAGCGGGTGAGTCATCCAAGCTGGCCTTTTTCACACCGGATCACTTTTATCCGCTTTTGTATGTATTGGGCGCTTCGAGTGATGCTGACACCATTACCGTGTTTAATGATTCACGCACCTTAGGTTCCATGTCGATGACCAGTTATTTGATCTCCGATAAAAATACTATTTAAGGTGTGCTGATGCTTTATCAACAAGAAGATAAACTGGATCTTTCCATTTTAATTGCCTTGAGCCGATCAACACAAATGATCCAACGGCGGTCAGCAGCTATTTTAAAAGACAACGGCTTAACGATTACTCAATTTGGAGTTCTTGAAGCCTTATATCATAAGGGCGATATGACCATTAACGAAATCATCGAAAGCCTTCTCTCCACCAGTGGCAATATGACCGTTGTCATCAATAATCTGGAAAAAGAGCAGTTAATCAACCGCTATGTCAATCCCAAAGATCGACGTTCCGCTCTGATTGCTATTTCAGAAAGAGGCCGCAGCCGGGTTGAAGAAATCTTCCCGCCCCATCTTCTGGACTTAAAAGAATGCTTCTCTGTTTACTCCGAAGATGAAAAAGAACAATTGCTTGATCTCTTAAAGAAGCTGGCGGTAAAAAGCCCTGTAAAGTAATCTATCAAATATTCCAATCTTTACTAAACTAAAAGTAAAGCTCAGCAGCAAGGTGGTCGGCTATGTTGAGTGCGAAATGACGCCCAAGTACCGCCAATCAGATTCTTTGTGATTGGCGGTATTCTTTTGTTGCTGAATCCTAGACAAGTAAAAACCTAGATATTTTCGATCCCAGGACTGCCATCTTTTAACTGATGCAGCTTTAATATCACCAGTCGGGCAATGGGCTGGGCAATCAACGCTTCCACTGCCAATGAAATTGCGAAGTTTCGCGGCCATTTATAAAAAAACAGTACCATCGGTTCCATACTCACTTGGCGACTGCCAATCCAGGTGCCGATAACGGTCAGAAAGATCGACATTAAAAAGACGTTGCATAAAATGTTTACCACCATATGAGCAGCAAAGCTATCATCCTTTTCAATAATCTTGCCAGTCATCCAGCCCGCCGGTTTATAGGTAATTAAAACCAGTCCTATCACGGCAATCCAAATAAAAGGAATTATTTTGATTGCTTCAGCCCAGACGTCCATTCGAAAACCAACTTCAAAACAGGTAATTAGCGGGGCAATAATATTCACCGAAATCACTGAGATTACCGCCATAAACAGTGTAAATTCTTTCTTGTTCCGGGGCAGTTTCATGTAAAATTCCATCATTCATTTCCTCATTTTCTATTTTTTGAATTTTAGGCAAAAAATAAGCGTGAGACCTAGTTGGTCTCACGCTGAACAATTATACGCGCTAAAAATTTCAATAACTGTATTATATCTGAAATGCAAAATTTTTGTAAGTCTTTTTTAATTATTTTGTCATCGCCTATGAAACGCCGTTAAAACTGAGCTTGTCACCATAAACTGTAGGAAGTTTTATTGTATCACCCATTTAAGTTGTGTATTGATCATAGCAGTGTGGTAATACGTAAATTGTCTAATTCTCACTTGCCATTTTTAATAAGGTATCCCCAGTAATCCGGTAAACCGTCCATTCATCCATTGCTTTTGCTCCAAGCGAAAGGTAAAAATCAATACTTGGTTGATTCCAATCAAGACACCACCATTCCAGACGACCACAGCCCCGTTCAACAGCGATTTGGGCAAGATGGTTTAAAATCGCTTTTCCATAACCATTGCCCCGATACGCTGGCAAAACATATAAATCTTCCAGATAAAGCCCGGCCTGTCCCAGAAACGTTGAAAAATTATGGAAGTATAATGCAAAACCAATTTCTGTTCGGCCGAGCTCTGCAAAAATAACCTCAGCTGTTTTCTTTTGAAACAACCATTCTGTAAGCAATGCTTCTGTCGCGACAACCTGATCAAGCATTTTTTCATAGCTGGCCAGTTCTTTTATGAAATAAAGAATGAGACGTACATCCTTTTCTTCTGCTATTCTGAAGGTTAACCCCTGTTTTACTTCAACACTCATTTCTTTGCTCCTTTCAAAATCAAACTCATTAAAAAAAGACTCCAAACCTTAATCATAAATGATTCTGGAATCTTGTTTATTTTTCGAACCATGATAAGTTGATTTGGACACACTGGTATCTTGATGATATTATACTATAATTTAGTTTTCAGAAACAACAATTTTTGCAATGTTCTATTTTAAGAATAGAATCAACCTGCCATCCAACGCTGACATATTTTCACACCTTCAGCCGCGTTTGTGGTATATCCGTCAGCACCAATGAGTTGGCAGACTTCTGCCGTCAAAGGATGTCCGCCAATAATTATTCTGGCGGTGATGTCGGCAGCTCTTAATGCGGTAATAGTGGCTTTCATTGAATCAATGGACATCGTCAGAATCCCACTCATTCCAATAATTGATGGCATACAGCTTTTTGCTTTTTCAACAAAATCGTCAGGGTCAACATCGATTCCCATATCAATGACCTTAAAACCAGCTGCTTCTGACATGATTTTAAAGATGTTTTTGCCGATATCGTGAAGATCTCCATAAACTGTCCCCAGGACAATTGTTCCAGAGGTCATGGATTCATGCTCGCTTAAAATTGGTTTTAGCCGATTGATGGCTTCAGTCAATAATTCACCGGCAAAAATCAGATCGGCGACAAAATAGTCCCCTTTTTCAAAGTGATTCCCAACCAGGGCCATACCACTTTGACAGGCTGCTATGGCTTCTCGAACTTCCAATTCAGATGGATTCTCCGTAATAAAATCATCGAGCAGATCCATAACCTTTGCTTCTTCCAAATCACCAACAGACTGTGTTAAAATTCTTAAATCCAGCACTTGAATAACCTTCCTTACTGCACTTATGCCTATTTATATCATTATTTATACATAGCAATAAGCGTGCCAGCTTTTTCTGATCAAAAATTTCCAAAGAACGATGGAAAAACAGCTGTTTTTTTAAATTTTGCAGAAGTCATTATCCCCAAAAGTGAAAAACAGCCTTTCTTTTTTCTCATTTCTGATATTTTTGTTCACTTCGGCAGTACCAATTTTTTTGAACAGAGGGCGCAATGGCTACAATACATGCCAATGCCCCGGAATGAACTCTCCGGGGCATTGGCCAATATCTCATGTTAGTCTTTCTCATGGTATCATCGGCCAGATTGATACTGAACAAAACGTCGTCGATAAGTGCCTGATTCCACGGCCATCATTGCAATATCCTGATTTTCAAATTTACAATTAAAGACTTTCTACCCAGACAGTCAGTTCTTCTTTGGAAGCGCTGCCTGTGAGAATCTTTCCTTCAATCATCTTTGTTGAATCAGAGCAGCTGCCTTTGAGGTTGGCGACGGTCTTTCCAAATTGACTACCACCTGATGTTGCGAAAAGAACGATGGTCTTTCCTGCCAAATCATATTCCTCCAGAAACGTATTGATAATCGTTGGCGCAACATACCACCAGATTGGAAAGCCTAAAAACACCACATCATAGTCATCCATATTCGAAAGCTTCTCAGCAATGACTGGTCTGGACTTTTCATCCTTCATTTCGATGGTACTGCGGGCTTTTTTATCCATCCAGTTTAGGTCTGCCTGTGTATAGGGTACTTCTGGTCTGATTTCGAAAATATCTGCATTGGTCGCCTAGGCAAGTGTCTTAGCGACTTTAGCAGTTACCCCACTTGCTGAAAAATAGGCTACTAAAATTTTCTTATTGTTCATATTTTTTCCTTCTTTCTACTGTTTTTTTATTCTACTTGATGCTTTTGCTTCATCAGCTGCTCTTTTGTCAAACTGAAAAAGCATCAACCCCAGGCCGATCCTTCATCCAGCATTTTCTGGAAATCTTTCAAAGCTGTGGGGATATCAATATTCTGCGGGCAGACCTGTTTACATTGACCACATTCAATGCAAGCACCCGGTCGTTTTTCCTCCGGCATTCCGGCAATGGCCATCGGTGCAATAAAGCCCGGCTGGAATTTATGATCATTATAATGATGCAGAAGAGTTGGAATATCCAGTTCTTTGGGACACTCTGAACAGCAATATTTACAGGCCGTACAGGGCAGCATCTCGAGCATACTATCTCTGATTTCTGCAATCACAGATTGTTCCTGTTCTGTCAGCGGTTTAATCGATTTATAGGTTTTGATGTTTTCCTCCACCTGTTCCAGCGTTGACATTCCTGACAGGGTCACTACCACACCCGATAATCCCTGGAGAAAGCGGAAGGCCCAGGCTGCGGTGTTTTCATCTGGTCGCAGTTCACGAAGCTTAGCTGTTTTTTCATCGTCAAAATTGGCCAGAGCCCCGCCTCGAACCGGCTCCATCACCCAAATGGGTATATTCTTTTCGACCAGCATCGCATAGATTTCATTGGCCTTCTGTAATTTCCAGTCCAGATAATTCAGCTGAATCTGACAAAATTCCATGTGTTCGCCGTAGCGTTCAATAAAACGCTCAATGGTTGGCTTCAGCCCATGGGTCGAAAAACCCAGATGCTTGATCCGGCCGTTTTTCTTCTGTTCAATCAGATACTCAACAATTCCTCAGCGTTCGTCAAAATAGACATCGATGTTTCGTTCATAGACGTTATGGATCAGATAAAAGTCAAAATAATCGACGCCACATTTTTCCAGCTGCTCCTCAAACTGGGCTTTTGCATCCCAGCTTTCTCTGACTTCATATCCCGGAAATTTACTGGCCAGATAATAGCTGTCCCGGGGATAATTTTCGAGAATCTTTCCCAACACGGTTTCGGATACGCCGCCATGGTAGGCATAAGCCGTATCAAAGTAGTTCACTCCATTCTTAATGGCATAATCTACCATCTTTGCTGTTTCTTCCTCATTGACTCCTCATTGATCGGAGCACTAAAGCCTTCACCAATTGTTGGGAGACGCATGCCCCCAAAACCAAGGGCTGAGAGTTTTTTGTCCTGAAAATTATTGCAAATCATCGTTTCCTCCATTTTTTTAAATCGTTATTTTCATTTATTTGGTCAATTCATTTTTCAGATCGCTTGCGATCTTTCCGATTCTTCTGGCCAGAAAAGTCACCGATAATGACATTCTGTGTCATAACCCCAAGCACAACCACTACCTGATTTAATGGCATCTTCGCAATGATTCATCGTTTATTTGATGCTTGTGTTCTTTCCAGGCATTGACCATTTCCATCGTAATCGGTTCGCATTTCTGTTTGTAGGTATCCAGTTTATAGTTGATGACATCCAGACTTTCCTGGATTTCAGCCATTTTTTTCTCCGAGTCTTTTTTTGCATCCAGTAAGATTTCTTTTCTTGCTGGCTTTGTGACTTCACCCTGCAGCGCCCAGTTGAATATATTCCCGAATAGCCTCCAACGACATGCCGCCGCGTTTAAAGCGCATGGCAAAGTCAATCCAGTGCAATGACATCTCATCATAATCCCTCATCCCAGATGAATTTCTCGGGATTTCCGGAAACAAGCCCATCCGCTCGTAATAACGCAAATTGTCAATCGAAATGCCGGTTCTTTCAGCGGCTTCCTTAATCGTCATCGGTTTTCTCCTTTCACCATGCTTTTTTAGCATATATGGCATCATTCGATCGAAATAATCAAGCATATCAGAAAATTATCGTTTTTTTAGGCTTGTCTTTCTGATAGCAGCTCACCGCCAGCTCCGATATTCTCCATTTCATTTTCTTTCAAGAAGACGATGAAAGCCTGTTCCGGTATTTGCATCACTTTTGCGGCGGTATCGGTAAATTCCCTGACCAATTGTCTCTTTTGATCCGTATTCAGTTTTCCCGCTTCTAATGTAATCACTGGCATAATTTTATCCTCCAAAATTTATTATAATTTTTTCCCCATTTCATAAGCCTGCTGAGGGTAATCGGTTTGTTCCAGCACCTCTCGAGCAGGGCATCCAATTGCAATGAGTTGTCCGGCATCTTCCCAGGCAAGAAAACGCAACATCGATTCGTACATTTTCTCCAACCCTTCCATCGTCCAATCATCGGCGCCATAGGTAGCGGCTAACAGCATCGTTTTTTTATTGCCAGCAATTTTGGCATTGCTGGCATGGAATCGGTCGATGACGGCTTTGATCTGGGCTGACATACCAAAATAGTACAGCGGCGTCACAAAGATAATCAGTTCGGTTTCCACCAGCTGCTTACTCAAGTCATTCATCGAATCTTTGTGAATACATTCCCCATCGTGACTTGAACAATACTCACAAGCCAAACATGGTTTGACATTTTCAAAAGCGGCATCAAATCGGAATACCTCATGTCCCGCTTCTTTTGCCCCTTGTATAAATTTATCGGCCAATAAAGCCGTTGTTCCTTTTTTATGAGGACTACCCGTTATTACTGCTAATTTCATCGTTTTTCTCCAATCAGTATTTTATCTATAAACCCACTATAAACCCTTAGGTCAACTTCATGCCAAGCGTAATATTTAGCTTTTTAACTCCCATAGTTTTTTTGTTTCATTTCGGCCTATAAAAAACTACAAATCAAGTGCTTAATCTACAAAATATTAAGACCATTGATTTAATTATTTTTTCAGTTTACAGTTGTAATTGAATGATTGCTGATGAATCATTTGTGTGAACGGTTATTTTTTGTTATACTGTGATAAATCGTAGAAGTTGAGGGTTTTTCATGAAAGATTTGCTGATACAAGCAGTCCGGGAAGTCAAAGAAAAAGAAATATTAATGCTGGTTGATCAGGCTTTTGACGCTGGTCTGTCGGCTAATGAAATCATTGAAATCCTTAAAATTGGCATGGACTATGTGGGCAAAGAATATGAAATCGGAAATTATTTTATTGCCGATTTAATGATGTCCGGGATTATTTTTAAAGAAATTCTTTCCCAGGAACGAATGCAACCTGCTCAAAACACCGCCAGTCAAACGACTATTGCGACGCTCCTGATCGGTACTGTCAAAGGGGATCTCCACGATATCGGGAAGGATCTTTTCGCAAGTCTCGCTAAATCAGGTGGCTTTCGTGTCATTGACCTTGGTGTTGATGTATCGCCTCAGACCTTTGTTGACGAGATTATCAAACACAAACCCGACATTCTTGCGCTCAGCGGTGTTTTGCATATCGCCATCAAAAGCATGAAGGAAACAGTTGATCTCATCGAGATGCATCATTTGCGGAAAAACTTAAAAATCATCATCGGCGGCAACCCTTTAACTCCGGAAACATTTCAGTTTATCGGGGCTGATGCCTTCTCCCGTGATGCTTCCGAAGGTCAGGGAATCATTCAATCGTGGATAAAGAAATAAGTGAGAACATTATGGCGACACCTATATATATAAAGATTTCAGAAGATATACGTGCCCAGATTCTTCAAGGTTTTATTGCTGCCAATGCCCCGCTTCCTTCAGAGAATTCGCTGGCAAAACAATATCAGGTCAGCCGCATGACTGTTCGTAAGGCCTTGAGTATTCTGGTTCATGAAAAAATCCTATACACTGTCCCCGGAAAAGGATACTTTGCCCGCAAACTTAACATCGATCAATTTCAATTTACCTTGAATGAACTGGAAATCATTAAGGGCAAAATCAAAGAAAGTCAGTTGATCGAGGTAGATATTGTCAAACCGGATGCCGAGTTGATCTATCAACTACGAATCTCACCAGATAAACGCATTGTTGTGATTAAACATCTCCTCTATTCCGACCAAAAACCAGTTGCTTTTGATATCAAATATATTCCCTATTTTACCGGAATTCCCATTGTCGAAAAAGAAATTAACTACATCACCTTTCCGGAAATCATTGCCAATCGCACCTCAGTTTTTGATATCCATCGTGAAGTCTCCATACGTATGGAACTTCCCGCAACAGACGTTCAGCAGGTGCTTAAAATGGATTCCCCCGCCCCCGTCTTCATCATTGAACAAAAAATACTGAATCCCGATGGCCATCCCATTGGTTGGGGACGACTCTATTGCCATCATCAATATTTCCTCATTGAAGGCGATTCAATCTTAGGAGAATAAATGAAGCAACAAATCTATCAGCTAATTCAGGAAGATATCATCAAAAAAATAAAATCTGGCGCTCTCCATCCTGGCGATAAATTGCCTACTGAATCCGAGTTTTCAGAACTTTACGGCACTAGCAAATCTTCTGTAAAAAAAGCACTCAATCAGCTTGTCAGCAAGGGCTATCTCTATGCGATTCAGCGCATTGGCTACTATGTCAGCATTCCCAAATACAATAATTACATGATTGCTTTTAATCCATTTGAATTAATCTATCAGGGTGAAAAAATCACGACCATCGGTATTGAACCGCTAACTGGCAATAGCTGGTCTTTTCCGCCGTCGCCGAGTGATCCGTCAGCTACAAAAATCCTTTTTCTTCCGCAACTGATTGTCGTTGGAAAAATACCGGCCGGTTTTTTACTCTATAAAATTTTCTCGCAAAAAAATCTGGAGCCAACTAGCAATAGACCATCCTCGTCATTTTCAGCTCCTGATAAAATCGAGGGCTTTCTGAAATCCTTCACTTATCATCAAAAACTGAAAGTATATGGTGAAACGCCCCCCCCCATCGTTGCCGAGTTTTTAAAGCTTCCAACTGATACCGCCGTTTTCACAGTCGAAAAATCATTTTTTGATCAGTATGAAAAACCAATTGGTACCCTGCTCATTTATTACCGCCAAGAGTATATGCAACTCAATGGGATTTCTGCCCAAACATACCCGACTGACTTTTAGTAACGGCGCACAACACCTTGCGAAAATAGAGCTCATCAGCAAGGATCTGCCTAAAAATATTTTAAATGTCAATTGACATTTCGTAAAATCAGTGATAATATCTGAAATGAGATAATTTGTTGTCTCATTTTTTAAAGGGTTTCTGGTGTATACAAGTAAATTCCAAACTTGTTCATGAGCTTCCCGCTTGTCATAGCAGGTAACACAGCTCATCTCTTTGTAATCGGTTAATCTCAATGAATCATTATGCTTAATCCCATTTAATAATTCATTGATTCCTTTAGCCTTCTGATTAATCCATTCAGAAGGCTAAGAAAAAATTTTGAATCAAACTGCAGGAGGAAAAAAAATGTCAAAAATTGAAGAAGTAAAAGTAAAAGTGGAAGCTGGGAAATCAAAGCTGGTACCCGGACTGGTTCAGGAAGCATTGGATGCTGGTGATCAACCCGCCAATATCCTTCAGGCCATGGTTGATTCCATGAGTGTTGTTGGCGATAAGTTTTCAGCTGGCGAAATTTTTGTGCCGGAAATGCTAATCGCCGCCAAGGCCATGGCAAAAGGGGTAGAAGTACTAAAACCATTGATGGC
Organism: uncultured Acetobacterium sp.; assembly: GCF_963664135.1. Classification (NCBI taxonomy): domain Bacteria; kingdom Bacillati; phylum Bacillota; class Clostridia; order Eubacteriales; family Eubacteriaceae; genus Acetobacterium; species uncultured Acetobacterium sp. The sequence continues at coordinate 2,603,012 of NZ_OY760905.1, read as the reverse complement.
AGGAGACGGTTCCACCTCATTGGGTACTTGTATTATCGGAACTGTTGCTGGAGATTTACACGATATTGGAAAAAACCTGGTTTCTATGATGATCGAAAGTGCCGGATTTGACATGGTTGACCTTGGGGTTGACGTTCCCGCTGATCACTTTGTCAATGCGGTTGAAAACAATAAGAATGTGGTTCTGGTTGCCTGTTCCGGACTATTAACTACCACCATGCCAGCTTTAAAAGAAGCCGTACAAACCATTAAAGGTGCTTACCCGGATCTGAAAGTCATCGTTGGTGGCGCTCCTGTAACACCAGAATATGCTGAAGAAGTTGGTGCCGACGGCTATGCGCCAGATGCTGGCAGTGCTACTGTCAAAGCTAAGGAATTAGTCACTGCTTAAAAAATTTAATTTATACGAGGAGATCAAAAAATGTTAACTATTAAACAGAATTTACAAGAAGTTTTAAAAGGCGGCAAACCGGATCGTTTTGTGAACCAGTTTGAATTTCTCGAATTTATTCTCGATGCCCCAATGGATTTACCGCTTGCCCCTGGTCCGGGAACTCAGTTTAAAAATAAATGGGGAATTACCTTTGAGTGGCCTGAAGGTCAAATTGGCTCTTTCCCATTACATGATGATGAACACAAGGTTTTAAAAGACATTACCAAGTGGAAAGAAGTGATCAAGGCTCCCTCAGTGTTCTATTCCGATGAAGAATGGGCTCCTGCCATTGCTCATGCCAATGCTGTGGATCGCAATGAAAAATATGTAACCGCTTTTATTTTCCCGGGCATTTTTGAGATGACCCATCATCTGATGAGTATGCAAGATTCTCTAATGGCTTTGTATGAGGAACCAGAAGCCATGAAAGAACTGCTTGACTATATCGTTGAGTATGAATTGGCTTATGCCAAAGAATTCATTGATCGCATCCATCCTGATGCTTTGTATCATCATGATGATTGGGGCAGTCAGATCTCTTCGTTTATTTCTCCGGAGATGTTCGATGAATTTTTTCTTCCTGCCTACAAAAAAGTCTATGGCTACTGGAAGGCTAATGGAGTTGAACTGATTGTTCATCACAGTGACAGCTATGGCGCCAATCTTGTGCCAGAAATGATTGAAATGGGAATGGATATCTGGCAGGGGGTTATGACAACTAATGATATCCCCAAACTGATTAAAGAATATGGTGGAAAACTCACTTTTATGGGTGCTATTGATAGTGGGCTTGTGGACACACCTGATTGGAGCCGAGAAAAAATCCAAGCCGTTGTGAAAAAGTCATGTGATGAATGTGGCAAGCTCTATTTTATTCCAAATCTTAGTCAAGGAACCAACGCCAGCTCATTTCCTGGGGTTTATGAAGCTACCAACGAAGTTATTGACCAATTGAGCAAAGAAATGTTCTAACATTTTAAATTTCCAAAAGAAAATTCACCCACCAAATAATAACAGCTCCAGAATAAAACGCTATGGTTTATTCTGGAGCTGTTTTTTATTTGCACTTTTTTGGCACATTTTGAAACCATGGGATTATTCAACGATTAATTACAACTATAGATTTCGTTATTGACTCCAAACAAGGTATTACTCAAACTAATTTTTCTTAAATTAGTAATACGGCTGGCCATTACTTCGGCCGGTTCCGGGTTATCACTGGAAATCCATTCGATTGCCGCATTGATCGAAGCAACCGAATGATATCTTGATGCAAAAACAAACTCTGGTGAAAGCGGTTTTTCGCCATAGTGGAGTTGATGCCATTTTAAATCATAATCAATGGCAAACTGGACAATAAAATCGATCAGGCAGTTTTGGTCTCGGATTGCACAGGCCTGTTTCAAAAAATTACGATGCGCTTCAATGTTTTTATAATAGCTCAGCGTATTTTTATAGTAGGTACTTTCCGGATCATTACTTAAAAAAATGTTTAAAACTTTATGCTCATAGGTCCATTGGATTAAATCGTTTTTATCTCGAAAACGATTATAGAAAGTCTGTCGGCTGATTCCTGTCTTTTTAAGTAAATCTTTGATCGTAATTGTATTAAGTGGTTTTGCCTCACACAGCTCTAAAAGTGCTTCAGCCAGTAGATTATGGATATCAATTGCCATATTTTTCACTTCACCTTAATCCTAAATAATACGACATATTATAACATATGAACGTTTTTTTTGTAATATAAAAAGAATATATGGACGTTTAACCTTAAATGTCCATATATAGATAACGTTACGATAATGCCTGTATACAGACGAACATAATCCCCTTATCCGTAAATAGACTTTATACCATGTTTGTAAATTGAATAAATTTTTAACAAAGTTTAGCATATGAACTATCAAAATAAAAATTTAAAGGAGAAGGGCTAACTTTAATGAGTATGAAAACGTTATTTTCACCCATAAAAATTGGGTCAATGGAAGTGAGTAACAGACTGGTAGTCCCCGCAATGGGAACGAATCTGGCCGAACATAATGGTGAAGCCGGTGAAGCACTGATTTCTTACTACACGGAAAGAGCAAAAGGAGGATTTGGTTTAATTATCATGGAATGTTCTGCAGTTAGCATTGAAGGACGTTCATTGATCAATGAATGTGGACTATGGGATGACTCCCTTATTCCAAGTTACCAAAGACTGACAAGTTCTGTTCATGCAACAGACGCAAAAATTGCTGTTCAGCTAAGACACTGTGGCAGAGAGACCAATCCAAAGTATACTGATGGGAGAAAAATTCTGGCACCATCACAAGTACCATGTCCAGCTTGTCAGAGTATGCCTCATGAAATGACAACCGAAGAAGTTTATAAAATGGTTGAAACTTTTGGTGACGCTGCCCTGCGAGGAAAAAAATCCGGATTTGATGCCATAGAGCTTCATGCTTCACACGGCTATTTAGTCGCACAGTTTCTGTCTGGACATGCAAACAAGAGAACTGATGAATTTGGTGGGTCGCTTTGCAACAGAATGCGTTTCTTAAAACTAATTTTGAGCGATATCAGACAAAAAACAGGTGCTGATTTTCCCGTCATTGTTCGAATCAGCGGTTCTGAAATGATTACCGGTGGCCGTGAGATTCAGGAAACAAAGGCTATTTGTCAAATGTGCGAAGAATCTGGAGCAAATGCAATACATGTAAGTATTTCTACCTATGGAAGTCTTTCATACTGCATCGGCTCTACCTATCTGGCCCCTGGCTATGAAACCGCGGCAGCGGAGGTAATCAAAAAAGCGGTAACTATTCCTGTGATTACAGTTGGTCGATTTACGGATCCTGAGATGGCAGAAACGATTATTCGTGACGGCAGTGCTGATATGGTGGCTTTCGGACGACAATCAATTGCAGACCCTCATTTTCCCAATAAAGTACTTAATCAAAGGCAGGATGATATTATTCCCTGTATCAGTTGCGGACAAGGTTGTATCATGCACTTGTTCTCTGATGATCCAATCAGTTGTGTTGTAAATCCGAATAATAGTACCGAAGAAGAGTACATTGCACATAAAGCCAAAAAATCAAAGCATGTACTTGTCGCAGGCGGCGGTCCCGGAGGATTGGAGGCAGCCTGGATTTTAGCAGCACGTGGGCATAAAGTTGATTTGATGGAGCGAGAAAGTTACCTTGGTGGTGCATTTCTTCCAGCTTCTTATCCGCCATCCAAAAGTGGTCTTACAAAAATGATTGGTTATTATATCAGACAGTGCGAAAAATATGGTGTCAATATCACTCTAAATACCGAATTGACAACTGAAAAAATTAAAGCGATTAACCCGGATGCAGTTATAATCGCAACCGGTAGCAAGAATATGGTGCCACCGATAAAAGGTCTTGATCAGGTGGATTATCTAAATCCTTGTGATGTACTGCTTGGAAAAGTAGTAACTGGTCAACGGGTACTCGTTGCCGGGGGTGGACTAATTGGTGCTGAAACCGCCGATTTTCTAGCCGAACAGGGTCGAGATGTCACGATCATTGAGATGAAAACCGAGATTGGTGCAGATTTAGACCCATACGGAAAACCAATGTTGCTCAATGAACTGAAAAAGCATGATGTGGTCATGCTAACGAATGCCGCTATTCAAGAATTTTTGACCGATGGCGTTACCTATAAAGAGGTTAGCAAAGCAAACGCCGAAGTGAAACCATTGAATGGATTTAACAGTATCGTGCTGGCACTTGGAACTAAAAACAATAATCCTTTTGGCGATTCTTTGAAAGACCTTGCAACCGAAGTTTATGTCATTGGTGATGCGAAAAAAGCCGGTAAAGTATATGAAGCAACACACGAAGCCGTCGATGTTGCGATGATTCTATAAAAAGAAAGTGAGAGACCGTCATGAAAAATATAAACCCCAAAACAGCAAAGTTAATCAGTGTTTTAGCTGTTTATTTTGCAGCTAATGTCATCTTTATTTTAGGTCCGGCACTACAAACAATTTCAACCGAATTATATCCGGATATTCCCTATTCGACTGTATTATTAATTTCAACCCTATCATCATTATTTATGATTCCTGGCTCACTGGTAGCTGGCGCCGTTATTGGCAAGCAGATAAATTTCAAGCAGATGGCGATTCTTTCCATGGGCGGTATTATTATCGCCGGAGTCCTGCCATTCTTTATCAGAGACATCGTCTTTGTTCTGGTTATGAGAGCCATTGTCGGATTTTGTATCGGTTTGGGATTTCCCCTTCAGAGTACTCTGGCGCTTAAATTGTTCAATGATGATGAGCGTCCTAAAGTTCTCGGATGGGCCACATTTGTGATGGCACTTGGTTCCATTACTTATATGCAGCTTTCTGGTATTGTTTGCGATATGAATGCCGCTTTTCCCTGGTTGCTCCACGCAATCGTCATCATCCCATTAATTCTGGTACTGATCTTTTTAAAGGAACCCGTCGAAGATACTGCGACTTCAGCAAACACACAAAAACTAGCTAAACTTAATAGCGGCGAAAAATTGCCAGCTATGGCGATATTTGCTTCCGCGATGTTCATGATTATTTTCTTCGCATTCTATCCGGTACTGTTAAATATGTCCGCAATTGTTGATGTTGAAGGTCTTGGTACCGCGGCATTAGCTGGAACGATTTCTTCCATTTTCACAATTGGAAATGCCTGCGCTGGTTTGATATTTGCCCCGCTTTATAAGAAAACAGGCAAATATATCATCCCCGTTGGATTATCTTTTTGGGCTTTAGGTACAGCAATCTTTGCTTTCGGACATAGCATTCCGATGATTGCCATCGGTATATTTTTGGCTGGTGTTGCCATCCAGATTGTGTGGCCGGGAACGATCAACAGTTTTTCCGAATATGTTCCCAAAAGCAAACAGAGCATGGCCTCAGCACTGTTTGTCAGCGGTATGAATATTGGCTGTTTTTGTACGACCTTCTTTATTGTAACAGTTGCTATTGTCACCGGAAATGAAAGCCCTCGATTACCGTGTATCATTGGACTGGCAATTGTCATTATTTTCGCAGCTATTTGGTCAACGGTAGAAATCAAACGTAAACGATCTAATGCAATTAACACCCAGTCAATTGCGATAACAGAACAAGATTAATCAATCAGCGGTTAAAGGCTGCTGATGTCCTGATATGGTAAAAAATCCTGTAATTATACAGGTTAGGCGTTTCACAAACGCCTAATAATATTAACAACTCAAAGGAGAATAAAAATGGCTAATTTCGTTTTTCAGAACACGACAAAAATTTATTTTGGTAATGAACAACTCGTTCATCTTGGCGAGGAAATTAAGAAGTATGGCAGCCATGTGTTATTGGCATATGGTGAAGGTTCGATCAAGAATAATGGTCTCTATGACAACATCATAAAGGTATTAAATGACGCCGGTGTTGAGATTACCGAGTTCCAGGGAATCGAACCAAATCCCCAGTATTCGACGGTAAACCGGGCTGCCGAACTGTGCCGAAAAAACAATTGTGATGTCGTCTTAGGCGTCGGTGGCGGCTCAGTTATTGATGCCGCAAAGGTTATTGCGCAGGCAAATTACTATGATGGTGATTGCTGGGATCTGATTACCCAAAAAGTAGCCGTAGATCAGTCACTCCCCCTCATTACCATCGTCACAATGGCATCTGCCGGCTCTGAAAATGATGCCTGGGCAGTGATCTCTAATAAAGATGAAAATGTTAAGCTTGATCCCTGGGGCAAAAACTATCAACCCACCTTATCTTTCGTTAATCCGGAAATTACCTATTCTGTCGGTGCGTACCAGACCGCAGTCGGAGCAGCAGACACGCTTTCTCATATCACCGACTGCCGATATTTTATTAAAGAGCACAAAATTGAATTTGTCAATGAAATGATGGAAGTAATGGCTGCCAATGTCATCAAATATGGGCCCATTGCAGTTAAAGATCCCACCAATGCTGAAGCAAGAGAAAATCTATCCTGGATTTCGACGATGATTACCGGTGGAATTATGGACGTTGGCGGAAAAACCGATATGGTTCTTCATCTGACAGAATATGGAATTGCCGCTTTCTATGAGATTCCTCATGGCCACGGTATTGCGATTCTGATGCCAAGATGGATGAGCTATGTTCTGGATGAGCAGACTGCCCCGGACTTTTATCGTTTTGGTGTGAAATGTTTCAATATTGATGCCTCACTTGATGCGATGGAAGGTGCAAAACAGACAATTGCTACCTTAAGTGACTGGTTCTACGTTACTTTAAACTTGCAGAGTCAGCTTTCAGATTTTGGCGTCACAGCAGATCGACTTCATGATATGGCTATCAAAGCTTGTGAACGTACCGGTGGAACCTTAAACAGTATTACCACCTTGACCGTTGAAGATGTTGAAAATATCTTTAAACTTTGCTTATAAGCAGAATCGTCTATATCTTTATGGATCACATATAAATTTTAAAAATTAGTTTGAGGAGCACAAGTGAGGAAAGAACATGAATACAAAGCCAAATAATATGCAAGAATTTGCAGCAATACCGATGCGGGAAAAAATAGCTTATTTTATTGGTGAGTGTGGAAGCTGTGGTATGTTTTACTATCTGACCATCACCCTTTCTACTTTTTTCTTTACTGATATTATGCATGTTTCGCCAATAGCATTAGGGGCTATCATTATCGGGTCGCGCTTGTTTGATGTGCTTTCTGATTTAATAGTCGGCTCGTTGGTTGATCGAACGCATACAAGGTGGGGAAAAGCGCGACCCTGGGTTTTATTTTCGACGGTTCCATATGCTTTGGCAATGATGCTGATGTACTGTTTGCCGGCAACATGGACGGCAGGACATCAAATTGCCTATATCATCATCACTTACAACTTGGCTGTTACCGTCTGTTATACCGCTGAGAACATTCCCTGGGGTTCGCTTCCAGCGCTGATGTCTCATGACAAGGTGCAACGTTCACAAATGCATTCTGTCCGTATGCTTGCAAGTCCGCTTGGCAGTGCCATTGGTGTTTCTACCGCACTTCCTCTGATTAGTGCTATGGGTGGCGAACAACGGGATTGGATTGTAGTTATGAGCATTCTGGCTTTGGTTGGCATCATCTGCAATATCTTTGCCGTGATTGTCATCAAAGAGCGTGTTGTCAGTGAAAAACCTAAGGAACAGCACGATAATCGTAAGGATATTCCATCCGCTCTTCGCAATCCCTACTGGTGGGTTGCGATTCTGATTACCTTTGTCTGGAACACTTTCTCGGTTGCAACCGCAACATTGACGCCCTACTATACAAAGTATTTTTTGAACAATGACTTAATTACCACTTCAGTGAACAATGCCCAATCGATCACCATGGCGCTTTGTGCATTTTCATGCTATTGGTTAACTAGGAAGTTAGAAAAGAGCACTATTTTAAAATTCACGATGGTGATTTCATTTGTTGGACAGATCATCTTGATCTCCAGTCCCCTTAATTATACGATCATTATCATTGGTACCATCATTCGAAGTGTTGGTTTTGGCTGTATGGGCGCTTGTATGTTTGCTATGGCGACCGATGCGATCGAGTATGGCCACTGGTTTACGGGACACCGTGCTGAAAGCACCACCTATTCAGCTGTTGGTATTGGTAACAAGCTCGGTGTTTTGCTCGGCTCCGGTATTCTGACCCTGCTTTTGGGGATGGCCGGATATGATGGCTCATTGATGATGCAATCTCAGTCGGCAATGAACATGATTAGTTTTTTGTATCTATGGGCTCCGGCAATTCTTGCGATAATTACCATCATCATCATGTTTCTCTACAAGCTGGATAAGTACTATGATACTATCATTTCTGATCTTATCAAAGGCAAGTATCGCAAAGGTGCAACCTATGCACAGAACCACGAGAAATAGCCTTAATCTAAGGTAGACCATCCCGATTATAACTGACCGCATTAGCAGCTGAGCATGCAAAATTTCTCAGCGAAAACAATTCATCCACCAAATAAAAACAGCTTTAGAATAAATCTCTATATTTATTCTGAAGCTGTTTTTATCAAAATCACGTTGCGAAATTTATTGGTATCCTCCAATTCTTTTGAATAATATGTTATAATCTCAACAACGTCAATGAGGGGGTGTAGGATTTGTCCAGATCCGAATTATATGAACAGAGAATCAAGCGTTTTAATCTTGCCTTCAGGCGTCAAACTCCTGATCGGGTTCCGATTATATTTTTATCTGAAATGTGGCCGGTACACTATTGCGGTCTCTCTCCCAGTGACGTTCTGAATAATCCCCTGCTTTTTTTTGAAGCTTTTGAAAAAACGTTTTCAGATATTTATGTTGATGGTCTTTATGGATTAGGAAATCTCTGGATTGAACCCCTTTTCAAGGCCTTAAGTAACACCGGAAGCTATGTTCTTAAAGATGGGATCATCAATTATGAAACGCGAAATAGTGTCTTTATGAACATTTCTGATTATGACTCGCTGATAAAAAATCCCCGCAATTTTATATTGAACCGGTTTTTCCCGAAAAAATTCGAAGTTCTCAAAAACGGTGATTCCACTTCATTCAATGCTCTGAATCAGGCGTTTGAAATTTTTAATGACTACCGGAACAAGAACAAGGAATTAATCACAAAAACAGAGCAGATTCTTTCGCTGCCCGTTTTAACAGATATCGGCACTTGTTTTGGCCCAGATATGCTTCATGATTTTTTCCGGGGATTTCAGGGCGTGATTACGGATATCTACCGTCATCCTCAGCTTTTCCTTGAAGCTTCGGCAGTATTGACCGCTTTTGTCGCCGAAATAAAAATGAAGAGTTATCCCACCCCCGGTGATGGTCATTATGTATTTATCCCCCTCCATTTTGGCACCTGTCTGAAGCCGAAGGATTTTGAGACCTTTTATCTGCCTTTTCTGATTCAGGTTCTTGATATCTATTGCCAGGCCGGTTATACGGTCTGTCTTTTTCTGGAAAGTGACTGGACCCCTTATTTGGATTATATCCAGGAGTTTCCCGACGGTAATATCGTCGGAATTTTTGAATATGGGGATCTTAAAGAAATAAAAAAACGGGTCGGTAACCGGATTTGTGTTGCTGGTGGCATGCCGATTTCTTTATTGTCCTATGGCACCCGACAACACTGCCTTGATAAGGCTAAACGAATCATTGACGATTGTGCCCCTGGTGGCGGATTTATCTTCGCGACCGATAAAATTCTACTCTCTTTAAATGACGGTCAATACGAAAATATCAAAGCCGTTCATGAATTTGTCCACGACTACGCCAAATACTGAGGTGCCTGATGGAAACAGAAAAAACAGTTGAACAATTAATCGAAGAATTGAAAAAACAACATCAACCGGAAATGGATGACGAAACCCTGGAGATTGTTATTAACGAACTGCTTTTATCGATGCTGTTCTGAACTAAGTGCGCTGAAAATGATTCAATGCGTTTTGCATTTGTAATATGATATTTCTGGGAATTGTCAAAGATGGTATAAAAACTTAATGACAAAAATCAGCTCATTGTGTATCGGCACAATGGGCTGATTTTTTAATTTCGTTTCGTTTTCTTTATAACTCCAGTTGCTTAACCCATGTGGCCAGCTCATCTGGTGACATTCTTTTATTAAGCAGTCTGCCTTCTTTAATGGTTGTTATTGCTGAAACACTATCTTTCAGGTTTTTAATGGTTTTTCCAAAGCCGCTGCCGCCGGAAGTTGCAAACAGCACAATGGTCTTGTTCGAAAAATCGTAAGTCTCCAGAAAAGTGTTAACGAGATGCGGTGCGACATACCACCAAATGGGAAACCCCAGGAAAATAACGTCATAATTTTCTACATCCGTATTCTTATCCTCTAGCTCCGGTCGTGAGGTCGGATCTTCCATTTCCAAGGTACTGCGGCTCTTTTTATCCCTCCAGTTTAAATCCGCCGGTGTATAGGGTACTGCCGGTTTAATTTGATAAATATCCGCGTTGACAGCCTCTGCCAATGTCTTGGCAACCTGTGCAGTTACACCGCTGGCTGAAAAATAGGCGACTAATTCTTTACTCATACCTGATCCCTCCTATGTATATTATTTTGTGCTTTCGTGACGATTTAAGCCGACAGTCTTACCAGGCCGGTGCTTCATCAAGCATTTTCTGGAAATCTCTCAAAGCTGTGGGGATATCAATATTTTGCGGGCAGACCTGTTTGCATTGGCCACATTCAATGCAGGAACCCGGTCGCTTTTCCTCGTCCATTCCGGCAATGGCCATTGGTGCGATGAAGCCCGGCTGGAATTTGTGGTCATTGTAATGATGCAACAGTGTTGGAATGTCCAGCTCTTGCGGACATTCCGCACAGCAGTATTTACAGCCGGTACAGGGCAGCATCGTCAACATGCCGTCTCTAATTTCCTCAACCACCACCAGTTCTTTTTCAGTCAGAGGTTTTAAATCCTCAAAGGTTTTCAGGTTGTCCTTCAGCTGTTCCATGTTTGACATCCCGGATAAAATCATCTTGATGCCAGAAAGCCCCTGCAGAAAACGGAAAGCCCAGGCAGCGCTGCTTTCATCTGGCCGTAGTTCACGCAGTTTTTTAGTCTGGTCGTCGGAAAAGTTGGCCAGAGCTCCGCCTCGCACTGGTTCCATCACCCAAATTGGTATGTTTTTTTCGACCAGCATTTCATAAACTTCATTCGCTTTCTGTAGCTTCCAGTCCAGATAATTGAGCTGAATCTGGCAGAATTCCATATCTTCCCCGTAGCGCCCAAGGAAACGCTCAATGGTTGGTTTGAGACCATGGGTCGAGAAACCCAGATGTTTAATGCGGCCTTTTTTCTTCTGCTCAATCAGATATTCAACAATGCCCCAACGTTCGTCAAAATAAACATCGATGTTTCGCTCATAAACGTTATGGATCAGATAAAAGTCAAAATAATCGACGCCGCATTTTTCCAATTGCTCTTCAAACTGAGCTTTCGCATCCCAGCTTTCCCGAACCTCATAGCCGGGGAACTTGCTGGCCAGATAGAAACTGTCCCGGGAATAATTTTTAAGAATTTCTCCCATCGCCCGTTCCGAGTCACCACCATGATAGGCATAGGCGGTATCAAAGTAGTTCACCCCGTTCTTGATGGCAACATCGACCATCTTGGCCGCTTCTTCCTGATTAACCGGGGCAAAATAGCCTTCACCGATGGTGGGTAATCGCATCCCCCCAAAACCCAGAGCTGACAGTTTTTTGTCTTTAAAATCCTGATAAATCATTATTTCCTCCAATTTTTCAATCGCTATTTTGTTTATCTGGCCACTTCATTTTTGGGATCGCTTTCGATCTTTTAATGATTCTGGCCAGAAATGCCACCGTCAATGATATTCGGTGGCATAAAACCCAGTCACAACTACTACCTGATTTAATGGCATCTTCGCAATGACTCATCACTATTTAATGCTGCTGTTCTTTCCAGGCATTCACCATGTCCATCGTAATTGGTTCACATTTCTGCTCGTAGGTATCCAGTTTATAGTTGATGACATCCAGACTTTCCAGAATTTCAGCCATTTTTTTCTCCAAGTCTTTTTTTGCGTCCAGCAAGATCTCTTTTCTGGCTGGCTTTGTGGCTTCTCCCCGCAGCGCCAGTTGAATATATTCCCGAATAGCTTCCAGCGACATGCCGCCGCGTTTAAAGCGCATGGCAAAGTCAATCCAGTTCAATGACATCTCATCATAATCCCTCATCCCAGATGAATTTCTCGGGATTTCCGGAAACAAGCCAATCCGCTCGTAATAACGCAAATTGTCAATCGAAATGCCGGTTCTTTCAGCGGCTTCCTTAATCGTCATCGATTTTTCTCCTTTCACCATGCTTTTTTAGCATATATGGCATCATTCCGGTCGAAATAATCAACAGTTTTTAAAAACGGTCTTTCTTTAGGACTGTCGTTCAGACAGAAGCGCCCCGCCAACTCCGATATTCTCCATTTCATTTTCCTTCAAGAAGACGAAAAAGGCCTGTTCCGGTATTTGCATTACTTTTGCGGCGGTATCGGTAAATTCTTTGACCAATTGTCTCTTTTGATCCGTATTCAGTTTTCCTGATTCTAATGTAATCACTGGCATAGTTTTATTCTCCAAATTTCATTATAATTTTTTTCCCATTTCATAAGCCTGCTGAGGGTAATCGGTTTGTCCCAGCAACTCTCGAACCGGGCATCCAATTGCCATGAGTTTTCCGGCATCTTCCCAGGCCAGAAAACGCAACATCGATTCGTACGTTTTCTCCAACCCTTCCATCGTCCAATCATCGGCGCCATAGGCAGCCGCCAACAGCATCGCTTTTTTATTCCCGACAATTTTGGCATTGCTGGCATGGAAACGGTCGATGACGGCTTTGATCTGGGCTGACATACCAAAATAGTAAAGCGGCGTAACAAATACAATCAGTTCGGTTTCCACCAGCTGCTTGCTCAAGTCATTCATTGTATCTTTGTGAATACACTCCCCATCATGGCTGGCACAATACTCACAGGCTAGACAAGGTTTGACATTTTCAAAGGCAGCGTCAAAGCGAATCACCTCATGTCCGGCTTCCTTTGCTCCTTCAATAAATTTATCGGCCAATAAAGCGGTTGTTCCTTTTTTATGAGGACTTCCTGTAATCACGGTTAATTTCATCGTTTTTCTCCTATCATCAATGGTATTTATTTGATATTTCCACTATAAACCCTTAACTCAACTTCAGGTCAAGCGAATTTATTATTTTTTTAAACAATAGAAAAAGACGATGAATCAAGGAATTCCCCCACAATTGATGGTTCTGTTTTTACTGGATTTTTAGTTTGTTATACGCCTCATCAGTCACCGGTTCCAGGTTTTCCTCACCTAATGCAAAATCGGATACCTTTTCCAGTGCTTGTTTTTCCATGTTGTTTTACTCCTTTTTTTATTCTCCCGCCGATTGATCGCCAGATAAACTGAACGCAATTTTAACCGCTCCATCCCCAACCGCTTCGGCTAACCCTTCTGCATTTTCAATAGCTCCGATTCGGGTATAACGATAAGCGCTTGAAAAATTTTCATAGAATAAAACAAGACAATCATCACCATACAGCATCAGATCACCCGCTCGGATTTCTCCAATCTGTTCAGCTGCTACAGGTAAAGGCTCCTCCAAATAATAAAACTTTTCATTGCCGTTGAGTTCACTCATGTCAATGGTCAACGGCAGTTTTTTGACGAAATTCTGGGTTGTCTGATTATCATAAAGCGTCGCTGAAAATTCCTGGCCATTTACTGTTATCTTTATATTATTCATCGCTGGTAGATTTACCGCCACTTTTTCTTCAGTTGTTTCCGGATCACTAACTGTCGCTGTATTTTCTTGATTAACCGACTCGCTTTTCTGGGTTTGCCCACTATCGCAGGCCACCAAACACAAGCACAAGGTCAATAAACCCAAAATTAAAAATATCTTTTTCATATTGCGCAACCGGTTTCCTCCTTACTTTCATTCAAGGTTGCCAGAACCTCGCCAACAACCCTTTCACTACGGTTCAAGTGTTATCGAATGTTAATTATCCTAATCCTGACTATAAACTTTCTATAAAAAAGGATTCTAATTTATCAAATGGAATTAGCTCTGTTCGATCATAAAGATCGACATGCCCAGCCTCTGAAACGACATACAATTCTTTCGGTTCCGCCGCCATTTTATAGGCATCTTCACTAAAATATCGGGAGTTGGCATGTTCCCCAATTATAAACAAAATTGGCCTTGGTGAGATCGTGTTGATGTAGTTCAGCAGTGGAAAATTCATAAATGACATCGCACTGGTAACCGTAAATGCGCCTTTGGCATTAGGATGAAATCCACGCTTCATTCCATAATAACCAAAGAATTCACTGGAAATGGGATCCAATCCCGCTGGCATCTCATCCATTGGTTGATCCGGATAAGTGGGTGTTAACGCCGGTGTTCCACTTTCAACATCTTTCCAGCGTTGTTCACTGAGCTGCTCAAGGGCTTGTTTGCGTTCAGCATCCGTCATTGAGTCCTGCCATCCATTACGTATCACTCTGCTCATATCGTACATACTTACAGTTGCAACCTCTTTAATCCGACTGTCAACCTGAGCCGCCGTGCAGGCGAAACCACCGCTGCCGCAAATTCCAATGACGCCAATCCGGCTTCTGTCCACATAAGGTCGGGTACCGATGTAGTCCACAGCCGCACTGAAATCTTCAGTAAAGATATCCGGCGATGAAATCCGGCGGGGCTCTCCGCTGCTTTCGCCGTTGTAGGATTCATCAAAAGCGATGGCTACAAAACCACGCTGTGCCATTTCTTGAGCATAAATCCCTGCCCCCTGCTCCTTAACGCCACCAAAAGGGGTCCCGACGATAATTGCCGGATATTTTCTGGTTTGATCAAATTCTTTCGATCGGTACATATCTGCCGCAATCGTAATCCCGTAGCGGTTGTTAAAGGTGACCTTTTCAATTGTTACCTTTTCACTAACGGTAAAAGTCTTTTTGTTCATACCACTTTCATCCACATAATTTCTCTTTTTGTTATTTAAATTCATCTTAAAATCTCCATAAATTAATTTATTGCATTTTTATCATTTTATATAATGTTCCCATACTTAGACCACCGAATCCTCTAGCCAGCTGGTATCAGCCCCAGGCTGGCCCTTCATCCTGCATTTTCTGAAAATCCTTCAGCGCTGCCGGAATATCGCTATTTATTTCTGATTAACTTCAATCTTTTTGATGATCTTGGCCGGGACTCCACCGACAATCACATTAGCCTGCACATCTCTGGTTACCACCGCTCCGGCCGCAACAATGGCGCCATCACCAATGGTAACCCCGGGAAGCACCGTGACCTGGGCACCAATCCAGACATTATTCCCAATTCGGATCGGAGCTGGATACATATCGCCGCGTTTTTGCGGATTACTATCGTGGTTGAGGGTAGCTAACACCACATTATGGCCGATGAGAACACCATCCCCAATAAAGATGCCGCCCTGATCCTGAAAACGGCAACCTGAATTGATAAACACATTTTTGCCGACGTGAATATTTTTACCACAATCGGTAGAAAATGGCGGAAACAATCCAAAAGTTTCGTCTACTGGTTTTCTCATCAATCGGGAAAAAATTTCGCGGATTTCTTCCGGCGGATGATAGCTGCCATTGAGGTCAGTTGTCAGTTTCAGTGCTTCCTGGGAGATGGCATGCATCATCAGGTGCACTTCCGAGCCACCTTCAACCACCGTTCCCCGATTCAACTGTTCCAGAAAATTATTAATATCCATTTTTCACGTCACCTCATTAACCCTATTTTTTAATTTATTGCATCTATTGAATTTCAAATCTGAATGTGCTATACTCTGTTCAGTAAGTTCAACATCATTGTACAACCTAAAGTCAACTTTAAGTCAAGCTTTTTTTTTAAATTTTGGGAGGAATTATTATGATTTATACCGTCGGCGAAGCCGCCAAGCAAATTAATGTGGCGCCTTCGACATTAAGATATTATGATAAAGAGGGATTATTGCCTTTTCTTGAGCGATCTGGCAGCGGGATTAGAATGTTCAGAGATGAAGATATGTCCTGGTTAAAAATGATCGATTGTCTAAAGAAAACCGGGATGTCCATCAAGGGCATCAAACATTTCATGGACTGCTGTATGGAAGGGGATACCACCATTGATGACCGTCTGGCGATTATGGGATCACAGCGGGATTCCGTCATCCAACAAATGCAAGAAATGCAGGAGATGCTTGATATGCTCAATTTTAAATGCTGGTATTATCAAACCGCAAAAGATGCGGGCACCTGCTCCATTTTTGATACAATGGCGCTTGAAGACTTCCCCGAGCATTACCGAAAATTCATCGACCCTGCCAAAAAGAATCATTAATCATTTCAAAACCCGTTTGTCCTAGAGATAATCTTTGATAAACGGGTTTAATTTTTTTGTCAGATATTTGATTTTGAGCATGAAAATTATTCCCCAAAAACCCCAACGGCCTGCTTCATCTTCTTTATAATCTCCACTCCAAAAGGGCAATTTTTCATACACTCACCGCATTCAATACATTCCCCGGCATGGTGGTTGAGTAATTCATAATGATTTTTGAGAGTCTCCGGAACGGCGTCTTGAATCAAGGCCAGATCCAGATATTTATTCACCGCAGCGATATCAATCTTTTTTGTGCAGGGGGCACAGTGACCGCAATACATGCAATGGCCTCGGAATGAAGTGTCAGGGGCGTTTGCCAGCACTTCACTATAGTCTTTTTCGGTATCACTGGCTTTTCCATAGGCAACGGCCGCTAATATCTGTTCCTGACTGGATACCCCTACCATCACGGAAGCCACCGCCGGCCGGGTTAATGCGTAATGGAGGCATTGCACCGGTGTCAGAGCCTTTCCAAAAGGCGACTCTTCCTCACTGAATAACACCCCGGCGGCATAACCCTTCATGACAGTGAGGGCGACCCCGGCATTTTCACAGGTCTGATAGAGCTGCTCCCGTTTGAGATCAATGCCTTCGTAGGTCCGCTCAGTAAAGGTATCGCCTTCAAAGAGAATGTTCACATCTTCACTGGCCGGCAGCATATCATAGGCCGGATTGATGCTGAACAAGATCACATCAATCAGTCCCGAATCCACTGCCATCATGGCAATATCGGGATTATGGGTGGATAGACCCAAGGCTTTGATGTGCCCCTGTCGTTTCAGTTCCTGAGCATAGACAATGATCTCGCCATGAAAAATCTGATCGAAATCGCTTTTTTCATCCACATAGTGGATCATCCCGACATCGATATATTCCAGCTGCATTCTTGCCAGCAAGTCCATAAAGGCCGGAACAATTTCTTTAATTTTTCGGCTGCGCCGGTATTGGCCGTCATCCCAAACTGAACCAAGATGTCCTTCGATGACAAAGGTATCTCGTGGATACTTGCTTAGGGCCTTACCCAAATTATTTCTGACCTCAGGATTGGAATTGTAAACATCAAAAAAATTGATGCCGTTTTTCATGGCACAATCAATCAGGGCTTCACAATCTTCAAAACTGCGATTCTCAAAGCCTTCGCCGCCGATGCCAATTTCACTGACTTTGATTCCAGTTCGTCCTAAAATTCGATATTCCAATAAATATTCTCCCTTCGTCACGAGGATAATGGCAACTCAAACTGATTGAGTTCAACTAGTTTGAGTTCTCCTATTCCTTCAGTCGCTTCACACTCTTTTTTGATGATATGGTAGGCATCCTGATAAGCCATTTTGTTTTTTTCGCAAAGTTCAACCACACTGGCATATTCGGGATAAATCCGTTTGCCGGATTCCAGCTCGCAAACCTTGACCTGGGCTTCCCCCAGACTGGTGGGAATGCTTTTGATGGTTCGCTTTAAGCCGATGCTTTCCATCTGAATCCGTCTGATTCCGATGGTGGTAGTTTCCTCAAAAATAATCTGTTCCAAGGTTTCAATATCGGCTTTGGTACAGATCACATTGAGCAGATAGGCGGGCCGGTTTTTCTTCATATAAACCGGGATATAATGGACATCTCTTGCACCAGCTTCAAACAGCCGCTCCATGACAAAGCCCAGAATTTCACCGCCGCAGTCATCAATGTTGGTTTCCAACTTATAAATACCGTCCTGTTTTTTTGTTTTATCAGTGATCAGCATCGCCCGCAGCAGGCTGGGCCGGTCGTAGGTTCGTTTGCCGGCGCCGATGCCAGTTTTTTCAATAGCAAACTGCTTGGGCAACTGATCGCTGGTTTTAATGGCCGCTACAATCGCCGCCCCGGTTGGGGTAATCAGCTCCCCGACCGTACTGGTAATATGTAAATTCAACTGATGACTGGCGGCGATATGGGTCACGGTCGGTACAGGAATGGGGATGGTGCCATGCTGACAGCGGACAAAGCCCCGGCCTTCATAAACTTCCGGCACAATCACCTCCCGGATGTCCAGATTGTCCAGACAGACAGCCACTGCCACAATATCCACAATCGAGTCCACCGCGCCCACCTCGTGAAAATGCACCCGCTCCCGCCCGACCCCATGGGCTTTAGCTTCGGCGTCGGCAATAATTGAAAAGATCCGAATGGCCAGCTCCTTGGCGTGATCGGTGAGCTGAGCCTGGTTGATGATTTCGACAATTTCCGACAGGCCCCGATTAGCATGTGAATGACTCTTTTTTTCCTGATGGTCATGGTGATGCGTCAGTTCCGAAACATTATCAGAATAGCCCTGTTCATCGCCATGATGGTGGTGATGATCACCATGGAGATAGGTCATATCATGGTCATGGTTGTCGTGATCCAGAATGACCTGAAAATCACAGACATCCAGCCCCGCCTTTTTCACCCGGCTGATGATGGTCTCAAACCCGGTGATCGGCAGGCTTTTCAGGGCACTGTCCAACACTCGCTGATCGGCCCCCAGATCGAGCAGCGCCGCCACCGTCATATCACCACTGATGCCCGAGTAACATTCCAGGTATAAGGTCTGGCTCATGATCGCACCCCCAAACGGTTAATCTGGGTGGCCGTGTAGCCAGCACCATAGCCATTGTCGATGTTAACCACCGAGATTCCGTTGGCACAGGAATTGATCATCGTCAGCAACGCTGAAATACCACCAAGGCTGGCACCATAGCCAACCGAGGTGGGCACCCCGATGACCGGCTTGTCGACCAATCCGCCAATGACACTAGCCAAGGCCCCTTCCATCCCAGCCACGGCAATCACACAGTTGGCACTCTGGATCACATCCAATTGGGAAAGAATCCGGTGAATCCCGGCAACGCCAACATCATAAAGTCGTTCCACATGAGAGCCAAAATACTCAGCCGTCTGAGCGGCCTCTTCGGCCACCGGAATATCGGCAGTACCCGCTGAGCAGACGGCAATTTTTCCGACCCGTTTCTTGCCCGGTTTTTCGATTTTGATAATCCGGGAGATTTCGTCGTACGCAACCTCCGGATAAGCTGCTTTGATCATTTCATATTGATGATGTGAGGCCTGGGTTCCCATCACCTCTCCATCTTCTTCATAAAGCTTTCCAAATATATTCAGCAAATGCGCATCTGCCTTGCCGCTGCAAAAGATCACCTCGGCAAAGCCGGACCGCATCTTTCGATGCGTATCCAGTTTGGCATAACCCATTTCTTCAAAGGGCTGTCGGCGAAAAAAAAGCTCTGCTTCCTCCACAGAGATTTCTCCCGTTTTTACTTTTTTTAATATTTCCTGTGTTTCCATTTCCACCTCTGGTTTAACGAGTGTATCGCTTTGATACTATTAACTGTACCATCTGGAGTTCGCTCCAAGTCAATACCCTTTATTTATTTCTTAAAAAAATCTCCGTCCATTTAAGGTACGGAGATTTTTTAGCATCAACTTTATTCTAAGGCTGCTCTGACATTTTTCAATTTCTCGATAATGGCAATATTCTGCGGACAATGTTCTTCGCATTTTCCACATTCAACACAATTTGAGGCTTTAGCATCTTGTGGAAACATCATCCCATATTGACCTTTGGCTCTGGGGAGCATATCAAATAGATAGGCATTATTATAAAGGGCAAAATGGCCTGGGATATCGACTCCTGATGGACATGGCATACAATATCGGCAGCCGGTACAGTTGACTTTCATCTTTTCTTTGATCGTTTTCTTGGCAAAATCCACTAACCCCAGTTCTTCGTTGGTTAAGGAATTGGCCGCACCTTCATTGGCGGTATTGATATTATCGACCACCTGATCCATCGTCGTCATGCCGCTGAGCACCACGGAAACCTCGGGATGATTCATAACCCACCGCAGCGCCCATTGAGCCGGGGTTCTTTTGATTGGTGCTTGGTCCCAGGCCGCTAACACTTCTTGAGGCAATTTATCAGCCAGCGCACCGCCTCTGATTGGTTCCATAATGGTTATTCCCAGTCCTTTGCCGGCTGCATATTCCAGGCCTTTTGTGCCGGCCTGATAGTTTTCATCCAGATAATTGTATTGGATTTGACAAAAAGACCAATCATAAGCATCGACAATTTCAACAAATAAATCAAAGTCATCATGAAACGAGAAACCCGCATGTTTGATTTTACCGTCTTTGATGGCCTGATCCAGAAATTCACCGACGCCTAGGTTTTTCAGGTTTTGCCAGAAACCTCTGTTGAGTCCATGTACCAGGTAAAAATCAATGACATCCGTTTCCAGCCGTTTGAGCTGTTCATCCAGTAAACGCTCCATATCCGCCCGAGACTGAATCAGCCATGACGGTAGCTTGGTGGCGATTTTAACCTGTTCGCGATAGCCGTCCTTCAATGCTCGGGCCACAAAAGGTTCACTCTCGCCCCCTTTGTCAAAACCGGTGCCGTGATAAGGATAAGCCGTGTCAATATAATTCACGCCATGGTCAATGGCGTAGCGGATCATTTCAATGGCTTTCTCATCATCGATATTGGATTGATCCCCGTCGATAACCGGCAAGCGCATACAACCAAACCCCAGAACCGAAACCTCTTCATTTGTTTTTCCGAATTTTCGATACAACATCATTCATTCTCCCTAATTTTAGATTTAAACAATCTGTGACAGACTGTTTAGTCAAATTAATTTATAATGGATTATTTATCTACTCTTACTATACTACCATCTGGACTTTACACCAAGTCAATATTTTTAAATTTTTTCAAAAAAATCTCCATACGCTTAAGGTACGGAGATTTTAGTGACTCATTTGATTCAGTTAAACTTTGGTACTACTTCTTCCAGGACAAAACCCCGGTCACTTCGGCTTTTTCGTAGATGTCAATCTTGTAATTAAGTTTATCGAGGGTCTTTTTCATGTCTTCCATTTTTTCCACCAGCTTGGTTCGTTCCTCAACCAGCAGCTCTTTTCTGGCGACAATGGTCTGATCCCCCTGCTGGGTCAGAGCGCAGTATTCAATCAGGGCCTCGATAGGAATCCCGGCCGAACGCATGCATTTTGCCAGCTCAATCCAGCCGCAGGATTCTTCGGTATAGTCCCGCATCCCGCCTTTGGTTCGATTGACTGCCGGAATTAGTCCGATCCGCTCATAATAACGCAGGGTATCTTGGGAAATATCATATTTTTTACTTACTTCTGTTATGGTCATGAAAATCCACCTCGGTTAATTTTTATATTAGAAATTCAATGGGGCTTCAAATACTTCAGCCACATCTTTCAGTCCTTTGATGATCTCAATGTGCTGGGGACAGCTTTCCTCGCATTTTCCACATTCGATACAGTCTGAAGCCTTGCCATAGGTTTTGATATAAATTATCATAGTAAACCCGTTGAGCTGAAAACATCTGTGGTACTGACTGTTTTTCAGCATTATAAAGCGCAAAATACTTGGGAATCGCAATGTTTTTCGGGCATCCATCAACACAGTACTGACAGGCCGTACAGGGAATGGCGATGGCCTCATTGATGATGTTGATGACATTATCGATAATATCATATTCGGCTATAATAAAAGGCTTAAAATCCTCCATGTAGTCGGTGTTATCGAGCAATTGCTCCTGACTTGACATCCCGCTTAAGACGATCATCACATCTTCCAGGCTGGCGGCATAGCGAACCGCCCAGGAGGCAACAGACATATCCGGATGATAGTCTTTTAATGCTGCTTCCGCTTTGGCGGGGATGGTCGCCAGGGTTCCGCCTTTGATGGGTTCCATGACGATCACCTTTTTACCATGTTTGACGGCAACATCATAGCATTTTGCGGACTGGATGCTGTCATTATTCCAATCCATGTAATTTAACTGCAGCTGGACAAAATCGACTTCCGGATGGGCAGTTAGGATTTCATCCAATAAATCGGCATGATCATGGTAGGAAAAACCGATATTTCTGATTTTTCCGGCCTCTTTTTTCTGCTGGATAAAGGCAAAACTGTCCATATTTTTGGCAATTTCATAATGGGTAACGCCCAGGTTGTGCAACAGGTAATAGTCAAAATAATCAACCCCGCATTTTTCCAGCTGTTCATTAAAAATGCGCTCCTGATCTTCTTTCTTTTTTAAAAACATCGTCGGCAGTTTGGTCGCCACTGTAAATGAATCTCTTGGATATCGTTTTACCAATGCCTCTCTTAACGCAATTTCACTTTTAAAGTTGTGATACATATATGCGGTGTCAAAATAGGTAAAGCCTCTTTCTAAAAAGGTATCAACCATTTTATTCAGCTGCTCCATATCCACGCTGGTTGAATCTTCCGGATTGGTTACCGGTAAGCGCATAAATCCAAACCCTAGTTTTTTCTGTATCATATCTATTTTCTCCTTGTGACTTTCTTCGTCATTTATTTGCTACTCCACCTTATCATCTGGAGTGGACTCCAAGTCAAGACTTTTTTTAAATTGCCCGGTATTCTGTCCATTTTCCGGTAAAATATCGCCAGACAAAAATGATGGCTTTGACAATCCAGTCCACAAACATGGCCGCCCAGGTTCCAATCATTCCCAAATTGAAATAAATACTAAACACATAGGCCAAAAATATCCGGCAGAAGACCATCGACAGAATGCTGATGATCATTGGAAACTTGGCATCTCCGGCGGCCCGAAAAGTAACTGGTAACGAATATGCCTGCGGCCAGATCAGAATCATCATGATGGCATGACCCCAGACAATTTCGATTGTCCCCTGGGTGGCTTCTGGTGAAAGGGCATAAATTTTGAGAATCACTGGCAGCAGTACCAGCACCACCGCAGAACTGATAATCTGTGCCACATAAAGCGCCCTGGTGATTTTCTTGGTGTAATACCTAGCCTGCTCGTAATCACCTAATCCGACACAGTGGGATATGACAACCGTCAAGCCAAGACCCACTGCCATACCTGGCAGCACCTCAAACATCACAATGGTACCGCCCACCGAATTGGCCGCAATCGCTGCTGTCCCAAAGGCGGAAACCAGACTTAGAATGATCAACCGCCCAAAATAAAACATGCCATTTTCAAACCCTGAGGGTAATCCAATTTTCAGAATCCGTTTGATCATCGACCCATCAAATTTGAACCGCAGTGTTTTTTTCAGATAGAGAACATTTCCTTGATTAAAGGCAAAGCCAATAATCAGCAGCGCTGCGCCCACCCGGGAAACCAGCGTGGGGATGGCAACACCGGCGGTTCCCATGTGGAAACCAAAGATTAATAATGCTGTAATGAAAACATTAATGATATTCATCACCAGCATGATTTTCATCGGTAATTTAGAATTTCCCATGGTTCGAAAGACAGCTGCCGTGGCGTTATATATGCCCAGAAAAGGAATCGATGCGGCAACAATTAATAAATAGCTACTGGCATGACCATAAACCTCATTGGAAATCTGACCAAACAGTCCATGCAGAATGGCTGTCCGAAACAGATAAATCAACACCAAGATGCTAACCGAGGTGACCCCGGCAAACCACACCAGCTGATTGGCCGCTTTAGTCTGTTGACTGCCCAGATATTGTCCGGCAATCACGGCACCACCGGTTGCTAATGCCGCAAAGATACTGATCAGCAATGCCATTACGAATTCTACCAGGGATACTCCGGAGGCTGCTGCCTCACCGACATGAGCCACCAGGATGGAAGCGGTTAGTCCCACCGAATATTCTAAAAACTGCTCAATGACTAAAGGGATAAATAACTTAGACAAATCCCTGTTGGTAAATAAATGCTGACTCAACTCTGACTTTCTGATCTTTAATACTGCTGTTTTTTCCAATTTTAATTCTTGCCTTCTTTTCTGCTACAACACTACGCTCTGTTTTATAATTCTAAAGTAGTCTAACTTCCATCGGTTAGAAGCCTTTTCTGCTTCAACGATTGTTTGACTGATTTATATATTAAGCTTAACACTTGGTAGTTCACTCTAAGACAATTTCTTTTTTATGATGGACGTTTTCAAAAAAAACAGCCCCCTGATTTTCATTTCGTGAAAATCAGTGGGCTTTCCGTCTATTCATTATTGAGTTATTTACATCTTATGAAAATCAGTCAATCTATTATTGCTTTTTGTTTCAGGACTTTATGCCTTTTTAACAAACTCCAATTTTAAGGACATCGCTCCAAAACCATCAATTTTACAGTCAATATTATGATCGCCATCAACCAGACGGATATTTTTTACCTTAGTTCCCTTTTTTAGATCCTGGGAACTGCCTTTAACTTTCAAGTCTTTGATTAAAATAACCGTATCACCATTCGTTAATACATTTCCATTTGAATCTTTGACGATCTTTTCATCGCCGCTGTTTTCGTTTGCTGCGTCTACTGTCCATTCATGGGCGCATTCTGGGCAGATCAACAGCTCGCCGTCTTCATAGGTATATTCTGAATTGCATTTTGGGCAATTTGGCAATTGTTCCATTTTATTATTCTCCATTCATAATTGGTTTTTACCGGGGTACGAGTCATCCATATTATCATAATATCACCCGATTGACAAGTTATCGCGATGGCTGACCCGATTGATTTTCAGCTTGCTTCATTTTCTGTTCTTTTTTATCCGAATACATCTCTTCATCAGCAATTTGAAGTAGTATATCAATATTATCACCATCTTCTGGAAACAATGCCGTCCCAATACTCACCGCAATTTTAGCGGGATAATCAGCCAGATGAAAGTCATTTTTAAAACTGTTTGAAAGCCGTTCCCGGGCCTGCTGCAATACCGTCCGATCTTCTATATCTGGCATGATAATCAGAAACTCATCGCCGCCCAATCGAAAAGCTGCTTCGTTTGTCCGGGTGCTCTGTTTTAACACCCGTGCCGTTTCCGCGAGCACCAGATCACCAACATTGTGCTCGTAAGTGTCATTGATATTTTTGAAATGGTTCAAGTCCATACTCATAAACCCAACCTGCCGATTATTTCTTTTAGCTGAAGCCAAAACCATGGACTGATAGTCATTTAGATAATGACGGTTGTAAAGACCGGTAAGGGAATCATGACTTGACATGATCCGCAATTGATAATTTGTTTTTAAAGCTCTAAACGTTAGCAAACCGGCTCCGGTAGCAATTAGAACGGCTAGAAAAATAGCAGACCATAAAACAAACTGATTATTTTTCCAACCGTCTTTAGGCGATACCACAACCTTCCAGTCAATAAAGTCCGGATCAATATTAAAGGTTAATGATGATTCTCCAACTGCACTCATTGAGCCATAAAAAGGAAGCGTCTTGTTTTGATCATTAAAAATGGCGACATTTAAGCCAGCCTCTTCAGCATAGGCATTGATATCTTCAATGATTTTATCGCCTTTGAGAACGATACTGATCTGCCCCCAATAGCCGGTGTCCTTTCTGACGATGGGCAGACGGATAATAAAACCCGTTCCTCCCTGAATCAGTTCCACTGGCCCCTGCAAGATTGGCACCTGTTCATTCTTAACCTTAAGCACCAGCTCTTTCTGACTCTCAACCGTGGACAGGTCAACGCCAATGGCTACGGCATTTCCTTCCTTCGGATAATTCCAGATGATGGTCGTATCCTGACAAACTCCAATGTTTCTGATTTGGTTTTCATTTTTAAATAAGAGATTATTAAGATAGCTATAGGCTTCTGATTCATCCAGCTCTGGATTCATTAGGATATAAGCCTCAAAACCCTGAATCAGGGTTTTATTTGTGAAAACTAAATGTTCCACCTGACTTTTAAAATTAATAAATTTATCGGTGGTTTTTAACATCTCCTGCTGTTTGAGGTTATTCATAAACATCCCAATGATCAGTAAAAAAACCGTCAGGAGAAAAAGGGATAACGCTATTGAAATGATGATTGCAATTTTCTTTTTAAAAAGACGTTTGTTCTGATTCATCTGCTTCTCCTGAAAATCATTCACTATTTTAACCACTTTAGTTTATCATCAAAACTAAATAAACACCATTATTAAATAGACGATGTTACATAAATATTGGTAGTCTTTTTAGAAGCATTAAGACAAATCAGTCAGCAACTCCATCCTCCAGTGTGTTTGAAAGTGCTAAATGATTACGGGTCCAGTTTGATCTTAGTTCTTTTATCGTTTTGGTACTCCTCTAAAATTAAAACGAGAGCCGATTTTACAGGCAAAGTGTAAAACCAGCTCTCATATTTATAAAACTTTTTACTCGCCTTGTTTTTTTTAGCAGAGCGGTGAATCGGAAAGAGCCCAGCCCTCAACCACACGAACCCCAATGTCGCCGGCATTGTCCTTGAATTTAACAAATTCCATTGTATTTTGACTTACTTCCTTGCCCGTATCAAGATTCTTGATCTTGACGGTATAGCGAATCGCACACCAGTCATCCTTGATGATCATGTTTTTAAAAGCACCAAGTTCCATCGTAAAGTGTTCAAACAGTTTTCCCATCATGTCTTTGTATTCCTGCAATGTCAGACGCTTCTGAGTGCCTTCAAGGGGGATATTGTAATGGGCATCCGGTTCATATAAGGTGTTGCACCACGTCAGCCATCCATCATAACCGCCATTCCAATTTTCAAACCCATTTTCCAATCTGTCTCGAATGGCATCTTCCATTTTTACATTATTCATCGTTTTTTCTCCTTAAAATTATTTATTTATTTATTTGAACCAGGTATCGAAAAACCCAGAACTAATCTAATGTTAATCGTATATTTAAGATTTTCAAACAGCCTTATTTTTATTAAATCGTACTTTAATTAATGAGCATTGGCCGCCATCACTCGATTAATCATCCCCATTGCCAACCCTGAGTTGATTTTATAGAATATCTTCATCAAGTTGCAATCTTTCCCAATATAGGATCGCAGCTTTTTCTTCTCCATGGTTTTGATGATTAACTCAGCCGCTTTTTTTGGGGTTAATACTTTGTTCGCTTTACTGCTGTCGCTCGATGTTTGATGAGCAATATTGGAATTTTTCTTGATATCGGTCGCAATCCCACCGGGAATAACCACCGATACATTGACATTGGTATCTTTCAGTTCAGATGATAGACCTTCGGTCAGTAGTTTAACTGCCGCTTTAGATGCCCCATAGACACTTTGTCCTGGCACCGGTAAGAAGCCTCCCATACTGGAAACATTAACAATATGTGCCTCCGGACATTTCAGCAAATATGGCAAAAATGCTTTGACCATATAGAGGGTACCGTAGAAATTGATATTCATAACCCGTTCAATGCGATTCATTTCCAATTCATCCAGATGAATAAAGGGTTGAATGATGCCGGCATTGTTAATGATCCCATCGATCATTCCGTACTTTTCGATGGCATTCTTAGCAAAAGCAAAGACTGCTTCCTTATTCGAAATATCGACCATTTCAGTAAACAGTCGGGGATTTTTCCCGGCAATTGTTACCGTTTCTTCCAATGCCTCTGGATTAATATCGACTGCTACGACCATGGCGCCCTTGTTGAGTAGCTGCAAAACCAGCTCTCTTCCCACACCATTTCCGCCGCCGGTTACAACAATGTTTTTTCCTTGTACTTTCATCATGTTCTCCTTCTTATAATATGAATCTTTTGCTTACTCAAAGGCTTTTCGCCTTGCTTTCTTATTAATTCCTTTTGATAACCTTATATTACGCTTCAACTATTCCTCAACGTTAATATTCTGTTAAGTTCGTGTTAAAGTAACCATTTTCACAATTTTTTGCACAAAAAAACACCGAAAATTCGGTGTGATCTTGCTGGTGGCTATTGGGTCTTCTTTTCGTTAAATAAAACCATGCTGAAATAGGCAACAGTATTGGCCCCATTATTGTAGTTGAAATTTGAATACGATTGAAAGTAAAAATGAGTTTACACTTGGCGTTATGAACCTTGTCGCACAGGGCGAATCCGAACAAAAAAGCGCAGCTATGATCTGGTCAAAAATCGAACGTTTCAAAAAAATACTACGTCCATCCAGACCTTTCAGTATTACATGGTAAATTCCGGTTGTACTCTTAACCCATGCCGATCTGGCCATTTCTGATTTCACCGCCTGTCATTTTTTTGCAATATACCACATTTTTGTTGGCATGACAAACGAAGCGACCCCACATCACACCAGTGTCATAAAGATATGATTGTTTTTGTTATTGCGTATTTATAGTATTTAGACATAATTTATTTATTTATTGAAAATCTTAAAAAAAGAACGCTTGATTTCATCGGTGAGTTGTTTAGCTTTTAAATCGGAATGTTGATGACAAATAAAAATATTCTGGCTGGCGCTCTCATTTTTAATTTTGATATATTTTTTATGCTTGCGAGCTTCCATATAAAAGTCGACATGGAGGGAATCTGTGATGAGTAAGTCTGGCGTAAAAAAGGCGATTTGAGCCATTGTTTCTGAATCATAAGAACGCTGATAGCGGATATCAAAAGAGTTGGCTTTACATACGTAGTCAACAAAATTTAAATAATTGATATTTTTTTGATCGTTTGGTTCGATGGTAACAAATTTTTCGTGTGCTAATTCTTCTAACATAATATTTTTCCGATTTGCGTAAGGCGAATCAGGTAAGACGGCCAGAAAAAGACTGTTTTTTAGAAGAAATGTTGTATCAATGTGCTTGTTAATCATTTGCGACTGATGTTTTTTGATACTTAATTCATCTGTGAAAACAATATTGGCTTGTTTTTTGAGAAGCAGGAGCAGGGCTTTTTCGTAGGATGTTAATTTTTTTTCGATTCGTATATAAGGATGCTTTTGTTTAAATGAATTAATGATTCCATCTAAAAAATTTTCACAAAGTTCAGTCACAATGATCGGCTGATCTGGTTCTAGACTAATGTTATTGAAGTATTCTAACATTTCATCGTAAGTTGTAATAATTGTTTCGATATAACTTACGAGCCTTTTTCCATGATCGTTAAGATAAATATTTCTGCCGGACCGATCAAAAAGTCTGCAGTTGAGATCGTTTTCAATGCCTGAAATCAAACGGCTTAATGCAGGCGGGGACACAAAAAGTTCTTCTGAAGCTTTCGAAATACTATCATATTTGGCAATAACTTGAAATTGTTTCATTTGATTAATATTCATATAAATTAAGATCCTCTCTACAATATTATTGCTGCATGTTGAAAAAGCAACTGGAGTGTTCTGAGTAAAAAATTGACTTAATAAAAATGTCTTATCTAATTATAAATTAAATCTAGAAGATATAAAAGAAATAGTTAACAATTTTGTTAACATTCGTAAATTAGAGGTAATGGACAAAACAGAAGAATATAACTAGAATTATGATAATAATTGATTTAGGAGGTTATAGATTTTTGATAATTATTGGTGAAAAAATAAATGGAGCGATTCCATCGACGGCAAAAGCTATCACTGAAAAAGATGCGGAATTTATCCGCAACCTGGTGATCAAACAGGCCGAAGCCGGAGCAGACTTTATTGATGTTTGTGCATCAGTAGATGACGACATTGAACTGGAAACCATGAAATGGTTAATCGATATCGTTCAGGAAGCCACCGATGTACCGATTTCCGTGGACAGCCCCAATGTCTACACCTGTATCGAGTCGATGAAATATTGCAACAAACCAGGACTGTTTAATTCGGTTTCCTTAGAAGGTGACAAGGTCGATGTGGCATTCAAAGCCATCGCAGATACCAAATGGGAATGTGTGGCGCTGCTAAACAGCGACAAAGGGATTCCCAAAACTGCTAAAGACCGTCTGGATGTCTTTGCTGATCTGATGGTGAAGGTGAAAGAATACAACATCGCCCCCTCCAGAATGCATATTGATCCCTTGATTGAAATGCTGTGTACCTCTGAAGATGGCATTACCATGGTTACCGAGGTCATCCGCGACATCAAAGCCCAATACCCCACCATCCACGTTACCGGTGCCGTCAGCAATATTTCCTTTAATTTGCCAGCCCGACGGATTGCCAACCAGGCCTTTGCCGTTTTGGCCATGAGCGCCGGCATGGACAGCTTCATCCTGGATCCTTTAAACAAGGATATGATGGGAATGTTGTTTGCCACTGAAGCGATGATGGGCGAAGATGAATACTGCATGGAATACATCGGCGCCTTCCGCGAAGGTATTTTTGTAAAATAAGTTACAACAAAACCCGGGACTCACACAGGTTGCGAGTGGATTAAATAAAAATAAGTGCATTAAATCAAAAATCAAAGGAGAAAAACATGTCAAAAATTGAAGAAGTAAAAGGTTTGGTCGAAACTGGTAAATCAAAGAAAGTGGCTGCAGCCGTTCAGGAAGCATTGGATGCTGGCGATAAAGCCCAGGATATTCTGGATGCGATGGTTGCATCGATGGGTGTGGTTGGGGATAAGTTTTCATCTGGCGAAATTTTTGTACCAGAAATGCTGATCGCTGCCAAAGCCATGTCCAAAGGTGTGGAAGTTTTAAAACCAGTGATGGCTGGAGACAACTCCAGCTCATTGGGAACCTGTATCATGGGAACCGTTGCTGGCGATCTTCACGATATCGGTAAAAATCTGGTTGTCATGATGCTGGAAAGTGCCGGATTTGATATGGTTGATTTAGGCGTCGATGTACCAGCAGAACGATTTGTGGAAGCGGTTAAAGAAAATAACAACGTTATATTGGTTGCCTGCTCCGGTCTTTTGACAACGACCATGCCAGCTCTTAAAGAAGCTGTTCAAACCATTAAAGCGGCTTACCCGGATATGAAAGTAATTGTTGGTGGCGCACCGGTTACTCAGGAATATGCGAACGAAATTGGTGCAGATGGCTATGCTCCCGATGCAGGAAGTTCAGCTGCAAAAGCTAAAGAATTGATAGCTTAGAATTGATATATGAATAAACGCTTAAGTTTATTTACTTGAAAAATTTTCAGGATTAAATGATTAAAAATTAAGGAGAGAAAAAATGTCAATAATAAGAGAAAGTGCGTTAAACTACTATCAGCACAAACCAATGGAACAGTACGTTACTTATTTTGATTCAGTGCAAATGGCGTTTGAATGTTCGGGTTTTCATGAAAGACCACCTTTTCATAAATCAGGTCAGGATTGGTTTGGGGTCTATTGGGAATATGATGGTACTTCATTTGTCCCAGATCATCGAAAAAAACCTCTTTTAGAAGATGTTTGTGATTGGCGTGATGTCGTGAAATGGCCAGATTTGGATAGTATGGACTGGGAAGAAGCAGCACGTATTGACGAAGTTCATTTAAAAGATCGTGAAAACTTTGTGTTTTCACTTTGGCTAGGAAATGGGCCTTTTGAAAGACTTCACTCACTGATGGGTTTTGAAGGGGCGCTTATGGCATTAGTCGAAGAAGAAGAGGAATGTGAAGCGTTCTTTAAAAAATGGACTGAATGGAAATGCAAATTAATCAGCTATCTATGTAAATATTATAAACCAGATGTTATTCAGTTTCATGATGATTCTGGAACAAAAAATTCATCTTTTTACAGTAAGAACACATGGAATAAATTGATCAAACCAAGCTGGACAGCTTGTTGCCAGGAAATAAAAAAACATGGTGTAGCGGCAGAATTACACAGTTGTGGCAAATCCCAAGAGTTTTTTAAGGATATTCTTGACTGCGGGTTCGACAGTCTCTTTATACAAACGATCAATGACTGGCAAGCAATTCGTGAATTTACACATGGAAAAGTAGGGTTTACTCCAACTGATGTTTATTTTAATTTGGAGTCAAAGGCTCAAGGATCTGGAGTGACAGTTAAAGAAGTTCGAGATACTTATTACAATTTTGTCAAAAAAAATATTGAGGAATCCGTCAATGGATATGACTTTTTAATGTTCGCATTTCCACCAGCAATGGTGTTGGGGGATGTTCCAGAAGATACAGTTTTAACAACAATTGCTGAAGTTAATGCTTGTGGTTGGGAATGGAATGCCAAGATGGCATCTGAATTCAATGAAATGTTGAAGAAAAAGAACGAAAAATACGCTGCAAGTCAGAGCTAAATAGTATTATATAAATGAGTAAATTAAAACTCATACGAGCATAGCAGCAATTTGATAAAAAATCAAAATCATTGATAATTGCTGGCAAAAGACCTCAAATTAAAAGAGGTCTTTTGTTTATTTTTATCGATTTACTTTTGAAATAACTTCAGGTTATATTTTTCTCTGTGAAACTAACAAACAGGTTTTCTAAACCCAAATAATATGATTCCAAGAATTTTCCAGGCATCTTAAAGACGAACAGTGATATCAATATCTTCCCGAGAAGGTTTCGGGCTACATGATGGATGATTATGAAAAAGTGTAATGCCGGTAGCATTGGAAAGAACGTCTGACTCAGTCCGGTAGCCTCCAAAAGTGATGACAGTTTTCCGACGATATACAAGAAAGCAACAGATAAAATAATGACATGGTCTCGATTGGTTTTGGTATATCAACAACAAACATTGAACCGAAATGTCGTTATCGCAAAAAGAGGTATCAGCTCCTAAATAGGGATAAGCAAAACACGTGTTTTTACTCCTACAAAGAAAGAAAATCCTGGTATACATCATAAAGAAGTTCATCCGTTGATTGAATATGTTTATCAATAAAAGCTGTGATTTCATGAAGTGATGTAGATGATTGATTATTTGTTAACATGATCACCAGTTCAATAATATAATGAACTGCTTCATAAATAGTAATTTTGTTTTCACTGCATAATTTAATGAGTTCAACATCGGCAGCACTCAAGGCAGCTTCATCGATGTGCTGAAAGAGTACACTTTTTTTATAAGCAAGCCCAAATATATTTGAAAAAATGAATTCTAAATATTTGCCGTGATTCTCATTAAAATATGAGCTATCGTAATTATAATACTCAACATAAAACTTCATGAATTTTTCATCATATTTCATGAATTCATGGTGATAACTCCAATAGAAAAACATGGTTTCAAATGTTTTATTTGAAGATTCTGTATTAAGACTGCTAAATTTACGAGTGATGTCAACCAAACCCTCAAGATAACGATTAATCAGAATCGCTGCTAATTCATGTTTGTTTTTAAAATGCCTGAAAATACTGACATGTGTAATATTACATTTTTGTGCAATTTGTCGAAGGGTACACGCCTTATATCCTTGTTGGTAAAAAAGTTCAATTGCATTATTTATAATTTCATCCTTCGTACTAATCTGATTTTCCATTGACTTAGACTCTCCTTTTTGATGTTTTCCTAGAAATAAAATAATTTCAGTTTGAATCGATCAATTAATTTTAAAATAGCGTTCGCTAAAATATTTCCAGAAAGGTGTTACCAATATAATAGCCTAAAAAAGGTCAACTGAAAAGCACGAGTTTTTTTGATGCCGAAAGTTGTTTGGTAAAAAAATAGATTTAGACTAGAACGAGTTTTCAGATCTATAATACTTAAAAAATTTAAACATAATCGTAAAAATAAAATATTTGCAAATATATGTTGACAAATTATGGTATATGGGTATAATGAAGTT
This sequence comes from uncultured Acetobacterium sp., assembly GCF_963664135.1. Lineage (NCBI taxonomy): Bacteria > Bacillati > Bacillota > Clostridia > Eubacteriales > Eubacteriaceae > Acetobacterium > uncultured Acetobacterium sp. Next base: position 2,569,142 of record NZ_OY760905.1, on the reverse strand, counting down.
ACCATGGTAACACAAAAGAAAACATTTACATCATGAAGAGCAGGAAATGATTACACTAGTATTAATGCATAAAAAATTCAGATGCAGAAAAAGTTATACGGAGGAAATAGTAGTGATTATTATTGGAGAAAAAATTAACGGTGCCATTCCATTAACCGCCAAAGCCATTGCGGCCAAGGATGCAGAATTTATCAAAAATCTGGCGATTAAGCAGGCGGAAGCCGGAGCGAATTTCATTGATGTCTGTGCTTCAGTTGATGATGACATTGAACTGGAAACCATGAAATGGCTGATTGACATTGTTCAAGAAACCACTGATGTACCCATCGCCGTGGACAGCCCCAATGTCTACACTTGCATCGAGTCCATGAAATACTGCAACAAACCGGGACTGTTTAATTCAGTTTCCTTAGAAGGTGACAAGGTTGATGTGGCATTCAAAGCCATTGCCGATACCAAATGGGAATGTGTCGCGCTGTTAAACAGCGATAAGGGGATTCCCAAAACCGCTAAAGACCGATTAGATGTCTTTGCTGATCTGATGGTTAAGGTTAAAGAATACAACATCGACCCATCCAGAATGCATATTGATCCATTGATTGAAATGCTGTGTACCTCCGAAGACGGGATTCAGATGGTGACCGAGGTCATCCGCGGCATCAAAGCCCAATACCCCACCATCCATGTCACCGGCGCCGTCAGCAACATTTCCTTTAATCTGCCAGCCCGACGGATTGCCAACCAGGCCTTTGCCGTTTTGGCGATGAGCGCCGGCATGGACAGCTTCATTTTGGATCCGCTGAACAAGGACATGATGGGAATGCTGTTTGCCACCGAAGCGATGATGGGCGAAGACGAATACTGTATGGAATACATTGGCGCCTTCCGCGAAGGTATTTTTGTAAAATAAGTTACAACTAAACCCGGGGCCCACACAGGTTTCGGGTGGTGTAATAAAAGAAAGTGTGAAACTGATCATAAAGTTTACCGCACTTTCACAATCAACTAATAAACTAAATTCAAAGGAGAAAAACATGTCAAAAATTGAAGAAGTAAAAGGTTTGGTCGAAACTGGTAAATCAAAGAAGGTGGCCGCAGCCGTTCAGGAAGCATTGGATGCTGGCGATAAAGCCCAGGATATTCTGGATGCGATGGTTGCATCGATGGGTGTGGTTGGGGATAAGTTTTCGTCTGGAGAAATTTTTGTACCAGAAATGCTGATCGCTGCCAAAGCCATGTCCAAAGGTGTGGAAGTTTTAAAACCGGTTATGGCAGGAGACAACTCCAGCTCACTGGGTACCTGTATCATGGGAACCGTAGCCGGAGACCTTCACGATATCGGTAAAAACCTGGTCGTGATGATGCTTGAAAGTGCCGGATTTGATATGGTTGACCTGGGTGTTGACGTACCAGCAGAACGATTCGTAGAAGCGGCTAAAGAAAATAAAAATGTTGTCCTGGTTGCCTGTTCAGGTCTTCTGACCACCACCATGCCAGCCTTAAAAGAAGCGGTGCAAACCGTTAAAGCAGCACTGCCTGACATGAAAGTAATTGTTGGTGGAGCTCCTGTTACTCAGGAATATGCGGACGAAATTGGCGCTGACGGTTATGCTCCAGACGCTGGCAGTTCGGCATCAAAAGCTAAAGAACTAATTGGCGCTTAAGCAACTATTGAGAAAAGCTGATGGTTTGTACTTGGCAGTTAGATTTTTTACGATCAACGGAACAAATAAAATACAATATAAGGGGTATTTACAATGTTAACCAAAAAAGAGAATGTGTTGAATTTTTACAATCATAAGACGATGGATCGTTATGTATCCTATCTCGATGGGATTCGATATTTGTTGGAGTCTGAAGTACATCATGAGAGACCACCTTACAAGAAATCTGGAAAAGATTGGTTTGGAGTTGATTGGGAATGGGATGAAGCGTTACAGACATTTGTACCGGATCATCGGCAAAAGCCAGTTCTTGATGATATTTGCAATTGGCGTGAAGTTATCCAATGGCCTGATTTGGACATGATTGATTGGGAAAATGCGGTTAATACTGATAAGATTTCTGAATTTGCCGATAGGGATAATTTTGTTTTTGTGGTCTGGTTTCAGGAAGGACCTTTTGAACGACTTCACTCTTTGATGGGCTTTGAAGGCGCTTTAATGGCCATGGTTGAAGAAGAAGATGAATGTAAAGCTTTCTTTCAAAAATGGACCGAATGGCGATGTAAACTCATTGATTATGCATGCAAATATTATAAACCAGATGTTATGCAAGTCAGTGATGATTCGGGAACAACGTTATCAACATTCTATAGCTTGAATACTTGGGAAACTCTTATCAAACCGTGTTGGGCTGCGATGGCTACGCAAATAAAGAAAAATGGTGTTATTCCAGAGCTTCATAGCTGTGGGAAATCACAACAGTTTTTTACCCATCTTGGCGATACTGATTTTGAAGTTCTGTTTATTCAATCGATTAATGACTTCGAATTAATTCGCAAGTCAATCGGACGCCCAATAGGGATCATACCGACTGATTTTTACATACCGTTGGAAATAAAGGCTCTGGCTAATGGCATTATTGTTAAAGAAGTTCGCGACTATTTATATGATTTTGTCAAGAAAAATATTGAAACATCCAACAATGATTTCTTTATGCTTTTATTCCCACCTTTCACCCAATTAGGTGATGTACCCGAAGATAAGGTATTGACAACAACTGCTGATGTCATGGCTTGTGCTTTTGAATGGAATATTGCTCAAGAAGAAGAGTTCACAAAATTAGTTCAACAGCGAAATGCTGAAATTTCAGCAAATAATTGAAGCATAGAAATAGTGAACTAAGGAAAAATTAAAGCGTAATAATTTAATCTCTGTTCGATTTGTCAAGCAGGACGGCAGCTAACTAAACGATATTTGACGATCCCCCATTTTCTAAAGAAAGCGGGGGATCGTTTTATAGTAAAATAAGAACATACTATTTATGCAATGGTGACATAGTATTTTTAGAGGTAGATATTTGTGTCAATTATTATTTTCAGAAGGATACGAGGTTAAATAGTTGATTAAAAAAAGAAGTTTATATTTAATGGTAATAACAAGGGTTATTTTACCAATTTTGATGATTTGTTTTATGAAATATATCTTGGAAATGTTTTTAATTGGCTCCAAAATGGATCTCTTTTCAGGTATAAGAACATTACTCACGTTGAGTGATGGAATTTCCTTAATTTTGATACTTTTGGTGATTTTTTTCAATTTCAGCTATGTGTCCAAGCACATAACGGAACTGCAAAAGCTTATTGTGCGTTTATCTGGTGGAGATTCATTGATTCAAATTGGGTCAGTAGCGAAACATGATCCATTTGATATGATTACGATTTCATTATCCAAACACATCGAAAAATGCGAAGAGAGGGCAGCTGAAGTAAAAAAACTGGCAGATGGAGACTTATCGGTCAATATTAAAGCAACTTCACCCGAAGACTTGCTTGGGAATAATTTAATGGATTTAGAAATGTCGACACGGCAGATTGTTGAATTTATCAGGATGTTGCCAGAACAAATTGAGCAGAAGGGAAGCCTTGCTCCAGATCAGAAGAATAAGCTTAAGGGTGCTTATGGAAAAGTGATTAATGATGCAAACCATGCGTTATATGACCTGAAAGATCAAACAGCTCTTTACTTAGGTGTGTTAGATGCATTGCCTTACCGGATCACTGCATTAAGTAATGATATGAAGTTCATCTTTGCCAATAAAACACTTGAAAACCTGATGGTAGCAGTTGGCATGACAACCTGTAGAGAAGACATATATGGAATGGATTGCTGCAACGCAGGCCTGGAAATGTGTAATACTGAAAACTGCGGCATCACGGGGTTAATCAAAAAAGATCGGCATGAGTATCCATTTTATTTTGTTGACAAATATTATCGTCTTGATACAGAACGGATTTTTAATAGCGAAGGCGAAACCATTGGCTTTGTTGAGGTTGCAATGGATACGACGCCAACCATGAGTGTCAATGTCTATACAAAAGAAGAAGTGACGCGCTTGGAAGAAAACCTTAAACGGTTAGCAGATGGCGATTTGGATTTTGATTTAGAAGTGAAAGAAACCAATGAATATACAGAAGAAATTGCGGAACAATTCCAGTCGATTAAATCAAATTTAGTTGTTGTGAAACAATCTATCGGTAACTTGATAGAAGATGCAACAGCATTATCGGCAGCTGCTGTTGAAGGAAGTCTTGAAACCCGTGGCGATGAAGGTAAATTCAATGGAAGATGGCGAGAACTGATTGGTGGAATGAATAGCATTCTGGAAGAGATTTCCAAACCGGTGCATGACGTAGCCGCGGTGATGAACGGTTTATCCAATGGTAATCTTCAAGTGGTGGTTAGCGGCTCTTATCGGGGGGCTTTTGATCAGTTAAAACAATCAGTTAACAATACTGTTAAGGTTTTAAATTTAGTAATTACTGAGATTATGAACATCACCGGACAGATCAGCGAAGGAAATCTAAATATTACCGATGCGGAAGCGCATCCCGGTGATTTTGGTGAGGTAACAAGTGCTCTCAATATTATCATCGATACATTGAATCGTATATTGGAAGATATCAGAGTCTCAGCAGGACAGGTAAATCTTGGAGCTAATCAGGTTTCCGGCGGTAGTCAGGCATTAGCCCAGAGCTCCACCGAACAGGCAAGCAGCATCCAGGAATTGACGGCTTCCATTGCTGAAATTGCCGATCAGACCAAAAATAATGCCGTTTATGCCAACCAGGCCCGAGAACTGACGACCGAAGTGATGCTTAATGCAGAAAAAGGCAATGCACAAATGATCGAAATGCAGAAATCCATGACGGCAATCAACCAGTCGTCCAAAGATATTTCTAATATCATTAAAGTGATTGATGACATTGCTTTCCAGACTAATATTCTAGCTCTGAATGCCGCTGTGGAATCAGCCAGGGCAGGACAGCATGGTAAAGGCTTTGCTGTTGTGGCAGAAGAAGTGCGAACCTTGGCAGCAAGAAGTACTGAAGCCGCCAAACAGACGACGGCCTTAATTGAAGGATCAATCAACAAGGTTCGAGAAGGTACGAAAATTGCTGATGATACGGCTGAAGCCCTAAATGATATCGTGAAGGGCATTGAAAAAGTCACCGACTTAACAAGTAACATTGCCCACGCCACCAATGAACAAGCCACCGGGATTGCCCAGATTAATACCGGCATCGATCAGGTTGCCCAGGTTGTTCAGCAGAACTCTGCAACCGCAGAACAAAGTGCCGCGGCGAGTCAGGAACTTTCTGGCCAGGCAGAACTGCTGAAACAGAGTATTAGCCAGTTTGATTTAAGACGATAAAATTGACTAAGGATGAAACGATATCCAGGTATCGGAGGTTGATCAATTACTGATAGCCTCCTACTTTAAATTATCACATTATTTCGGACTGGTTTAATTACGGTAAATCGGATCGAAATGTGCAAAATAGTGGTGTGTTGTATATGATATCTTAATAGCGGACCATTTTTAACAGATTTTCAGTTGAAAAATGGTCTACTATTATAATTAGTCCCCAAATATTAAATAATCACATTTGGAAGTGTAGAGAGTGTTAAATTTAATGGACAAACATAAGATTATCTGGCTTAAAAAACAAAGTCATTCAAATCGGAGTCTGGAAAAAATGCTTTGGAACGACGATCTTAAGGATTTGACGGAATTAGAAAATGGTGGTGATTTATGGGCTTTGTCCCATATTCGTCGGGAGTGTTTCAAGTTTTGTGTATTTTCGAAAATTGAAATAGAATAAAGAATAAATGAAGGGGTAAGGGCTTTAAAATAGGCTCTTGCCCCTTAAGTGTATTATAGACTCAATTGATTGCATGTCAATTAAAAGTAAGACAAAATCTCACTCTGAAATATTTGTATTGAATGAATTCATGTTAATCCAACCGTTCAGCAAAGAAGATTTCCAATTGAGAATGAATCTGACCCCAATCTTTTCTCCGCCCGGTCCACTTTTGGGTGATATCCATGGTGGCCAGATATAGCATTTTAAAGAGACTGTCATCCGTTGGGAATACGGTTTTGCTTTTCGTCACTTTTCTGAGCTGCCGGTTGAATCCCTCAATGGAATTGGACGTATAAATGAGGGTTCGAACTTCCTGCGGATATTTGAAATAGGACGCGAGTTTCGGCCAGTTGTTTCGCCAGGAATCCGTAATTTTAGAATATTTTTTGCCACATTTTTTCCTCAAATGTGACCAGTTCGCTAAAAGCAGCATCTTCAGTTGGCGCTGTATAAACCCGCTTCAGATCGGCCATGAGTAATTGGATATCTTTATAGGAAATAAACCGGGTGGTATTTCTGATCTGGTGGATGATGCATTGCTGAATTTCAGTTTTAGGGAAGACTGCTTCGATCGCATTGGAAAATCCGGTTAATCCAGCCACACAGGCAATCAGAATATCTTCGACACCACGATTTCTTAATCCATTCATGACGGAAAGCCAGAATTTAGTACTTTCATTTTCCCCAATCCATAATCCTAGCACAGCACCCGTCCATGTTGATCCCGATGGCGATATAGACGGCTTTCTTGATAATTTGGCCTTCACTTCGCACATGAAAATGAATCGCATCCATAAAAACGACAGCAAAGATCTCTTCCAGCGGTCGATTCTGCCATTCTTTGGCAATCGGCAGAATTTTATCCGTCACCCGGCTGATGGTACTATCAGACATCTCGATTCCATAGAGATCTTTAATATGCGTCTCAATATCGCCGGTAGTCATGCTGTCAAACACATTTCAAAAATCCCCATATGGGGATTTTATCACCGTTTCTTACAATATTCATTTCGAATTCAAAAAAGCTAATTCCAAGTTTTATAGACTGTTGTCAATACCGTTTTCGTCCGCACTCCCAACTCTATTATTTGTTTATATTATGCACAAAGTCTAATGATATCAAACTGACTTGTTCCATTAACAACGTCTTCAAGCAATTTTCTAGCTTGACCTAAATTATGCGCAATTGCGATCGTTTTTCCGTCAATCTTCATAACTTCTGGATTTTTTTCATAGTTAAATGAAATTGGACCAGTAACTGCACCGAAAAGAAATTCTTTTTCAATGTCTAACTTTAATGCATCTACAGGTTTAATTCGATGAAAATCAACACCTGTTCGCATAAATGTTCTATAAATTTCAGTGGCGTTCATTGAGAAATCAACAGTACCTTTTTCTTTTGCTTCAGCACCGTTTTCGTTATTTGCAGTAAATACAACTGTTTTCATTTCATTAATATCATATCCCAATCGGTCTGCAACATCCTTAGCAATTGTAGCAAAACATTCTTGAACTGATTTATAATATTTCACTTGATTACTAATTTCTGCAAAATATAAATCGACGAAACTCTTTACGGCATGGCTATTGCTAATAATAACTGGACTATTAGAATTTAAAATTATTTCCTCTGCTTCTCCTTTATTAGCATCAATAACTTGTTCTTCACTGATGACACAGTCAATATTTAACTTTTTCATTGAAGCAATGAGTTTATGAATATCTAATGTTCCTGGTTCCATTTTATTTAGTTTTTCTAAATCTTCGAGTACAGATGCGGATACCATTCCTATTGTTTTCTTGTTATATGCATGTGCATTGAAAAGCATTTTATCAATACTTTCTTCCATATAAAGGGCACCAGTAGGACAAACATCAACACATCTACCGCATCTTACACATGAGCTTTCATTCATAGGTTTATTCATTGCTGGTGTAACTCGGTATTCTTGTCCTCGTCCAAATAGTGCAAGATTATGTACATTTTGAACTTCATTACAAACATCAACACATCTACTACATTTTATACATTTATTTGCATCACGAATAATAGAATGAAGTGAATTATCAACTTCATAACGATATCCTTCAACTTCAAATGGAAGGATATCAACATGATATTCTCTATTAAGTTGTTGAAGTTCACAAATACCATCTCTAACACAGTCACAGAAAAAGCACATTTCACAAAACATTGGATCAAGATCTTCTTCTTTACTGTTTCCAAGTCTTAAACAGTGATGACAATCAACAGGATGATGTGCCATGATCATTTCTAGTGTAAGTTTTCTGTTTTCTCTGAGTTCTTCAGTGTTTGTATTGACAACCATTCCATCGCTTACCTTTGTAGCACATGATGGTAAGAATGTACGGGCACCTTCTACTTTAACTACACACATTCTACAAGATGCATGTGGATCTAATTCTTTAATATAACAAAGTGTCGGAATGTGGATTCCGTTATTCTTAGCTGCTTCTAAAATAGTTATGTCTTCTTCAACTTCTAACACGTTTCCATCCATAGTCATATTGATAGCCATAATTACTTCACCATCCTTTTGTCAAAATCTTCAGGAAAATTTTCGTAAGCACTCTCAAAGGCTGTTAATGCACCCTGACCAAGTGCGCAAAAACAATCTTTTGACATCATTTCAGATAAAGTCATTAACATTTTTAAATCTGCTTCACTACCCTTAACATCAGCGAATTTATCAATGATAACACCTGCCTGATATAAACCTTCTCTACATGGAGTGCATTTCCCACATGATTCATGCGCAAAGAAGTGAAGAATTTGTTGTACTTGATCTACCATATTATGTGTTTCATTTAAAACTAAAATCGCACCTGAGCCTAAAGCTCTACCGCTATTTCTTAAAGAATCAAAATCGATTGACATATTCATCTCATCACCTTTGATATATCCACATGATGATCCACCTAATTGAACAGCTTTAATTGTATGACCTCCTGCCACACCACCTGCAAGATCAATTACAATATCAGCAAGTGAAGAGTTTGTTGTCATTTCATAACATCCAGGGTTCTTTACATCCCCTGAAACTGGAAATACTTTTGTTCCTGGATATTCTTTAGAACCGATTTGTGAGAACCATTCAGAACCATTTTTTACAATAACAGGAACATTCGCAAATGTTTCTACATTATTGACAACAGTAGGTTTTCCAAAAGCACCTTTTACGGTCGGATATGGCGGCTTTAAACGTGGTTCAGCACGTTTTTCTTCAATTGAGTTTAAAAGAGCTGTTTCTTCTCCACAAACATAAGAACCAGCACCTGTGTATACTCTAAGATTCACACCATCGCTCAATCCTTTTTCTTTAGCTTGTTTAATCGCATTTTTTAATAAAGCGATTTGTTCTTCATATTCACCTCTACAATAAATAATTGCGTCAGTAGCGCTAATCGCATATGCTGCAATTAAGATACCTTCAATGATTGTATGTGGATCGTTTTCGATGATAACTCTGTCTTTAAATGTTCCTGGTTCACCTTCATCCGCATTACATACAACGTATTTGATATCTCCGGTACTTGCCTTTGCTCCAGACCATTTAAATCCAGTATTAAAACCAGCACCACCTCTTCCTCGAAGTTTAGAAGCATTTTCGATTTCAGAAATCAATTCATCTTGATCGATCGTTTTAGCTTTGGCTAATGCTTCATATCCTCCGATTGAAATATAATCATCTATTGAGTTTGGATTGATTTTTCCTAAATTACGAAGAGCTATTCTTGTTTCTTGTGCTGCCATTACAAAGACGCCTCCTTCAAAATATTATTAATTGATTCTTTAGTTACTGATGTATATAACATACCATTGACAACAACGTTTGGAGCAGTTTCACAATGACCTAGACATTCGCAATATTCAAGCTGATATTTACCATCTTTAGAACATTCACCGATCGTACAGTTTGTAATATTTTGTATTTCTTCTAAAAGATTCACTCCATCTGCAATATAACAGCTCGTTCCACGGCAAAATTCAATTCTTACTTCTGCCGGAGCATCTAAAAGAATCATTGAATAAAAACTTAATGTTTCATAAACTCTTGATTCTGGCATTTTTCTTAATGAAGCAATTTCTTTAACCGCTTCTTCAGTAACCCAACCACATTCTTTTTGCATATCAAGCGCCAGTTCAAGAACACTTTTACTTGTATCTTTATTTTTCATAGTTCCACAATCCATATTCTTCCCCTTCCTCAAGCACATCAACTCTACATGGTACATAACGGTAAATAGCATCACCGGCGATTTCGTCAATATCTTGTGCTGATGTTAATTGATTAACGGCTTCTCCATACGCTTTTCCTTCTTCATCAAATAATCCAAAGTAATGAGAAATATTTCCATAACCACGTGCGGCATTATATGTATATTGTATTGGCGCTTTAATCGATCCAACTTTTGTTGTAACTTTCACCCATTGTCCATCTTTAAAATCCATTTCCATTGCATCTTCAGGATTCATTTTGAAAACATAAGGCTGACGATATTGATACGCTGCTGGATTTCTCATGTTTGTATTCACACCAGCTTCATTACTATGTGTACCAGCTGAAATTAAATATGGGTATTCATCCGTAAATGATGTCCCTTCTGCTTCTTTTTCTGGCGTAATATTTCCAATAAATTTATCTACCGTTTCATCATAAAGATGAATTTTCTTATCCGGATATAAGACTTGATCTTTTAAAGCGCCTTCAATTGTTCCATCCGCACCAGCAATGACGTTGCCACTTGGACTTGCATCGACAACGCCAAATACTTGGTCACGAATAATTAAAGCCATCATTTCAGGATCACTTTCCATATCTGGGTGAAGATGAGGGAAAGTATAGCCAACTCTCATGGCGTTTTCCATTGAAAGTTCACCATAAATAAAGTGTGCCCAGAAAACTGCTTTTCCAACTGATCCCATCGCTTTACCCATAACTTTATAAAGAACCGGTTTTCTGCAATCTTCACGATTTACTTCAGCTAAAAATTTATTAACGGGTTGAATAATAGCCATTCGATCATTATTAGCCACTGCTTCTTGAGCGATATCAAAAAGATATTGTGGGATTTCTGGAAGAAGACCAGAAGCTTCAATGATATTTAATAGAATCTCTGCATCGTCTTTTCTTTCTGCGACAGGATCAAGTAATTGTTGTTTTAATGTTAATGTTGAATAAGGATATCCACCTGAGAAAATAGTTCCACCAAAACGTTCATATCCAGTTGTTCCTGGCAGAACATAATCTGCACACTTACATGTTTCAGTCATTGCAATATCAACAACAACCATTAAATCGAGATTTTTAAACTCTTTGCTTAATCGATTTGAATCAGGCCATGTTCTTGCCGGGTTTCCAGCAACTACAAATAAAGAACGCATTCTATCATTTTCATTTGGATCTTCCATACATTCTTGAAGTGCTCCGCCGTTAAAATATGCAAGCGTCGGGAAGCTATTTGTTTTCCATGTTCTCCATACACCTGGCGTATTTTCATCAGTGTAATGTCCCCAACTGAGATAGCTGTTTGGCATTGTATTTGTACCCATTTTTAATAGGCATCCGGTAACTGCCTGAAGTAAATTTAATAAATAACAACTTAATGTAGCGTGTCTACCGAAATATAGACCAAGGTCAGGGTGAACACCCCATTTTTTTGTACAAAGAATTCTTGTAAATTTCATGATTTGATCTTTCGGTACTCTACAAACTTCTAATGCTTTATCAACATCAAAGTTTTCAAACCATTTCTTCGATTGAGCCCAACCAACTGTGTAATTATTAATAAATTCTTTATCTTCCCATCCATTTTGTATAATGATTGAGATAATCGCTCTGATTAATAATGCATCTGTACCATTCTTTGGCATGATATGCATCTCTGCCATACGGGCAGTTTCTGATAAGCATGGATCAACTGCAATAAACATTCGGTTTGGATTTTCTGATGCATCTCTAATCGCCAATCGGGCATTTCCGACGTTATGTGCTACATATGTATTTGCACCCCAACAGATGAAAACCTCACTTTCAAATGCTTCACCTTCAATAGGAGGGAATTGTCTTCCCATTAACTTGCCAGATGCCCACCATGGAGAAACAAACTCTACTGAAATTGGACTGAACGCCCATTGTGAACCAACAAGATCCATCATATCGTGAAGCGGGAACATTGGAACATGGTCTGCTGCAAGACCAACGCCATAAAAACCAAATGCTTTGGGACTAAAATTAGCCTTTATCTCTTTTACTTTTTCTCCAATTTCTGACAATGCCTGTTCCCAAGAAATACGAACGAATTCATCACCAACTCGTTTAAGTGGGTAATCTAATCGATTCTTATTATGCTGGAAATATTTTAAAGCACGCCCTTTTCTACAACAGTAACCGCCTAAAGAACGCATACTTGCTTTATCAGGTCTAACGTTGACAACCTGATTATCTTTAATTTGAATTTCTAGGCCACAGCAAACACCGCAGTTATAGCAACTGGTCTGTTTCCATTCAGCTTCCATATTTTTCTCCTTCTACCTTATTAATTATAGGCATTTGCGAAATGCCACAACCCACTGCAATCAGTAGGTTTTTACGCGCATCTATATAAATTTTTCTCCTGTTACTGGAGAGAAAATTTATGGCTACTCAATCGTGCCTTTAACCGGCGGTTTGGACGAAACCGGAAATACCCGTTGCACGGCTTTGTTTCAACTCCCTTTTCCAAATCCGCAGTTTGGGAATGTACATGTTTCACAACAGAGGCAAAGACCGCCTTGTCCTAAAACAGATAAATCTTCTTTTTGTAAAATTTCGCCGCACATTAACCGGGGAAGTACCAGGTCAAAAATGGTTCGTTTGGCATACATTACACATCCAGGCAGGCCCACGATCGGAACGCTATTTTCTTCATAATAGGCAAGCAAAAACATTGCTCCCGGAAGTACCGGTGCTCCATAGGTTACAATCCTGACTCCCGCATTTTTTATCGCCAGCGGTGTCCGGTCATCCGGATCCACACTCATGCCGCCAGTGCATAGAATCATATCAACCCCCTGCTTTAAAAAGGTATGAATCGCTGTCGTAATCATCTCATGATCATCATTACATATAATCTGGTCAACGACCTCAGTATGGTATTCCGCAAGCTTTTCGATAATTACCGGCGTAAATGTATCTTTTATTCGATGCTTATAGATTTCACTTCCGGTTGTGATGATGCCAACCTTTTTAGGTTGAAATGGTTTTACCTGGAAGATTGATTTTCCGCTGCAAATTTCCTGGGCTTTTTTCATTTTTTCATTTTCTATCACAAGTGGAATAATTCTGGTTCCGGCAATCTTTTCGCCCTTTTTAACCGGGAAGTTCCCGTGACGGCTTGCAATCATCATCTCTCCCAGCGCATTGATCTGCTTCATTTTTTCCACATCTATTTTAAGTAATCCATCACAATCTGCAAGCAGTTCAATCTTCCCTTCTTTCACATCAGAAGCATGCATATTTTCGCCCTTACATAGCTCATAAAGAATCTGCGCTGCGTCATTTTCATGGAGCATGCCGGGCTGTTTTTCCCATATATAGAGATTTTCTTTTCCCACCGAAAGTAAAACCGGAATATCTTCTTTAACGACGATGTGACCTTTACGAAATATGACCTCCTTGACTGTCCCTTTAATAATCTGTGTGATATCATGGCAAAGAACATGTCCTACCGCATCCTCTGTTTTTATTAATTGCATTTGTCTACCTCATTTTTAAAGACGCATTTCTTATACCCGCTATGATAAAATCGACAAAAGAATAAACCGGTAAATTTTGCTTCATATTATCTCCATCCATATGCTGATTACTCCATAAAGCAAATTGCTTTTATTTTTGTTCCTGCTAAAACCACGCCACTTCCTGCAGGAATTTCCCCAATCAGATTGCAATTATAGAATGCTGAAATCGCGCCATTTCCCTGAACTTTCTTTTCCGCAAACAGCACCCTGCCATCCTCAATTTCCAATGTTCCACACACCAACCTTAACACTGGACTTTTTTTCATAACCGGATACTTAAGCGTAACATCAATTGTCTTTGAGTACAGATCACTGCGGCCGCACAGTCTGCGAATAAATGGCAACGCAATCTTAATCATGCTCATAACAGCAGCTCCGGGATTTCCAGAAAGACTCAGAATCAGTTTTCCGTCCTTCTCAGCGGCAAGAATGGAAGAGCCTGGTTTTATCTGCACCTTCCAGAATAGGATCTTTGCCCCAATTTTTTGGGCAGCCGCAACTGCCCAATCACAGTCACCTACCGATGCGCCCCCGGTTGTGATAACCATATCTGATTTTCCAAGTGCATCCTCCAATTTATCCGCAATAACTTCCAACTCATCAGCAACGGTTCCTTCATAATGACAATTCAGGCCAAAGGCTTGCAGATAACTGCCGATGCTGTAGCGGTTTGAATTATAGATTTTTGCTTTCTGGATTGGCTCACCCGGTTCCAGCAATTCTGAACCAGTACAGATAAGTGACGCCTGCGGCTTTGCATACACCTGACAAACAGCGATTCCCTGAGCTGCCAGCATGCCCTGAATCGGCGGTGTAACCAGGATTCCTTTCGAAAATAACGGTTCCCCTTGTTTGCTTTCCTCACCTTGCAGAATTACATTTTCCATTTTATTTATGGGTTCCGTTATTCTTACCTTCTTCCCATCACTTTCCACTACTTCATATTTGACTGTACAATCGGCTCCCTCGGGCATTGGTGCACCTGTCGATATTTTAGCGGTTTTCCCTTTTGTCACTTTAACTTGAGGAGCGCATCCAGCCAGAATTTCTTCTGTGATGCTAAGTTCAACTGGATGACGCACCGAAGCGTCTGCTACATCCTCACTGCGAAGTGCATATCCATCATATGGACTTTTGTTAAACGGTGGCATCGGAAACAATGCATAGATGTCACATGAAAGTACTCTATTTAGTGTATCTGTCAATGGGATACTTTCTTCTTTCAAAAAATTTGATATCGTTAATAGCAGTTCAACTGCTTCATCCGCTAAAATTGGCTTATTCATAATTATTTGCTCCTTTTGACCTTCTAATTCACACAGCAATTGGTAATCTTCAGCGGTATTAATTTTATGAAAACATTTTTGTACCGCATCTTCATAACAGTCTACATAATTTATACTTATGCGTTAATTCGAATCACACGATAGGGGGAGTTCCCATTTTGCACTTCCTCCAACAATACCCCTACCTGTCCCAAATTCGTTGCGATTGCTGCTTTTATACGGTTTCCATTTAACACAAATTCCGTTTGCTTAATGTCTTTTTCCATTGACCATTCTACCGGTGCAAAGAATGCAGTTGCTGGTAGCTCTTTTGGTGATACCACAATGCTATCTGGTTTTAATGGCTGTCTTTTTTTGGGATTCACACCGGTTCTAAGAAAAATACTGTATAATTCTCTTGCCGTAATTACGAAATCCACACTTTTATTTTCATAAGCATCGGCTGCGTTTTCCCCGCCCTCGGTAACTGCGATTAGACGAAAGTCAGAGGTATCATGATTCTGATCCCCCGCAAAGGTTTGTTTCATGTGTTTTGAAAAAATGCGTTGCGGCGAGTCATAAGTAACTAGCTTCGGAGCCAGATTTGCAAAATTTTGTTTTACAAATTTTTCTGCGGCATAACTGTCGGTAATAATCACTGTTTCTTTTTTTGTTTCAAGTGCTTTTAATAGTGCCTTTTCGCCATCTTTCGCTGACAGCTGATTGACAACCTCATCGGTATAGACATAATCCACCCCAATTTTGCGAAGCCCGGCAACAACCAGCTCTGCCTCCATAACAGGGGTGTCTATGTGAAACAGCTCCGCAAGTTTTTTTAGCGTATTTGATGAAACCAGTGCCGCCGTCTCGATACCATAATTATGTGTATAAAAAAGAACTTCATCCGTATGTTCTTCAACGAAAAGAGCCCCGGTGGGACAGACATCCACACAACGTCCACATTGTACACATGGACTGTCTTTCATGTTTTTATCCATTTCCGGTACAATTTTCGTATTCGATCCTCTGTTGATGATACTTAAGTTATGGACTGTCTGAATATCATTACAGACATCTACACATCGACGGCATTTTACACACTTGTTCGGATTACGGATAATCGAGCCAGTACTTTTATCTATTTTCTGATCGATGTTCTCATGCGGATACGGCAGTACATCGACCTTGTATTCACGTGCTAAGGCCTGGAGTTCACAACATCCATCCCTGACACACTCGCAGAAAAAGCACATCTCGCAAAAAGCAGGATCCAGATCATCACATCGAGAATTTCCAATTCTCAAACAATGATGACAATCGACCGCATGACGCGAAAGCAAAAGCTCCAAGGTTGTTTTTCTTGACTTGCGGATTGCCAGTGTATCGGTATCGACTTCCATCCCTTTTCTGACTTTGGTTGCACAAGCAGGCTGAAAGACTCTTTCACCTTTTACTTCAACCATGCACATTCTGCAGCTTGCCCTGGAGTCGATTCCTTTTATGGTGCACAATGTCGGAATCTGTATGCCATTTGCTGTTGCGGCTTCAAGAATTGTACTTTCTGCATCCACAGAAAAATCGTTGCCGTTTATATTAATGTTGATCATTTCCATCGCTTACACCTCCTTAGCTATCTTCGCACTGAAATCTTCAGGAAAAAGTGACATTGCACTGGTTATTGCTGTTGTGGCAGACTGCCCCAATGGGCAGAAGGCCGACCTGTTCATATAGTCAGACAATAATTTAATTTCTTCTAAATCTTTGCTACTTCCGTTTCCAGCTGCGATCTTCTCGATCAGTTCTACAACCCTGAGTGTCCCTTCACGGCATGGCGTACATTTTCCGCATGACTCATGATTAAAAAACTTTGCAATGCCGACCAGTATGTCGACCATATTGTGGCTATCGTCAATGACAAGCACCGCTCCTGAACCGAGCGACCCGCCGATTGCACGCATCGAATCCAGATCCACCTGGGTATCCAATTGTTCTGGTTTTAGAAATCCACACGAACTTCCGCCCAGCTGGACGGCTTTTAATTGCTTGCCATTTGCAACGCCGCCACCAAAACCATCGATGATATCACGAAGTTTTACATTGGTTGCCGCTTCAAAACATCCTTTATTGGCAATATCCCCACTCAAAGAAAATACCTTTGTTCCCGGGTATTGCTCAGCGCCGATTGAGCAGAACCAATCGGAGCCTTTTTCAACAACCGCCGGTATCGTTGCAAATGTTTCGACATTATTTACAACCGTCGGCTTGGCATTGAAACCTGCAACCGTCGGAAATGGTGGTTTTAATCTCGGTTCCGCCCGCTTGCCTTCCAGCGAATTTAAAAGTGCAGTTTCTTCGCCACACACATAAGAACCAGCCCCGGAATGAACACGAATTTTCACATCCCCGCAAATCCCTTTTTCTTCTGCCTGTGCGATGGCCTTTCGCAGAATCCGGATGCTGTTTTCATATTCACCGCGACAATAAATGTAACACTCTTTTGCATCAATCGCATAAGCCCCGATCAAAATCCCTTCCAGAATCGTATGCGGATCAGACTCGATAATCATCCGGTCTTTATATGTACCCGGTTCGCCTTCATCAGCATTGCAGACAACATATTTAATCGCCCCTTTAGCCTTAAATGCGCCACTCCATTTCAGTCCGGTATTAAATCCGGCACCACCGCGGCCACGAAGTTTTCCTGATTGTTCCAGCATATTGATGAGCTGCTCCCGTCCCGTTTCTCTGGCCTTTTTTAACGCCGTATATCCGCCAACTTTGATATAATCTTCAATCTGTTCGGGATTTATTTTTCCGGCATTGCGTAATGTTATTCTTACTTCTTCCATGATTCTTCTGGACCTCCTTTTCTAAGCAAAACAGCTATCCCTTCCGGCGTGACATTTGTATGCAGTTTTCCATTTATTAAAACAGCCGTTGCTGCCTGACACTGCCCCAAGCATTCGGTATAATCAAAGGAGTATCTTCCATCGTCTGTTTTTTCTCCGATTTTGATGCCAATTTCCTTTTCAATTGCAGCAATCACTTCAACTGAACCGGCCACATGACAGGGTGCCCCGCGGCAGATTAAAATCTCGGTGATACTTTGTGGTTCAAATCTCAGCATGCTGTAAAAAGTTGCGGTATCATATACTTCGGAAGGAAACATATTAAATGCTTTTCCAAGCGCTTCAACAGCCTCGCCATTCAGATAGCCATCTTTTTCCTGCAGTGCCAGCATGGCGTCAAGTATCCCGCCGTATTCCATTGCCCGGGTTATTACTTCTTTATATTCTGTGTTCATTTCCCCACCGCCTCCAATGCTTCCACCTTGCACGGGATATAGCGCAAAAATGGATTGCCTGTAATTGGATCAAGATCAATGGCTCTTGCCAAAGTACTTACGCCCTCGCCGACTGTCTTGTCATTAAATTCAAATCCGAAATAATGCGGTACAAAGAAATATCCTCTTGCTATCTGATACGAGATTTCAATCGGCGCAACAAGCGTTCCACCCTTTGTTGTTACACGCACTTCCTGACCTTCCTTGAAACCGCATTCCTCGGCATCTTCGGGATTCATGGCCAACACATAGGGCTTACGATAAACGTACGTTGCCGGATTACGCATAATGCTGTTGACACCGCCATCGGAATGTCGCCCTGAACTGATTACATAGGGATACTCAACCTCACCGTCCAGCTCCGCTTTTTCCTTTTCCGGCGTTATATTCTGAATATAGTCGGATATTACGTTATTATATAAATGAAACTTCTTGTCTTTATGGACGAGATGTCTCAGGTTATCCTTGTCATTATCAGAAAGCGCAATGACGACACCTTCCGGGTGATCGTCAACTGCCTGAAACACATTATCCATTGTGATGATATTCCTAAACTTAGGAATCAGCTGCAGCAGGCGGTGTCTTTTCCCAGCTGTAAATCCGGCTCGTTTGACCATATCTGATCCTGCCAGGGGAGAAGTGATCAGAACTGCCCACATCATTGCTCTGGTGGCGGAGCCCATCGCTTTTCCCAGCGTCTCTGCGATAATCAGTGGCAGGATGTCAAAATATTTTTTGTGTTTTATGACAAACATCAGTAGTTTGGTAAAATAAGTAACACGGTCACCCTCCGCCGCTTGATACAACGAATCAGGTATTGGCGGAAGCAGTCCCATTGCTTTAGCAATGCCGAGCCATATTTCCCCGTCTTCTTTCCTTTCGCCGATCTGTCCGATAAACGGATGCTTCATCTGACAGATGGTTTCCGGAAAAGTCATCTGAAAAAGATTGAAGTCGTAGGCCTCATAGGCGGTTTTTCCCGGCAAGACATAATCTGCGTGTCTGGCTGTTTCAGTCATAACGATGTCAATGACCACCAGGAGATCAAGCCTGTCAAGGCCCTCTTCAATTGCTTTTGAATCGGGAAATGAACGCGCCGGGTTTGTCATTGAAGTAAATAGTACCCGCAAATGATCTGGATTGTCGCTCAACATTTCCGTAGAAAGTACCCCATCCGGATAAACCCCGAGAACAGGGGCTCTGTCCGTTTCTACCGTGTGCCATACTTTGGGATCATCTTCGTTTGTATGAGCACCCATGTTGCCAAAGACGTTAGCAGCAACATTGCCGCCCTTAACAAGCGCCTTCCCGGTAATAACCATCAGCATTAACACCAGATAACTATTCAGCGTATTATGCCGACCCATAAACAACCCAAGATCCTGATGGACACCCCAATTTCTGGTCGCCAGTATTTTACTGAATTCTCTTGCTTGTTCATAAGGAATGCCGCAAACTTCCAGAGCGCCTTCAATATCGAAACCGTCAAACCAGGACTTAACTTTATCAAAATCAAGAACTCTTTCATCTATAAATTTTTGATCCTGCCAGCCCTCGCGGATGATCAGCGCAATCAATGTGCGTAAAAACAGCGCATCCGTTCCCGCCCGCAACGCAACGTGCATATCTGACATCCTTGCCGTTTCCGACAAACGCGGATCAACAGTTATAACCATACGTCCAGGGTCTTCAGAAAACTCACGGATCACTTGTCTTGACCGGTTGAAATTGTGCGCGACATATGAGTTGCTGCCCCAGAAAATGAGCACATCGTTAGCGCTTTCATCGGGTTCCGGAACACTTAACTGACTGCCGAATATCTTGCCACAGCTCCACCAAAACCCCATAAATTCAATACCGACGGGATTATAGTAATATTGCGAACCGATTGCATTCTTGAGTGTCATCGCCACCGCCGCTTCCCCTTGTGCAGAAGGTAGACCACAGCCGATAAGCGCAAATGTCCGCGGACCGTACTGATCAAGCAGCTCGTTCGCTTTCGCCCCGATTTCACGATACGCTTGCTCCCAGGAAATCCTTACAAACTCATCACCCACACGTTTTAACGGGTAGTCGAGCCTTTCAGCGTTGTCTTGATAATACTTTACTGCTCTGCCTTTTCGGCAGCAGTAATTTTTTGATTTTGGGCTGTCTTTGTCGGGACGCACACTGATGATTTTGTTGTTTTCCACTTCCAACTCGAGACCGCAGCTGACTGCACACATATTACATTGTGTCTTTTTCCATTCTCCCAATTTATCTGCCTCCTTTTTATTTGTAATCTGACTTATTCACTAAAAACCATTGCTCTTTACTCGAATCAGCATTCCTGTCAATGAAAATATCCAAATATTCTCTTGGTGATTAATCACAATCACCATTTTTTTACTTTACCACTTATTGTCTATTTAAACAAGTATTTTCTTGGAAAATCAAAGTTTTCTTTTTTTAATTTTTGTTAAACAAAATACAATTAAATGCTGTACTGTCAATAATTTTCACTTGTACCTTTTCGATCATTTTAATCGGTGGTATAATGGCGGATATGACTACTTGGAGAGGAGTTTTGCAAAATGAAATTTGAGCCGTTGTGCTTACCCAACGCTTTAGATGTTTTTGAACAGCAGATTGAGGCAATGATCATTTCGGGAGATCTTAAAATCGGGGATCGGCTGCCGACCGAGAGTATGCTCGCTGAAAGCATGCAGATCAGCAAAAGCATTGTCCATACGGGGATAACGAACCTGTCCCGTAAGGGTTTTCTCCGCATCGTTCCACGGCATGGCGTTTTTGTTGCGAACTATGTAGAATGCGGAACTGCCGATACGCTGATGGCCATTGCCCGCTATCGCGACGGCATGATGGATAAACAGATGATAACGTCCATTCTCCATACCCGCGTGGCACTCGAATCCCTGATACTGCGCAATTTGGCAGCAAATCATACAGAGGAACAGCTGGAAAAACCACTACGGATACTGGCGGAAATCCGGGCGTCTCTCAATGGGCCTAACCCGCCGGACAATACGTGGGTTGGCGAAATGCTTCACCAGGAATATCATGCGTTGAACATCGTTTCCGGTAACCTGTTATTGCCAATTCTTCTCAATTCATTTGCTTTATTCATTGTCGAATATTCCCGGATTTGGGCAGATCAGATTGGTCCGCTTAACGCTGTGGAACTGCGTGAAAAAGTGTATGACTATATCCGAAACGGTGACGGTGAAGGGGCGGTAAGACATCTAGAACGCTATTTTGATGATTTCATTAACATCCTCAAATAAATTATTCTGAAACCTTTGTTTTACTTTCGGATATAATATAATTTTTGTACAATACGAAACGGATTCATAGTCATTGCGATTGTATGTCGCCCGATGATTTTGAAAAACTATTTGCAAAAATGAACAACTCGGATTTGCAATTAGCTGTTTAATATGAGAATAAACAGCTAATTTTTATTTGTACTAAATCTTGATAGAAGACCATACTGGTAATTCTGTCAGTCAAGTCCAAAATTAAAAGTTATTTGTCAACTTTTAATCGCATAATCTCATCATCATAGGAAGGAATCATCTCATTACCTGGTGGAACGATTATAAAATTCTCTTCTCGCCAATTTCCATTTATTAGATCTTCCAAAAGTGAAGACTTTCCCTTAATATTACGGTATTCCCAGCCTTTTTTTTCAGCTATTTTCCGCACCTTATTTTCGCAGAAATCTGCGGTTAAATCCGGCCATGATATTAAAGCCGCGTATTTGTAATTTTTTAGCATCTCAGCTTCTACTTCCAACAATTGTTCAACTCTTTTAGGATCTTTATACCTTTTCGAATATTCCACGCGCGCTTTTTCAATCCTTTGGTCATCTGAAAAAGCTCCTAGTTCCAAAAATCCTTGAGAATAGAAAAAGGTACCGACATTCTTTGAATAATCTTCTTTATATTCTTCCTTAGAACCCATCAGAAGTGTTATACAATCATGGGCTTTGGGTATAACAAGTGGATATTTTTTGCTTTTTAGACCAGATGTCGCATAAGAACAAAGTCCATAACCTAATAGAATAGCGCTGATTTCATTGATTCTAATCCCATTTGTGTGCTTACAGGTATCATTGTCAATATGATCAATTTCCTCCTGTAAAATATTTTTGAGTATTTTTGGATTTTCATGAAAATCCTGTCTGATCATCGTCGTATCGATAACATTAGGACATTTATAGACAATACTGGCAATCTCTCTTTGAATTGCTTTACAGCCAATCAACTTATAATACATATTTTTTCTCCCAACCGACACCACAGGTCATGTAATTTTTCGAACTATTATCTATGCAGAACTTTTTTAAATCTGCTTTATTAAACAACAATGCCTAGAAGTAGCTCACTATTATTATAATTAACACCGGCCTTTTTACCCAGATACCATATCCTTCGTTGGCGTAGTAATGCATTTTTTCTGGAAACCGGCATGGTTCATCAGGATAAGTACATTTCTACAAATTCTGGAGCCCTCATTTGAAAGAATCTGATATTCCGTTGAAAAAAGGTTTGCTTTATCCTC
The DNA here is from genome assembly GCF_963664135.1 of uncultured Acetobacterium sp. Classification (NCBI taxonomy): domain Bacteria; kingdom Bacillati; phylum Bacillota; class Clostridia; order Eubacteriales; family Eubacteriaceae; genus Acetobacterium; species uncultured Acetobacterium sp. The sequence continues at coordinate 2,546,301 of NZ_OY760905.1, read as the reverse complement.
AAAATCACGGTCATTCTTTTTAAGTTCCATCATTCCTTATAACATCAAAAGCATTATTGAGAGTGCATTTACTGGTAAAAACAAGAATACGATTACAATTCAAATAACGCGGCATACACACTTTAATCAATTCTACTGTTGCCGGCAGCCCAAGTTTTACCATATTGCCGACAGGTATTTTCTTCAAATTAGGTTCTGATTTCCTGCAGATATCTAATTTTTGAAGTTTATGTTACATGAGTATATTGTTCCAACAACCGCGATCAGTTTATTTCAGCAAATTATCTAAACATCATACCTTTCCAAGTAAAAAACAGACAGTGGGGTAGTTACTCCCATCCATCTACAGTCCCATATTCCGCCGTTTTAATCAGTGCTCTGACGAGGCAGCCACAAAGAAATGCCAGACATTCAAACTCCAGGAATTCCGGTGCGCTTTCATCAAATTGGGTCTGAATCTCAACCGGAAAATCCTCATCGGCTTCCCGATAGATGATCTTAACCGGTATTTTAGGCAGCACTTCCAACAACCAACAACGACTATACGGATCTCTGGAAAGCTCCGATTTTCCGCCTAATTTTATGACCGCATTTGCCAATTTATTGACGTCATTGCCAAAAGCTTTAATCAGCGGTGCGTCCATCATGCTGGCTTTTCCGGTGTCGCCACTTGAAAAAATAGTCGTCATCCGAAAAAGGGGTTTAAATGAATAAACAGGCTCACCAGTGCCTTGAGACAACACATAATGGATCAGGATGGACCGGTTATTGATATTAACCGGTTTTCCATCAATCGGTGTTACCCCAGTATTGGTAATGCGATAATCCCGTTTTAAAAAACTGAGGGTAATCTGTCCATCGGAATCAATAGGCAGGTCAAAACGGTCTGCACTTTCCGCCAGGTTACACTCCGCCAATTTTGGCAACAGCGCTTCGTAAATAATATCATAAGAACTCGGCATCGAGTATTGCTTATTCATTAAACAGTACCATGCTAAAATAGGTGACCGTATTGGCACCATTATTGTAGCTGATATTTAAAGACGGAGCCATCTGCATCACCATGATGCCATACCCTTCGGTGGCCGGATACATCCGATCGGGGAACCGGCAGGGCGCATCGGGGTAGGTGCATTTTTTACAAACGGTGCATCCTTCGGTGGATAGAATCAAGGCATCTTTGTCATGGCTGCGAAAAACCGCAGCCACCTGATCCGTTAAGGCCTCATGCTCGACCCGGGCACGCATCCATCCTTTCATGTCAAAACTGCTGGCTACTGCGGTGGCAGTTGTAAACAACATTGCCCTTTCGTAGCCATAACAATTTTCCATGCAACTCTCAACACTCCCTACTGCCGGCGGACAGGCCCAGGATTTATTATACATGCCGCAGCTATTGCCTTCGCAGAGATCCCGGACTTCTTTTGAGAAGATAATTTCACTGGGTTTTAAAAAAGCATATTCCAGGATCGGCAAGTGGGCCAGCTCTTTTTCAATTTTCGTTTGTTTAATCATTTCGCTCTTCCTTACTTTCTTTTATTACTGGCACTCATCGGGTTTGAACATTCACAGGGAATATTGGTTTGACATAAACCACAGCCTGAGCCTGCCTCTGGATTGCCGCCAATTGCTTTTGCCCGAGATTTGGATTCTTCTCCATAGCAGCGCTGCACGCACACAATCTTATCATGTCCTTTTTCCGTAATGGCTCCCACTGGACAACGCTTAAAGCAGGCTTTACAGGTTCCTTTTGACAAATAGAGACAGTTTGCCGTATGATTTTCCGCTTCTCGTTTGTCCGGTTCAATCACTGCTTCAGTAACAAGCGATGTTAACCGGATTGCCATGCCCTTTTCCGTAATAAATCCATCATTGATGCTAAAGGTTCCCAGGCCTGTAGCAAAAGCAACATGACGTTGGGACCAGTTTGATAAGGGGCCTTGCTCATTTTTATATTTTTTAAAAACTTTTAAAGCAGTGGGCTCGACTGTTTTATAGCCTTTGTCGTTTAAAAAATTCGTCAAATACTCGTTCAAGCCGTCAATAAAAGTGTCATCCCCAAAGGTTCGCAGCAGTGTCCATTCATCCGATGCCCATTCTTTTTGAAGATGGTTACTTTGCCGAATTTTTTCTGAAATCGGTAAGGCAATACTAATGACCGTCTGGGCTCTGATTGCTGCGTCTGGATAGGCAATGTCAAATACTTCCTGCGGGGTTAAATGTTCGGGTGCGATAATTTCTTTATACTGTCTAAATAGCTCATCTGTTGCGGAAGCAAACTGAACCAAGGGCTCCTCGAAATAGGGTGCCTGGATTTTATTTGAGTAATTGTTTGCATTTTCTCTGACATACCGAAATATTTCTTCTTTAATTATCTCTCTCATTTTACGCTCTTTCTCACTTTCTTTTAGTGTATCTACACGATAATGCTAAAAAAATTAAGGCTCTAAAACCTCAATTTTTAATAACAGTGCCTGGAGGATTTTTGTATCTTCCGGTCCCAACTGTGCTTCAATCCGTTCCTGAGCCTGGTTCCAATAAACATGGGCCTGTTCGATTTTTTCTTTGCCCGCAACCGTTAAACAGAGCTGCCGGTTTCGCGTTCCTGCCTTAGCAATATCATGAATCAACCCCAGCTGTTCAAGGGGTTTTAAATTGCGGACCAAAGTTGTCCGATCCAGTCGGATTTCAGCGGCCAACTCACTGACACTCACTGGCTCCATGGCACGAATGTGTTTTAAAATTGAAAATTGACTGACACTGAGCTGGCAGGGGGCCAGATATTGGTCGTAAATTTCAGTAATTGCCAGGGATGCCCGCCGCAAATTGAGGCAATTGCATGCTGACGATTTTTTATTTTGATTTTCTGTTTTCATGTGATCACCTGTTTTTTTAGTGTATATACACGATTATTATACATAAGTAATGCCTTGAAGTCAATCGGTTTATCCGAAAATATCAATCCGTTACTATTGATTCATACTGTGCTCAAAGTGGTTTATATATTGTATTCGAGAGGTAAAATTATTTCAGCAGTAAATATCTACTTCGATACTTTGTAACATAATTGTCGACTGAATTATTACGGGTTTTCATCCAAATACCGTTCTGCTCATCACTATCTAAATTGATAAAACTTGTTTAGGACATGATGATTTTCTCAGCCCATTCTTTGACATTTTTAAAGTCTTTTTCATTTGGGTGGCAGTCGGAAATATGAATGCGCTCTCCCTTTTGTTTAGTTCACCGAGGACATTTATATTTTTATTTCTGAGCAATCCCACAATTTCTGCAATAGTCTTTGAATTGCCCAGTGCTGTTGCGTATACTATCTTTGTTTTTCTTGTGTAGTCTCCAGTGCTTTTCGCATAAATGAAGAAAAATCATTTGGTTTACGTCCTAACAACCATTTTAAAACATTAGGATTACCGTAAAAACCATGCTCATTGTAATGATGAAACATTTTAAGTAAGGTATTAACACGATAATCATCTGCTCCAAATTTTCTTAACTGTACTGAAAACATCTCATCAGTCGGTGTTTCTACTTTGATTTTACAATTTAGACATCGCTCCATTCAAATTGACTACTTTTTTGGATAACAGATTTAAAAGTAAGCTCATTTCTTTGAGCTGATCGTCTCCAAGAACAGACATCATCTCTCCAATCAATTTATAATGCTCAGGCAAGATCTCATTTAATAAATCTTGCCCCTTTGAACTTAACTTAACTAAATAGCTTCTTTTGTCATCTGTATTTATCAGTTTTTCAACGAGTGCTTGATTCTCAAGACCAGCAATTAGACCGGTCATGGTTCCTTTGGTCACTTCCGCCTTTTTACTAAGCTCAACCGGTGATAATTGGTGATCGCTCTGTCTAAATAACAACATTAAATCTGTGTCCCGATCAATCTGTCTATAATTGATTAGTATCTGTCTTGCTCACTCATTTTTAATAATGCCAAAACACCGACTGCACATGCCAAACCGACTGCAAGCACTGCAAAAATACTTTTTTTCATTTTCTTTCTCACCTCTTGAATTTATTTTTAAACTAATAGCTGGCTGGCCTTTTCACAGGCTTCATAAATCACAGCGTAATTGCTTTCGATCATCGGATTCACACGGTCGGTACTTTTCTTGACATTTTTTTTATAAAGGAAATAGGGTAATCCCCAGCCGATAAATCCCGGAATTGCCAGCACTACACACAGCGGAATCATAGCGGCCAGGTATGCAAATGTTGCACCGCCTAAAAACACCGTTCCGGCAATCCCTGCCCCCAACGATAAGGCCATCGCTTTTATATTTTTGGAACATTCCAGTTTTTCAATGTTGATAAAGGCATCTTCGCATTTTCGTTGCAAATCACATAATGCCACCCGATTTTTGATTTTTGGATCCCGCTGCAGTTTTAATTTTACTGAATCAATCCCAGAACTGGAGTTGATAATCGTCCAGCCCAGAGCGTGGTAGCAGTCACTGCAAAGCTGTACCAAATCGGATTTGACGCTGACCTCCAAATACTCGTTCATCACCAGTTTGTTATTGTTTGTATCGTTCATCATCTTTCTCCGTTTCTGTTAATATTTGATGTCTTAATCTTACACTCCAAATATTCCCCAAAGTTAATGTTCGGTTAAAGTTTTGTTAAACCCCTTTTTTATGATTCCCATCAATGAAATAAACACCAAAAATCTGGTAATAAAACGCTAGCAATGAAAAAATCCCTCACATCGTCCATGTGAGAGATTCATCGGTGTTATAGATTCTCTATAATTTCAAAATTACCGTAAATGTCGCGCCTTTACCCGGCGCGCTTTCGGCTGTTATGGTTCCATCCACCAGATCCACTACCCGTTTAACCAGCGCCAGACCCAATCCGTTTCCTTCTTCTGAATGGGAGGTATCACCCTGATAGAAGCGGTCGAAAATCCGACGGCAGGTTTCTTCACTCATGCCGCAGCCGCTATCGCTGACCTTTATAATGGCTTGGCTGTCTTCTCTTCGCAATTCAATTTTTACCAAACCATCTTTTGGAGTAAACTTGATAGCATTAGTCAATAGATTATTCCAGACCACTTCCATCAGGCTTTCATCGGTGGTAATGGTCACTTCATCGAGATCAGCGTCAAATTCGATATTTTTTTCATCAAACTTTTCTTCCAAGGCCAGCATACAACAACGCAGCTGTTCATCCAGTGCGTAGCTTTCGCTCTGAATGATCTCCTGATTTTCCAGCTTGTTCAATTTCAGAATATTGGTCACTAGCGTGGATAGTTTCCGAGATGCCTCGACAATGGTATCAATATATTCCTGTTTCTCTGCCTGGGGCAGTTCCTCTTTTCTGAGTGCCGAGGCATAGCTTTGGATAATCGCCAGCGGTGTTTTCATCTCGTGGGATACATTAGCGATGAAATCGCTTTTTAAGGTTTCAATGGTGGCCAGTTCCTCCACCATCTTATTAAAATCATCAATCAAGACCTCCAGATCATCCTTTTTATTGTCCTTTCGCTGGGAATGAACGTGCACGGTGAAATCTCCAGCGGCCACTTTTCGGGCTGCCTGACCGATTTCCGTCAACGGCCTTTGAAATCCGGTATACATAATAAAGCGGGTACCGAGACTGACAATCAATCCCATAAACAGCGCATAGGACATGCCAACCAGAGCCATGATCCAGGGATTGGTCTTATCAAGCATCTGCTGATTGAAAATCAGCACTTCCCCAGCACTGCAAATTAATACCACCCCAAAGACAATTAAAAATTCTTTCCAGAAGGGGCGCTTGGCATTGATCCGCTTGTCATCCAGATTTTCATAGTGAAACTTCATCCCTTAATCACCGCCTTGTATCCAAGCCCCCGGACTGTGACAATTTCCACATTGTCGCAGTCCGAAAGTTTGTCCCGCAGTTTGGTGATTGAAACATCCACGGTTCGGGGGGTGCTTTCGGTATCATATCCCCAAAACGCATCCATCAGCTGAGCCCGGGTAAAGGTGCGTTTGGGATAGGATAGCAGTTTGAAGAGAATATTAAATTCTTTTACGGTCAACGGCAGTTCCTCCTCATTGAGGTACGCAGTGGTTTCCTCTTCGTTTAAAACCAACGAACCTGCCTCCAACTTTCGTTCATTGCGGATATTGGCCCGCCGTAATAAGGCCGACACCCGTAAAACCAGTTCGTCCATTTCGATGGGTTTTACCATATAATCGTCTATGCCCAGGCTGTAACCCTTCTGTTTGGCAGTGATATCATCTCGCGCGGTCATAAATAGAATCGGAATGCTTTTATCTTGCTTTCTAATTTCAGCGGCAAACTCAAACCCATCCATTTCCGGCATCATGATGTCCGAAATAATCAGGTTCACCGGCTCTTCCAGAATCCGATCAAAGGCCTCGGTTCCGCTTTTACAGCTGATGGCATGATACCCGTTGTCATTTAAAAATGAACAGACAATATAATTCAGTTTGACATCATCTTCGACAACTAATATATTAATCATTTTTCTTTCTCCTAAATCCCAGTGTATGAGTATATTATATGTATATGATGTTAAAGAATTGTTAAAGCGGCCTTTTTCCACCGTCAATTGATAGCGAAAGCCCTATTGACTGGAAAACCAATAGGGCCTCTAAAACTATTTTTTCTTTTTTACTGCAATCCAATTTTCACATCTGACATTTGACCGATCTGTCAGATCACCGATGAAAGCGATCTCTGGTGCTTCTACTAATTCATAGTCTGAAGACGGTAGCCATTCTGAAAATATTTTACCCCATGATTGTTGCATTGTTTTTGGAAACTCACCTTCTGTAATGAATATTGCCCACTTTAATTTGGGCACTTCTACCACATCGAAGCCTTCAAAATCATCCTCCAACGTACTGATAACGCCAATCATATGATCCAGATTACCCTGCTCCTTCATCCGGCCTTTATCAAAATTGAATGACGCGTTCATGGGTCCATTTGGTTCAAGGTTTGCAAAAGTATGAAGTGCGTCCCGTTGTAACGGAGTCATACTTTGTGCCAGTTTTTTGATTTCCTGGTTCTCACCACTAAAAACAATTGGAACTCTTTTTTTTAGCCCCACCATTTTAAATGCATCTTTTTCCTCAATTCGATATTCCATATCTATCCCTCCTTGGATCGTCAATTGAAAGGTCAGTTTCGGAAATGCTTTAAAATTCATGATATTCTTGATGTCTGACGGATTTTTTCCCGACCACTCTTTAAATGCCCGAGAAAAGCCATCCACTGAATTGTAGCCATACTTAAATGCCATTTCTGTCACTGATGTGTTTCCTTTTTGCAATTCAAAGGCGGCGTTGGACAAACGTCGATTGCGAATATACTCATTTAATGACATTGTCGCTAAAAATGAAAAAATCCTGCGAAAATGGTATTCTGAAACACCAACAATCTTTTCTATTTCGTAGAAATCAATGGTTTCATCCAGATGTGCTTCAATATAATCCAATACATCATTTAGATTTTTTAACATCGCCTTAACCTCCTCTCATAACGTATTCTACTCCAGTAGGATCGCCCTCGCCCGATAATAATCAGACGGAATAAATCGGATGATCTGTAATGGTAATTATCACTAGCCAATCCTAAAGATACATTAATTTATCATTTACCATTGACGCTCTTTATTTCGTTAATTGTTTTTTATTTCCTTCCTAATCAATATCAAAATATTAATTTCAACCAACCCATGATGATGTATAAATCTTCATGGGTTAAAACCTTACTTCATTATCAACTCTGATTTATTCATAAACCCGAATCTGATTTTTACCCTCACCTTTGGCAAGATATAGGGCCTGATCTGCTTTCTCAAAAAATTCACTCGTTGACCAGGAAATATCGGTGCATTCTGCAATCCCACCACTGAAGGTAAGGTGTTGGTCTTCAAGAAAATCAAATACGTGCTGACTAAACTCTACTCGCATTTTTCCAACCAATTCAACCACCTTATTTAGTTTCGTTTTGGTGAACAAAAGCACAAATTCTTCGCCGCCATAACGAAAAGCACTGGCATTTTTCGGCAAATTCCGCGTTAGTATCTCAGCTAAGGCAATCAATACTTCGTCGCCTTTAATATGTCCATAGCTATCATTGACTAATTTAAAGTCATCCAGATCAATTACTGCCATGATTATTGACTGCTTAAAAGACCCGCTTATATCGACATATTGCTTCATGCTTTCCATGAGTGCGCGCCGGTTAAGCAAGCCGGTCAGCGGATCGATTTTGGCAGCTTGCGCCAGCTCCATCTGTTTTAAATAGCTGTTGTGAATGCTTTGAGCCTGCTCATTGGTATAGCTTGTCAAAACCTTTGCCACCAGATACGAACAAAAGATTATAATTGCTGCCACCACACAATTCAGAAAGAGCTTTTTGATGTCAGTATTTAATTCCTGGCTGGAAATCATGAAAGCAATGGTCAGCGATACAAGACTCAACATACAAATCAGACGTGTGAGTTTTAAATCCGAGAAAATCACGGTCATGAACACTGCAATACAGGGAACACACAGGATTGGTGGAAAGGTGTAATGAAAGCACTGGACACAGGCACAGATCAAAAAAAAGAGGATCGCTACCGTATAATTTCTGATCTTTTCGCTGTATTTTTCTGTCTTTAGGATTAAATATGCTCCCGAAATAAAAATAAGGTTCAATAATGATGGCAGCACCAGATAAAGTAGCAGATAATGAACAATTTTCGGCGAAAAGGCCTGATTATGTTTATTAAAAATAAAGATCAGCAATTCGGCGACAAAAATAATGATGCCAATAATAACGCAGGTGTGAAAAAGAATACGCCGCCATTTTTCATGCAGTTCATTATTGATGGTTACTAGCTGATTCATTTGTATCCCTCCCCCGATCTTCTGAAATTGTCACTTAAGAATTATTTATCCGTTCCGATTTTAAAAACTTCGATCAAATCGATTTTGTGGTAAATTATACCATAAATAACGACAATTTGTTATGTTTGCGCCTGATAATATCCTAGAAAACATGGATTCTAATTAAAGACATTATTCGGGCTTGATCTTTTTTTATTCGCTTTGATTTCTTCAATAACGAACAAAACAGCCCCAACCGATTGCTATCATACGACAATCAGTTGGAACTGCTTTAAACTATCTACTATTGAGTACTAAAGTAAAACTTACGCTAACAATCTTTCGACCTGCTCTTTCTCGTCAAACAAGGTGCACCCGCCGTGGTTTCCGGCCTTGGCGGCAATTTCTCGCAGATCAGCAAAATATTGGGACCGCAGAACCTCTTCAATGGAGTCACTTTTTAGATTCTGTTTGGCATGAGGTGAAAAGGGACAGGGCTCAGCATCACCATAAGGATTGATATGGAAAAATCCCCGACCGGAAGCCAGACATCCACCCATTTCTTCCTCATCACCGGGAAATGAAAGAATTACCATTCGACGATAAGATTTTCTGAGTTCCAGGCAAATTGTCTGAAGAATCTTGATCTCGCTTTTCCCCAATACCAGCTGTTCAGTTCCTGCTTCGGCCGGTACATACTCCACATACAAGGTCACTCCACAGCCTTTTTCCTCCAATGACGATAAAAAAGCAGCCTCCGTTACCAGCTTCATGTTCTCTTTAGTCACCGTGATGGATGCCCCAAAAAGGATTTTTTTCATTTTCAAGGCTGCCATGGCGGCTTCAATCTGAGCATAGGTTCCCGTTCCTCGGCGCACATCGGTTTCTTCGGCATTGCCTTCAATGCTGAGAATGGGAATGAGATTGCGGTGCTGGTCAAGAAATTCAACCGCAGTATCGTCCAGCATGGTGCCATTGGTAAATATCGGAAAAATCATGTTGGGATACTCGCCGGCCAGTTCTAAAATATCGCGGCGTAAAAAAGGTTCTCCCCCAGCCAGCAAAATGAATGCGACCCCCAAATCAGAAGACTGATCAAAAATACTTCGCCATTGATTAATATCCAGATCCACTTTACCTGGGGTGGTGCCACATCCACCACCGGCCCAGGCATAGCAGCCAGCACAGCGCAGATTGCATTGGGAAGCAATGCTGGCAATCAGAAATGGCGGCACCTGTAAGCCCTTTTTCCCTTGTTGTTTCCGGATCGCTGTGCTTTTGGCCATCGCTGGCAGCATCTCCATCAAAAATGAACGTCCTCTGGTGTTATTGAGATAGAATCGACCGGCGGTTTTCATAATTTGTCTAATATTCTGGTCCATCATTACATTTAAATTCATCAGTCTTCCTCGTTTCTGATTTGATAAATTGCCGCAAATTGCTCAATATGGGCCTCAAGAATTTCGAGTGCCGCCACTTCTTTTTCCGGCATATTGTCATATTGGCATAGCAGGGTATAGAAAGGGCCATAAAACTGTAGGGCAATAATTGCTGGCGGTCCTTTCCGAAAAGTTCCCTGTCTGATCATCTCGCTAAATAAATCAGTCTGAAACTTAATGGCATCATCGAAAAACCAGCTGCTTAAGGTTTTGGCGGCATCACTATTTTTATATTGTTCAATGGTTAACATCCTGCGAAACTTCGACGCCTGGGGGTCTTTCAGAAAAAATAGAAACACCGCTTCACAAGCTTTTTTAAGCCAGACCAGATCATTCCGACCATATTCCCGGGCAACGCTCTCGATTTCTCCCTGGGGCAATCGATAAAATGTCACTGTTTCTTCAAATTTTTGATCCATCCATTCCAGTAAGGTGTCATAAATGTCCTGTTTGCTCCCAAAATGTTTATAAAGTGAGCTGTCTTTAATTCCCACCGCATTGGCAATTTCTTTAACGGTCACACTTTCATATCCTTTTACTGAAAATAGATTCAGTGCTTCTTCTAAAATTATTTCTCTCGTATTACGTTTTGTCATATTACCTCCCAGCAAAAAATAACAGGCTAGCGATCACTAGCTTCATTATAGCTAGTGATCGCTAGCCTGTCAACATTTTTTTATATTTTCCTAATCCGTACTTTTATGACACGTTTCTCGTCGCAATTCAAGACCGTAAATTCATAGTCTTCAAAAATAAATTGATCGTTAATTTGCGGATATCCCTCAAGTTGTGAATAAACCCATCCACCAATGGTATCAATATTCTCGGTTTCAATATCAATACCGATCAGTTCAGTGATCTCGTCAATCCGGACTTTACCATTGACAAGATAGTCGCCATTTTCATCGACAACAATTTCGTCACTCTCCTCATCAAATTCATCCTGCATTTCACCAACAATTTCTTCCAGAATATCCTCCAGGGTTGCCAATCCCGCTGTTCCGCCATATTCATCAACGATAATCGCCATCTGGATTTTTTCTTTTTTAAAGATTTTTAATAATTCACTGATTGATAAGGATTCGGGAACGAAATAAGGCTTTCGGATGAGCGCTTCAATACTGTCATTATTTCCCAGTATTTTTTGTTGATATAAGTCTTTGACATGTAAAAAACCAATCACATTGTCTTTGCTTTCCTGGCACACCGGATAGCGGGTCAAATGTTTCTCAAAGGTTGTAGCCAGGATCTCATCGATGCTGTCTTCCAGAAAAATACAGATCATATCTGTTCGCGGCACCATAATATCTTTGACTGTCGTCTCGGAAAAATCAAAAATATTATCAACCAGAGCCAACTCGGTCTGATCGATTAAACCATGCTGATAGCTTTCTGCAACCAGTAATTTCAACTCTTCGTCGGTATGAGCGACATCATGCTCATCGACTTGTGAGATCCCAAAGATTTTCAAAATGGCGTTGGTACTGTTATTAAACAACCACATAATCGGGTTTGTTATTTTAAAAAACATAATTAGCGGCAGGGCGGTCTTCATGGCAATCTTTTCGGCCTTGATAATGGCCAGCGATTTAGGCACCAGCTCGCCCAGCACAATATGAATTGTAGTGATAATTGAAAATCCCAGAATAAATGAAATTGAATGAACCATACTTGCCGGTAATTCAAACAGTTCAAACAAAGGTTCCAGCATCATCGCAATCGCTGGTTCACCGACCCAGCCCAAGCCAAGAGAGGCCAGGGTAATGCCCAGCTGACAGGCGGATAAATATGAATTCAAGTTATTGATGACGGTTAACGTATACCTGGCACTTTTATTTCCCTCATTAATTAATGTTTCAATTTTGGACTTTCTGACTTTTACCATAGAAAATTCTGTTGCTACAAAAAACGCGTTAAAAAACACCAGCAACACGACAATGAAAATATATAACAAATTAATCATTTCTTTTTAGCTTTACTCCTTCATTTTGTTTAGTTATCTCTCGTTTTATCTATTGTTTAAATTATAACATAAATATCTGACCTATTTGACGATATCGCTGATCATTTTCACAATTATTAAGTATTTAAATCGAGAATTTTAATAACCAACAAACCAGCTTGAAATCGATCTATTGCTGGCTTGACAAAAGGAAACTTCTGGACTATACTGAATAATATGAATATTTTATAATTATATTCATATTATTCGGAGGTATATCCGTGCCAAAAATTTATTCAAACGAAAAGCGACAAGAAATAAGAAGTCAACTGATGATGGTTGGTTTGGAACTGATCAAACAGAATGGTTTTAAAAAAATGAGTATTCAAGCGCTTACCAAAAGAGTCGGCATTGCCCAAGGTACCTTCTATAATTTTTTCAGCTCAAAAGAAATGCTGGTTTATGAACTTGCTGACGCATACCAGCAAAGCACGAATCTTAAACTTGAAGAAATCATTCAGACAAAGGGATATTTTGAACGAAATGATTTGCGGGAATTATATGATTGTATGTTTTTGAAAGATGAAAACAATGTCTATCGTTTTATAACCAGAGAAGATCTTCAAATGTTATACACTCGGCTTCCCAGCGATTGTTTTCATAAAATGACCGATTTAAAAAAGGAAATGGAGAAAACTTTACTCAATGCGAGTAAACTAAAAGAGTATTATGATCTGGATACCGTGATTAACTGGATTCAAATTATGAATCTCACCATCCAGAATAAAGATATCTTGGTGGAATCCGGGATTGATAAAATGATTCTTGCGATGATCGAAAATATGTTAGATGAACTGTTTGAAAGACCGGGAAAGGAACAGCAATTATGAAGTACTATGAATATGGGGATAGAAATTCACCATCGGTCATGCTGATTCACGGTGCCGGTTGGTCCTATTGGCTTTATTTACAGGAAGCCCGCTTATTGCAGCATAAATACCATGTGATTTTACCGGTAATAGATGGCCACGGTGAAGAAGCCGACGTCCCTTATACCTCTACCGAGAAAATCGCTGAACAGCTACTTGATTATATTGATGACAACTGCGATGGTAAACTTTTTGCCCTCAGCGGGGTTTCTCTGGGGGGACAGATTGCCATTGAACTCTTATCAAGAAGAGCAAACCTTGCCGAAAAAGCGATTATCGAAAGTGGCCTCTGTATTCCCCAGCCCTTTCTTTTAAAATACAGCCGCTTTGTCTATAAATTTTTAGGCAAATTGATCTTTTCAAAAAAATTCAATCAATGGGCATTAAAAATAATGCCTAAAGAAATGCATTTACCTGATGAAATTGCCGCATTGTATTTAAGAGATATTCCGGCTGTAAAAGTTGAGACAATGAATCAGGTTTTTGAAACCTATTATCAATATGAACTGAAAAACAGCTTGAAAGACAGCCAAGTCGATCTGATTTACTGGTATGGCGGTAAAGAAATGAGCTGTATTAAGCAGTCTGGAACGTTATTCCAAACCTATGTAACTACATGTCAATTAATCGAATTACCGGGTTATCGCCATTCCGAAATCAGTGCTTATCATCCAGAAGAATGGGTGGAAAGAGCCGAGAAATTTTTTAATTCATGATTTTATAATTTATAAAAACATTAACCCCAAAACGTTTGGATTATTACCTTGAAAATATTATTTGCTCTTAACTTAAGTCAATGAAACCCCATCCTCGCCATGCTACTATAATTGCATATAAACAAGGAGGTAATTATAGTGGTGCTTGAAACAAAAAGAATATCGCCAAGAAAAGCGGCTATTATCGTCGGGATAGCAATGCTTATGATTGCACTATGCGCCGGATTTGGCTATGGATTTGTCCACTCAAGTCTGGTTATAAAAGGAGATGCAGCAGCAACCGTAAGCCAGCTTACACAAAACATGCCCCTCTTTCGGGCGGAGATTTTCAGTTGGTTCCTGATTCTTGTCTTTGATATTATTATTGCCTGGGCCTTAACGATTTTTATGCAACAGATTGACCATCATCTGGCCTTGTTGAGCGGCTGGTTTCGACTAATCTATGCGGTTATTTTAGGCATTGCCATTTCCAATTTGGTGATGGTGTCGCTTTTACTCAGTAGTAATAATTATTCTGCATTCCTGCCAGCAGATCAATTGAGTGCTCAAGTCATGGTATATCTCAATGCATTTAATCGTATCTGGTCGCTGGGACTGATTATTTTTGGTCTCCATTTATTAATCATTGCTTATCTGATTTTAAAATCGGACTTTATTCCCAAATTCTTGGGGATCCTTTTATTCATTGCGGCGTTAAGTTATGTTCTGATTCATTCGATGCATTTGTTTCTGCCCCAATATGAAACCACAACAGTGCTAATCGAAACGATCTTAAGTCTGCCAATGACTGTGGGTGAACTGGGTTTTGGTATCTGGCTATTGATAAAGGGCGGCAAGACAGCAAAAAAAGCGACTGAATTCTAGCTAACTGCGGTCTTGGGATAACCGCTTCTTAATTCTACTCAAGGATTCTGGCGTTATTCCAAGATAGCTTGCTAATTGATGTTGTGGCACCCGATTGATCAATCCCGGTCTTTGTGCTGCCAAGCTGAGATATCGTTCTTCCGGGGTTTCCGACATAAACCTGGCACTGGCATCCTGAGTTTCTCCGAAATTCAATTCTAACATGGATCTTGTTATATTTTGGAGTTCTGGATGTTTTTCATACATCCTTTCTTCCGTATCGATATCGCCAATCAGCAAGGTGGTTTTTTCGACACAGGACAGCGAATAATCTGATGGCAGTCTTAACTTATAACTTTTGAACATGGCAACGGATTGTTCTTCGGTAAAAAAATTATTGGTAATTTCTTTGCCTTCCGCCTCATAGCGGTATTGTCTGACACACCCATTCAATACCAGATAGCACTTACTGGATATGTCCCCTTGTCTAAGCAAGATTATTCCTTTTGCATAGGTTTCAACCACCATGGCTCCCATAATTTCCGGTAATTCCTCTTTACTAAAATCAGTATATTTCTCCATAAATTTTATTAAATACGGATTCATCTTTTAGTTCCTTTTCATCAATTTTTTTCTTACTTCTTCATTCTATTATCGACAAAACTTCCATGCTGCATTTTTCCATAATCATATACACATAAAAAATGGTGCCATCTTATATAATATAGCCTAATTGAATAAAGTTTTCATGTCAAGGACTATCTTATCCGCAGTTTTTAGATCGCTTCTCTATTTACTGAGGGCAAGCTCTACCGCTTTCAGAATCGCTTTACTTGTCGTGGTTGCGCCTGATATTGCATCGACATTAATTTTTTGTTCTGCAATAATTTCATCAATTACCCCTTCTGCTGCTTTTGCCTGTTTACTGTCCCGGCCATGATAAACAGCAATCGTTGCGATTCTTTGATCTTTAATCGTTACTTCTATATGATAGGTGTAATGCCCGTATGCATATTCCCCTGGATAGATTCCATCTTCCAGCTTACTGAAATCGACATTGTGGATTTCCATTTGCCGGATCGCTTCATTATTCTTTTCCGGGATAACCACAACAAATAGGAATGTTGTTAATACTGCTGCCAAAATCACTGAAATAGCCACAATCACCATCATTCTTTTTTTCTTCATTTTTAATCCTCCTGTTTTTTTATTTCCTGCCCATTTTATCGTTACTTGCAGCCATAAACGATCGGGAAATCGGTTGATTTAACCGAAAAAGTCTCATACTTTTGTATGATTTATTCAAAAAACAAAAAAACAGCATGGGTTTTCACGCTGCTTTGGATTACTTGTTTTTCTCTCTGACTAGATTAATTAATTCGATTTTATTTCGGATTCCCAGTTTTTTATAAATATTATGGGCATGAGTTTTAACGGTTGGAAGCGCGATCACAAGCTCATCGCAAATTCGATTGTAGCTGTATCCATTTATCAATAGGTCAATTATTTCCTTTTCCCGTGGCGTAATTTTATAGCTTTCAAACAGTTTTTCATTGTTGTTATTTAAATCGATTCTTTTATTCGGGTCCACTTCCGGATTTTCATCCCCGGTATTTATCGGTCCGGTCGGTTGATTGAGCAAAACATGATAATTCTTGATCAGATAATAGATACTGATACCACAAAAAATCAAATAAAATACAAACACTGAAAGAAGTCCAAACGGAAAATCTTCCCCGATCTTTGGCAGTTTTTCTACAAACGTATCGAAAAACAAGATTGGAAACATCAGTAGCGATACAACTAAAAATTTCTTGATGGCTGACTTTAAGATAGGATCTTCAATTTTTTCTATATTCCCAATTAAAACGATTGTATTGTAGAGCATGGTTCCAAAAAATAGAAAGCCAGCCACTCTGACCATCACTAGATTGTCAGTTATATAGTAAAGGGTCATCATGATGAGGGGTAACACTGAAAACAGGATTAAACCCCACTCTTTTTTCTTAGTATTGATTGCGCCTCTTACGATCCAGATCAGCCTGGTTAACGCATAGATCATCAGCCCACAGCCGAGAGTCGATATGTATCTGATAACAATATCAAGGGGGTTGCTCTCAATCATATTTGCAATATTATAGGCCGTTACCATTTGCTCAAAAAGTATTAAGGTCAGCGCAAATGCCGATATTATAAAATATTTGAGTGTTTCCTGCTTATTTTTCAGCCATATGAATAGCCCCAGGATCATGAGTGAAAACCCGATGGTGAAAATGATAAAATAAAATAGTATTAAAAAATGCTTCATCATAACATTGCATGTCTCCTTAATCGACCAATCTGCTACCGATCTTCTACTTGTATTTCCAATGGTTGTATTATCGGCTGTTTGCGGTTGTCAGTCTTTCGGGAAAACATCCCCCGTCAGCCGATTGGCAGCGCCAAGTTTGCGTACATTGTCAGTAAACTCAATCCGATTATCACAACATATGGCGAATACTTAAACATCGGATCTTTAAGCAGCTGGATAAACATAATATAAAGACCAACTAAGAAGGCAACTAAACCAAAATCAAAAAATAAAGCACTTAAATTAATTTGCGGCCAAGGCAGCTCAATGGAATTTGCATAGTTTGAGTATGAAAAGCAAATTAAAAAGCAGGCCAAGGCCACGAAAGCATTTGATAACCTAACTGATCGTTCAATATTTTTTGTCGTTCTTGATAAAATAATCAAGTAACAGATAATCATCACAGCTCCGCTTATCAGCAATAGATCATGCATCTCAGTCCTCCAATTTCGACGTTTTCTTTGTTAGTTTAAATGATTGGATTTCCCTGATTCGAAATTTTAATTAGAATATCGAGGAAAGTATTGGCCATTTTTCGGTCGCTGCAAAACTATCGACCAGAGCATTGGCATTCTCAACGATCTCTTGGTCAAATTCTAAATAGTTTAACAGCGCAATGGCATTTTTAGTTCGGGCTGGCCCGATATGTAATTTATAATCAAACCAAATGGTTTCATCCGTAATCGTCTCCTGAAAGTGATAATTATCATAAGTGTTTGCCAAAATATTGGTGAGTTCAATGCCATGAGTGGCAATCAAACAAAGGCAATTCTGCTGATCTAAATAGTCAAGAATTGCTGCTGAAGCGGCGATTCGCTCGATGGTATTGGTTCCTTTTAAAATTTCATCAATAAAGCAGAGACAGGGATAGCGATTCACCTTATCCAGGGTTCGTTTCAGCGATTTAATTTCAGCCATAAAATAACTGTCCCCCGCTAAAATATCATCCTTCACTGCCATTGAGGTAACTGGTAAACAGTGGGCCAGCGAAAAACTACTGGCGGTGCAGGTATAAATAGTCTGAGCAAAAATACTGTTAATTGCCAAGGCTTTTACAAACGTCGATTTCCCAGACGCGTTAGACCCGGTAATCAGGCTATTTTGCCCCAGTTTTATATCATTTGCGATGGGTGCGTGCAATAAGGGATGATATAATTCAGTGGCAACCACTGTAAATTCTTCGGTAAAAGCTGGGTTAACGGTCCATGGCAGACTTTTTCTAAATGACGCCAACGTGATTGAAAGGTCCAGTTCCCCAATATTCTGATAAATGCGATGAAAGGCCTCTTTATTTTTTGAAACCAGCGCAATGGCTTTGTTATAGGTTCTAAAGTCGTAGAGCGTGATGATTTTTAGATAATCCAGAAGGATATCAATATCCGAGGTGCCGCCCATCATGACGCCTGAAAGTTTACCGGCAAGGGCTTTAAAAGGGATATTATCTTGTTGAATTTTCGCAATTAAATCACTTAGACCGTCTGTCTTTTGATATCCCAAAAGTCTGTTGCAACATCGCAGAATCGCCGATAAATAATGAATCGTCAGTAAGTTCTTGGCGATTTCCTTTTTAAAATAATAATAGACAACGCCATTGACAATAATTGACAAGACCACGCTTATCAGACCGATTGACAGATTAAACAGACAGATCCCCATGCTAAGAAAAGGAATAATGGCCAGGATTGTATAGATTCCGGGATTTTTAAGAGCCTTTAGCTCACTTTCGAAAATAAGGGCTGAAACATCATTGTAACTTGACTTACCCAATTTTGACAGGATCATTTGGATTTCCAGACGTTCTTTGGGATTCTCCGAGAAGAAAGCAATCCATTGCTCGCGTTCTTTAAGCAGTTCATCTTTCCACCTTGGTTCATGAAGGGTTGCGTACAAGAACTCATCACCAACCGAAGTTAAACAGGTGTCCAGACGTTTAAAGACCTCGTCCATATCCAAATCGCTCCAGGTCAAATCATCGATGGTGACATCTATCTTTTCGTATTTGAGTTTTCGATCCCAATAATCAGAAACACTGCCCCAAATATCGGGATTAAAACTGGTTGGTGCTGTTCCAAACTCATTAATTAAGCGTTGGCGAAAGATAACGCTGGCTCTTCTACGGGAGACAAGACTAAAGACAATCATTGCCGTGATGCCAATCATTACCAAAAATAATATTTCCATTAAACTCCTCAATTTTCAGGCCTTTGAAATGAAGACTTGCATTAATAGCCGCCTGAAAAACATGAGTTAAATATACTCCTTCATCTGATCAATGTCAAATTCGAAACTTTGCATCATAATGATATGGTGGGATTCAAGCAGATTTCCAGGCAAACATCACCTTCTGATGTCGAAATACAACAGTTCGTGCGCATCGCATATTCTTTGCTATCATCATGAACGACCAGGGCTGGAGGTAGTATATCACAAGTCAAATCACCTTCGGATAATATCGTAAGCGCGTTGCCGCTGATAATATTTGCAATTTCTGAAATAGCTGAGGTTACGAAGTCATCCACGACATCCATTTCCATGTTACTCATAATCTTCACCATGTTAAGAGATGTCGTATCTGGAAATCGGTAGATCACTTCTCCAGTAAGATCACCAATGACACCGATTGAAATGTTTAGTTCATTATCGCACACAAAATTTTCTACTGATCGATCTGAAACATCCGAAAGGTCCAGCATCAGTTGAAACACGTTACGGGTCGCCGTTACAAAGGGGCTATAGAGATGGTTATCAGTCATTGGCTTGCTCCTTTCTTTCGATTGCAAAATCAGCGATCCGCTGATCTTCTGAGGCAACATGGTTAATTAGCCAGGCAAGAAGCTTTCCGCCAAATTGTTGCATCATTTTCTCGTCAAAACCGCTGCGCTCGTATTCATCAGACACTTGTAAAACGTAATTCACCATATCAAGATGTATTTGTTTATGGGCCTCATAGCCGGGATAATCGATACTTTTTTGATAGACTTCCTCATCTCGAAAGTGTTCAACCACATAGACTTTCATAAATTCAAGGGTTTCATTAACACGTTGAACTTTATCTTCCCATGAGTCAGCAGAGCGGAGTGTTCCCATAAATGTTTCCACACGCTGAAACAGTTCCTTGTGTTGCGTGTCAATTAAAGTATCCCCCAATTCATATTTATCTTTCCAGAGCATAATTTTGCGTCCTTTCTTATTTGTATTGATTCTTTTTTGCGATTTATTATATCACTTCATTTCCAATCATGAAAGACTAAACTTTGGATATTTATGTAAAATTTCAAAACAAATTTTTATATATAATCACGTGTAATTTATTATTCATCATTTTGCTCTTTTATTAACAGACATGCACTGGCATAAAACAAGCTTAATCGGTCAAGCTTGTTAAGCTTGACCGATTAAGCTAACCTTTGGGTAGTTGATTGACATTTTATTTACTTATTATCCTTTTTGGGAAGATCTTTACTATTCCAAAGTTTACTCGATAACTTGTTTCTAATGGCAATAAATCGATTGCCTTTCGTTTCTGGTGTTCGAGAACTTTTTGACGCTGCGTTCAGATCATTTTTGCGGTCTGTCGCCAAATCCGCTTTTTTCTTCAAATCATTCCCACAATAAAGACAAAATTCAGTTCCATCAGGATTGGATTTTCCGCATCTGGGACAAGTAATCATTTTCTTTCCTCCAGTATCTTTAAACTCATCATTTCACAATGAAAGCATCATTTTCCTATTATACCTCGCTCAGCATTTTCTTATCAAAATCGATCCTTGAAAAAGAATATTCAGCCTCTTGTTATACAATTACATTTAACGTCTTTCTCTTTTAATCGTCTTCAAGGGAATCATTATTTTATGAGTTTAAGCGATGTTTAACAATTTCTTCTTTAACGGTATTACTGCTTTCTGCCAATTCAAAACTTGGATATCCCAGATAGAATCCCTGTGCATAGTCTATCTCTAATTTGATAACGGTAGACAGATCCTCTTTCGTTTCAATCCCTTCTGCTACGACCTTCACCCCTTTTTGATGACAAAATGATACCAAATTAGCAACCAGATTTTGTTTATCCACATTTTTATTGATTCCCTGAATCATTTCCAAATCAATTTTAATGATATCCGGCAGAAGTGACAGAATTCGTATCTCATTGGAATAACCGACGCCAAAATCATCCACTGCAATTTTCATGCCGTTTTTTCTGATATATTTGACCTTCTCATCCAAAATTTTCCCGTCTTTGCTTTCTTCTTCCGTTACCTCAATCACTACCCGATCAAAATGATGGCTATAATTATCCTCAATCATCTGACTGTCTTCATCATTGAGACGCTGGCTTGGAATGCTATTAATAAATATTTTTTTACTTCCTATTTCCCCAGAACGTTCTTTGATGGTCTGGAAGGCCAGTAACATAATCAGGCGTTCCAACTGAGCCAGTTTAGACTGAGCTGCTGCAACGGCGAGAATCTCGGTTGGATTCTTGAAGTTATCCAGTAACGGACGCATCAACGCTTCATATGCTGCCACTTCACCCGTTTTTAGATCAACGATCGGTTGAAAGGCAAAGCGAATCAGCTGTTCATCCAGTAATCGGTTGATAGCTTCTCGATTTTCAAGTAAATAGGACATCTGCTCATAATATTTCCGATTGAATTCAAACAACCGTCCTTTCTCTTTGCTCTTTGCTTCATACATCGCAAAATCAGACAGCTTAAGCAGATCGGTTACATTATCGGCATCCAGTGAATACCAGGCAACACCTGCTGAAAAACGGATCCGGTTACGGAAACCATCTGGCGTTGTCAGATAGTATTCATTATCATATAACGTTTTAACAATCTTTCGAATCGGATCCTGATGATCGTAATTATGCAGATAAATAGCGAACTCATCCCCCGATATTCGCGACACCAGACCCTGATACTGCTCAAAATAACGAAAAATCTCACTCGCGCGAATAATAAGCCGATCCCCCACATCGTGACCAAAATTGTCGTTGATGTATTTTAGATTATCCAGATCAATAAAAATCATGGCTCCGATTTTATCTGGCGCCTCTTTTATTTTTCGGGTTACCTCTCGCTTCAGGGCAGTATTACTCAATAATCCGGTCAATGCATCATAATCCAGTTCGTTGGTCAAACGCTGCTTTTCAGCCATATCGTCGGTCACATCTAAAATGACCCCCACTATACCAGTCGGTGATTTTGCTTCGAGAATCCGCAACCATAGCTGCTTTTCTGTGTATTGATCATAATAAGCGTAAATATTTTCGTAATCTTTCATTGGATAATTGGTCAACTTCTCATAGTAAGTTTGCCAGACCTCTTTTGTAATCAGACTTCCCGGATCAAGATGAAGCAGCCAATAGAGAAAATCGGTCAGAATTACATGTTTACTGCTATCAAGTACTTCATAACCGCCAATCGGCAATAAACTCAGTTCCAATATTTTTGATGTCGTTTTTGAGACATTCACCAAACTCTGGCTTAACAGCTGAACCGCCGAGGTCAGATCATCAATCTCGAGCATCCCCGTTGGTTTGAAGTGAATTTCGTCATAAGGCGAAAGATTCCGAACATACTTTGCCACCCCAGAAATTTTGCGTGTAAAAAAATATACCAGCACAAAGACCGCTGAAAAAGCCAATAAAGTGGTTAACACAATACTGTAAACCAGTTTTTGCTGGACTGAAAGCGAATTTTCTCTTAAAACGTCACTGGGCACAAAGCAGGCCAATGTCCAATTCTGATCGACAAAAGGCGAATTTCCGCTGTACACCTTCAATTCCCGAACCGAGCAGATCATTGATCCTAATTCATCCAATTTTGTCTCATAAATTCCATCATCTTCCAGAGGCTTCAAGCGCAGTTCTTCATCACTTTTTAAATAGGTTTTTGCCAGCACGCCGCTGGGAATAAACCAATTCAGATCCAGAGCATCATTTTCCATTCCGGCGATTACATAAAAACTATTTTGATAAATCAGATCAGAATCGGGCAGATAAGACTGGGAAAAATAAGGCATGTCAATTTCGATGCCCATGACACCGTATCCATTGCCGTTTTCATCCAAAATTGGCATGGTGTAACAGACCACCTGCTGGTTATCTTTTAGTATATCCTGGGGGGTGGACCAATAGCCGTAACGCTCCATTTCTGAATTTTTAAACTGGGTGCTGGCCCAGATTGGCTTTTCATAAAAATCAAAACTGCCAGCTTCCTGATCTGCACGCATATCCAGATTCCAACGGATACTGGTTGCCATGGTGTATTGCTTCGATACCGCCATCGGCCCAATTTCAAGCAAAAAATTGGATGTCTCACCGTCTTCAGGCGTCGCATTTCGGATATAAATTGCCGAATGGGCAGCCTGATCGTCTTTGTTGGCGTTGGAGCCGTTTAAAATAAAAAAAGCTCCCGTTACCCGGTTCTGCTTTAAAATTGATACCAGTGAGTCGCTGGCCAACAGGGCCGTTTCATTGTAGGTCCCATTGTCAAGATACAAGCTTTCTGGTGATACGTCTTTTTGTCTGGCCAATGAAATCAGTTCCGAATTCAATTGTTGGGTTTCATCGGCCATATTCCCAATCATCAGACCGACCGCTGAATTGAAGGTCTCCATTCGGGTTTCGGTGGTATTATTGAGCAATCGAACGGCTTCAGCATCCAACATGAAAAAAACCTGTGATACCAACAAGGCAGATACCAACGCAACGCTTTGAAAGATCACGATCAATGCCAGAAGAATATTTAACTGCCTTCGGAGTGTCCAGGTTTTTTTCATGCCTTTTTCCTTATCTAAATGAATTAGGGTCTATTCGTTCTCGGTATAAGCGATGCCCCGTTCATTTAAGCTGTTGCGAATGGTCGTCATCCATTCTTCAAACCGGGCATTCAGATCAAGCGTTTTCAGTATCTCATCTTCTGTCATTCCCTGTTCTTTCAGCACCATTGCATTTTGGCGACCCGCGTCGGCCATGGCAGCGAGGGATTTTTCCAGGGTCGTTCGAACATCATAGCTGCCGCTAAAAGGGATTGAGGCATAAGTATCTCGCTCCATGATTTGATTTAATGCAATATCATAAACAGCCGCGACATTCTTTTCTGACTGTTCACCAGAACGCATCGATTCCAAGGATTCTTTAAACGCCGCATTCTCATAGGCGCCTGATTGCACCGGAAGGTAGCCGGTGGTCATGGCAAATTCAATATTCTGATCTTCAGCGGTGAACCATTTCAGAAAAAGCGCCGCCCCCTCCTGTCGTTCCGGCGTGGATTTTGAGATGCTCATCCCAGCGCCCTGTTGAATGGCATCAGGATTTCCGCCGGCAAAAACCGGGTATGACAATGCCAACAGATCAATCGGTGACTGGGTATTATTTTTTTCAATCCAAGTTGGAAAATAGGCGGCCCCGGATGTTGAGCCCACATAGGCAGCTAAATCTCCGGCTTTAATATCATCCGAGCGAAACTTGCCCACCGCGTTGAAATATCCCAGACTGATTCCACCATAATAATTATCAAACAGCTTTTTCATGACGGTACGGTTTAAAACAACCTTTTGATTGGTGCCATCGATGATTTCAACCCCCAATTGCTTATTTCCGATGATGACATAGTTGGCAAGGGAGTCAATTCCCATAAAGCTTTTGCCATCCCAAGCTGTTTCGGGGGTCTTCGCATCAGTCCATTGGTAAAACCCCCGGGCAGCTTCATACACGCCTTCCCAGGTGGTTAATTTCTGGGCATCCACACCATTGGCGGCGGCATATTCGTTCCAGGCGGTCTGATTGATATACAGCAATTCGGTGCTTTTGACAATGGGTAGAATCAACTGACGATCGCCATCAAATTGTCCATCCTTCAAAAACTCTTCAACATAGTGGCTCTTTTCTTCTTTTGATAAATAATCATTCAAATCGCAGAGTTTTCCCATTTGATCAATTTCTAATGCTTTATCTGGATAAGCTGAAAATAGATCTGGCATGGGTTCCGCATTGATGACGCCCTTGGCCGAATCGGTAACCGCTTTTTCCAGTTCGGCAATACTGCCTTTGGCGACGGCACTAACAACCACCCCTTTTTCCGAGCCGATGGTTTTATTAAATTGATCCACCGCTTTTTCCAAAGCAATTTTATTATCACCCACGTAATAATGCCATAAGGTAATTGAAACTGGGTTTTTGGGATCCAATGCTGTCTTTTCTCCTGCTGAGCAAGCCGTCAACAAAAAAAGCACACTTAAAGTTATGCACATTGCGATTACTTTTCTCTTCATCTTTCTCTCCTTAAAACAAAAAACTCATTCAATACGCACCAATTAAATTAAGGATAACCTGACAACTTTTTATTTTTTTGCTCGCTTGATTCCGATGATAATTGTTCCCACACGAGTACTTAAAATAATGTCTAAAACAATACCTAAAGCAACGCAAAAATTTCGGTTAAACTTTTCATCAGGATTGCCTCTCGGCAAACGAATCAGCCTGTCTGTATTTTTTTCATTGTATCATGTTGTTGTTTACATGACAAACAAAACGTCCCATTTTCATGAGAATTCCAGTACCGTAGTTAGGTTAACAATTAAAATAAGCATCTGAAGTCTATCCTACATCTTATATTATGTTGCTATAAGGATAATCTGACGGCTGACCAACGACAAGAAAAACACCAGTATCGCGACAAATGACCCTGATCTATCCGTTTTCACAGGATGAATCAGGGTCATTTGTTCTAACTTTACCATTAATCTTATTTCCAAATCGTTCCTTGGGGAATGACTTTCATTAAGCATTTGTCGTCACCCATTTTGATACTCTTTAACAACGTTACCTCTACCGGACACTTAAATGCTTTTTCAAAAAGAACCTTGCTGTAACCAGTGGTGCATTGGCACCAGGTATTGGTCTCCAACCGATCAACCTCTTCCAACATGGGGCAGGGGCAAAAATGAAACTGCAGATAGAGTTCCCCGTTCTCACAATACAGCCCGGCCGCTTTTGCTTTGTCCAGCTTCCCGAATTCTTCCAGGCTTGAAGAGGCCTCGACCAGTTCTTTAACAAGCGTCAATTTCTCATCCATCCCATAACCGCATTGACAATTGCGTCTCAGCTGACGAACGGTCGGTTGATCAAACTGCTTTTCCAGTCGTTTCATTGTCGCTTTGACCCAGGTCGGATTATCCTCTAGCTGACCGTTGCCATCGGGTCCGTAGACAATTTCGTTAGCCGTTTCTTCATTGCTCGCTTCTTTAACCGCCGCATAAATGACTTGTTCCTGAATTTTTCTAATATCAAACATCCTAAATTCCTCCATTTTTGATTTATTGATAGGTAATTGCGAAAGTTCCGTGAGCTTTGTTCATTGTTATTTAATTTCGCAAATGCCTAAGATTTATTCATTGAGACCAGCCGTTGTCTATCAAATCAGAGCCTGTCCCGATGACTGTTTTCATTATATGGAAAAATCAGTTTTAATACTTCTGAATTCTTGCTCTATTATTCTTGCACTATTTAATTGGAATGCATAAATCCATAATGACATGTCGGTTATCCCGGTCCATCTTTCGGTAAATGTCCAATCCGTAGCGTTCATCCATTTCATAACGGCTGTTTGGTAGCCAAATATTAAAGATGCCCTGGAGCACTTCATAGATATCCGTAATCACCCCATCAAAACGGTAAACGGCAAACTTTCCGCCTTGAATGGTCATGACATTGTCAAGCCGACAGTTCGTATCCACCGTCATACCGATATCGTACAAGCATTGGCCGACATCGGTAATGGACGGATCATCAAAAAAACGATCGATCAGAAGGGTATCTGCTTTAAAGTAGCTTTTATATTTTTCTGTGAATTCATAAAAATTATTTCCCAGCTCAAGGTAATTTCCCAGATACCGTTCATAAATTACCAACAAATCATCCAGTTCTTTGATTTCGATCCGTTGATTGTAGTCTTCAAATGATTGAAATTTTGCCAGTTTATCCAGTATAAAAGGGTGGGGCGCACAGTTTGCATTCACCGTTTTGCGAAATTCAGCCGGCGAAATATGATGGTGTTTCTTAAAAGCTGAGCTGTAATTTGATGAGCTGTATCCGTAGTTAACACTTATATCCGTAATGGATTTATTCTTACCGAGCTTCATTTCGATGGCGCTTTGTTCCATTTTCAAGCGCTTGATAAAGGCGTAGACACTTTCCCCTGTTTCGGCTTTGAAAACTCTGCTAAAATAATACTTGGAAAGATGACAATAGGCGGCAACATCTGCGAGCGTAATTTCCTGATTTAAATTTTCTACGATATAACCGATGGCTTTGCTGACCAATTCGTTTTTTAACATAAATTAACCTTATTCTGTAGAATGCTTTTCTTTAACACAAGCCAAAAGTAAGCTGCTGGTTTGATTCCGTACAGCGAGCTCCATTATTCCTCATTCCAGCGATATTTTTTATTTTGCCGGAGGATCTCAAGATCACACTTCAGACAAAGACCATTGTGACAGCAGATCGGCTTGCCGCATTGAGAACATGCCCATTTTTCCGCTTCTGTTTTGAGAAAGCTGTCCATGCCATCTTTCTGAATGGCTTTCAAATTTTCAATCATGCTCATGTGATATTTGGACCGGTAGCGCTTATCCAATGCTTTTAGGCGTTTGCAGGGAAAGGTTTCACACTCATAGCAAAAACGGACACTACCGTTTTTTAAACGCTCACACTGACCACCCATATGGATGCAGTTTTCACCTCTTGGAATACAGCCGGGACAGTATTTTCGATTAAATCCCTGCTTTTTTAAATCATACTTCTGTGACTGGTAGCTGACACACAAACTGCAGTTCATTCCGCAGGGTGCAATCAATTTTTCTTCCATTATGAACGCCTCCTCTTTGTATTTCGAAGAGTCTGAGCGCACCCTTCATGAGGCCAGACTATCAGCCGATCACTTAAACTCTTCCGCTTCTTTTTTTTATTATATCATGTTGTGATGGGTATGACGAACGAAATGGCACTCGATCAGACAAAATATTAATGCTCCAATTTGTTCACCTATTTGAAAAAAGAAAAGGGCGGAATGTTGGGTTCGAATATTAAGTGGAATTTCACCAATTCTTAGTAAATAGCAAGGGTGAGGTGATCAAACGCTATGCGCCAACCGATGTGCCCGCAAAAATTGAGAAGGATATTGAAAAATTATTAAGTGAATAATCGATTAATCTGATCCGCAAACCTTTCCCCATGTCATTAAATAAAAAAACAGAAAACCTAACATCATCAGATGATATTAGATTTTCTGTTTTCGAGATTAACCTGGAATATCCGTTATTTTTATTTGATCGATGCATCATAAATCGATTGAATCGATTGATCTAGCATGCTGTTAAATTCGTCTTCACTTTGGCTGGCATTTAATCCTTCCGTTAGTGCTCTTGAGAAGCTGGCAATGAGGTTGTGATTTTTTGCCAATTTTTCATTTGATTCTTCTCGGGAATATCCTCCCGATAGCGCAACCGTTCTGACGACATTTGGATCGGTCATGATCTCTGCATAGAAATTATCAACATCGGGAATGGTCAGTTTAAACATGATTTGGCAGTTTGCATCCAATGATTTCAAATGCTCAATAATTTCCTGTTTGAGGATTGCTTCCGCCTCTTTTTTATTGGGTGTGTGAATATCTACCTCGGGCTCTAAAATTGGAATAAAACCGGCTGCGACAATCGCTTTGCCAACTTCAAACTGTTGGTCGACGATTGCTTTGATGCCGGTTGGATTGGCTTCTTTTATAACCGAACGCATTTTGGTCCCAAAGATATGTCGTTCTTTGGCGCGAATGAGTAATGCATCAAGATCTGAAATCGGTTTCATTAATTGAACACCATTTTCTAAATCTAATAAACCCTTATCCACTTTTAGAATTGGGACGATTCCTTTCGTTTCCCAAAGATAATCAGCACTGTATTTATCATCCACTTTTAAATCCATTGTTTTTTCAAACAGGATCGCCGCCAGAATTCTATCTTTGGTAAAAGCTGGACTTTTCATAATTCTTGACCGCATTTCATGGACCAATTGAAACATCTCTGTCTCATCAGCATAAGCTTCTTTGGGAATGCCATAAATTGCCAGTGCCTTTGGTGTGCTGCCGCCGCTTTGATCAAGGGCCGCAATAAATCCGTTATCATTTTTCATTCGTTCCAACTGTAACTTATTCATAACTACCTCCGCTTTTTATATGTTCTTATTGTATTATACACCATTTCAAAGCTTTAAGCACCACCAAAATGCAATAGTTTTATTAAAGAATTTTTGCCGGGACTTATATGACCCCATGAATATGGCTAATTATCGGTATTTTTCCGGTTTTAAATGGTGCATTTCGCTATTTCACAGTCCAACAATGTTGTATTTAAATGTGTTTAAGAAGCATTTAAAGCACCTTAAACGCATGACCGATCCACGATGATCTTGTTCTTGCAATTTTAGATCTCCACAAGATATGTTGATAAATGCAGCTCGTTTTTCCAAACTTCACCTGCTGTCGCCTTCCGTCCTATTTAACAACTACTTTTGCGGTTGTTTTATTACAAATCAAAAACTGTTAAATCGTCCGGTACGTAGAGATTTCCCTGATAGTAACCGCTGCCTTCTTGCTTATATAAAACGGCTCGCTTGGCCAGGTTGCTATCTTCGGTATGATAAAGAATCAGATTGGCGACTTCCAACGTTTCGGCGGTTTCACAAGCCTCTTTAACGGTCGTATGATCTTTTTCATAGGGTAAGAACTGCTCCCGATCCGCATAACGACAAAAGGCTTCATGCAGTAGCCAATCGGCTTGATATGCATAGTCATATTCGTGTTCACGATAGGGTTCGTCTCCCAAAAAGACCAGTTTTTTGCCCGATTCCAGTTTCAGTGAAAACCCGAATTGTTTGGCTTTAGTTGATCGAATATCAAAGAACATCACCGGATATCCCAGAATTTCCTGAACTTTTCCGTCTTTTACCTGATGGAATAAAATTCGGTCGCCGATCATTTTGACAAACTTATCCGGGATCGTTAATTTCACAATCGTCAAGATGGTTTTCTTTAACTCGGCATGGCAGTAAATATTTAAAATCCCTTGATAAGAGCCGTTTTTCATCCGGGCTGAAATCATCCGAATGAGCCAAATAATCCCCAGCAGATGATCAGTGTGTTCATGACTGATGAATATTTCGTGAATCTGATCCAATGAAATCTCCGCTTTTTCCAATTGGGTCAGAATCCCATTACCCCCGCCTGTATCAACCAGAAAAAATTCTTCATTCTTTTGGATGGCAAAACAGGTATTGTAACATTTCGTTACCGCTGCATTCCCGGTTCCCAGAATGATTAGTTTTTCTTTGGTGGCTGCCTGATGCTCCGGCTTTTTGTTTTTTTTCGCTGGATAATGGTTCTTTGCTTCGGCCTTGCTCTGATTTTCAAGGACCCGTGCTTTAACCATTTCGGTGATCAAATCAAGCGGCAACACTTCACTCATGGGAAATTGGACCGATCCCTTTCCCTGCTGATAAACCGAAAGCGGTTCTTTAAATTGCTCCATCGCTGACGGTGTCGGATAAAAGCCGATATGGTTTTTAAACGCAGCAAAATGGACCAAGTTGCCATTTAAGTAAAAGGTTGGCATTTGGTAGCTTATCTTTTCAGACGCTTCCGGTGCGGCGGCCTGGATGGTCTCCCGGAGCTGCTTTAGTTTTTCCTGTACCGCTTCCGGAAACGCTGCAATATAGTCATCAATTGTCTTTGGTTTTCGAGTTTCCATAGTTTTTCCTTCCCTGCTCGTTCAACTTATTGCCTGAGAGCTACCTAATCATATAATTAAGCATTCCAATTTTTAATTGTTTGATTAGGTGGTCATTGACTATAATTCATTTAGTCGCAATACTTGCATATCTGTTTATTTTATCATATTATATAATACACCAACTCGCTAATTTGTACATGAAAAGAGAGGACAGATAATTTAAAAACACTATAATTGTCTTAAGGAGCTGAATAAATGGAATGGATTGAACGACTGAATAAAGCCATAAACTATATTGAAGAAAATATTACCGAAGAGCTTAACTATGATCAAGTTGCCGCCGTTGCCTGTTGCTCGACGTATCATTTTCAGCGGATGTTTGCCTATATGGCCGATGTTCCCTTATCTGAATACATCCGTCGCAGGCGAATGACACTGGCCGCCGTTGATCTTCAAGGCAGTGACGACAAGATCATTGATGTGGCTTTGAAATATGGTTATACGTCGCCCACCGCATTCAACCGGGCATTTAAAAGTATTCACGGGATCGCCCCTTCACTGGTTAAGGAAGGTGGGGTTGCGCTCCGTGCTTATCCGCCGATCAGCTTCAAAATTACAATTAAAGGAGCAGAAGAAATGAATTACAGAATTGAACAGAAAGCAGCCTTTCGAATTATTGGAACTGGGCAGCCTTTACACAAAGAAATTGAAAAAAACTTTGAAATTGTGCCGCAAATGTGGCAGACGGCTGCCACAGATGGGACGATTCCCAAATTGGCTGCGATGATGGATCAGCAGCCAATGGGATTGCTGGGGGTCAGTATCTGCAATGACACCGAGGAATGGAAGTATTTGATCGCCGTTTCCAGTACCAAAGACATCAACAGCAGCCTGGAAGAGTACACGGTTCCGGCTGCCACCTGGGCGATCTTCGCCGGCAGTGGAACAAACCTGTCCATTCAAGAATTGGAGCGACGCATTGTCACCGAGTGGCTGCCAACTTCTGGGTATGAATACGGCAATGCCCCGGACATCGAAGTTTACATCAATCCCGATCCGCAAAATGTACAATATGAAGTTTGGATACCGGTGGTTAAAAAATAAACGAAACGTGATACCCTCACTTTAAATCATTTGGCCACCCTTTTGGAACGCTGGCACTGCCAAACCGGAAGGGTGGCTTATTTTTTCCTTGTCTTAGTCGCCAACAGCAAATTACTTTATGTAAAAACAATACTATATATTATACTATATTGAATTCCTCTGAGTTAAAATCACTATAAAATCTTCCCGTTTCAGCAGTAAATTTCAAAACACAATAATCAGGATCTGTTACGCCCCCTGGATAATACATTGTATCGCCATCCCGCCATATCATCTCTTTGCTTTTAACATCCTCTAGAATCGCCATTGTTCCTTTAAGCATTATCCCACGAAACAAATCTTTATCGCAAAAATATATGCATGCCTTAGGATTACCGCGATATTGTGCCACTCTCATCGAAGACGTATTAGTCGTAAAATAAAATGTTCGTATTCCTTCTCTTTTCCTTGGTGGCAACATCGCTTTTGTATTGGGAAATCCTTCATCATCAACCGAGCTTATAAATGCCGCACTCTGCTGGTCGATTAAATCCCCATTTGTCTGATATTTATCATTCATTTAAACCCTCTTCTCCTTTCTCCCTACAAATCCAATGCTTCAAAAGATCTTACCGATTTTTTATAAGCACCGAGTGTCAATACACTATAAGATAAGATACCGACGACTAATACCATCAGCT